>NZ_JACHGO010000003.1:0-300000 GCF_014202345.1 Desulfovibrio intestinalis
TCCGCGCTGCTGACACATAAGGAGGCTAATATGAACCCACTGGCATGGATACCTGTTGCCATTGCTGTGTTGCAGGTCATCAAGGAAAATTGGGATGATTAACCGACAAAATAATTGATTGCAGGAGGCGGGAATTATCCCGCCTCCTGCAGTTACGCAACTGAAAAGGAGCAAATCATGAGTAGTAAATGGACGTTTATAGGTGGCATACTGGCCGGAATCGCGGGGGTATTCACTGCGGCGGCGGTATCGATGGAACTGGAAAGCCGCAAAAGCGGCAGCCACCCTGCAATGGATGAAGCTGTGGGTGAACCGGAAAGGTTGGCCTTGCCTGAAAGTGAAGGCAGGTAGAGAACTACTGGCTGGTTGCAGGGCGGGAGTTTTTGGGGATCCCGCCCTGTTTGCATGGACAGATATTATACGGTGCTGTTATCTTTCCATTGGGTTGGGACCAAAGGGGCACGGACGAGCAACTAGCGGCTCTGGGCTATCATGCTTTCATCAAGCTCTATGTTCACTTTGAGTTTGCACACACGCCGGCAGACCAGACGCCACGGCTTGAAGCCAAAAAGACCAGGCCTGTAAGTAAGAAAGTAACGAAGGCCCGCGTTTAACCCGGCAGCCAGTCTACCCAACTCGGCCACAACCATGCAGGGCGCTGGCTAGGGCATCGTCCTTGGAACCCAGATTGACTAAAAACCAAAAGGTAGCCACTGTTGTTTTTAGGAGGTGGAGTTATGCAGACACAAGCCCCATTAAAGGCATTATCAACCAGCATAAAAATACCCGGCGAACTGCGTGAACGCTTGCAGCGCCTTGCGGAATCCCGCCAACGCACGCCCCACGCGCTCATGATTCAGGCAATAGAAAATTTTGTGAGCCGTGAAGAAAAACGGGAAGCATGGCGGCAAGAAGGCATAGCCGCTTGGGAAGAATATCAACGGACAGGCCTACATCTGACGAATGCCGAGGCTAAGGAATGGCTCTCGCAACTTGCAGCGGGTGACAACGTGGAGCCGCCCAAATGTCACATATAGTCGTCTGGTCGCCGAGGTCTCTTGAATGTGTTCAGCGCCTTTATAGTTTTCTTGCTGAAAAAGACATTGATGCAGCGAAAACGGCGGCAGCGCTTATTTTGAAACAGGCTGAACTTTTGGAGCAGTTCCCACAAGCCGGACGTCCGGCTGAGGATTTGGAGCCTGAACACCGGGAATTGCTCATTCCGTTTGGCGGGGCTGGATATGTCCTTTTGTACCACTACGCCGAAAACGGGGAAGCCGTTACTGTTCTGGCAATCAGACACCAGAAGGAAGTAGGGTGTTGATTACCTGTAAAAGGAAAGGTTCACCAGACGATGCGGGCAGAAGCGAGGTTAACCAGGCCTCGCTTTTTTCTCATGAGGCCATGAGTCAAGCAAAACCTTTCCCCTCTTTGCTTTGCTCTTTTTGGGGAGCACTTCTCTTGCATTACCACCTGCGGGGGAAACAAACAGAAATAGACCGCTCCTATCAAAAAGCTTGACACAGAGTCACCTAAGTGATGTCAAGCTAGGGGGTCAAAGTGCGGGGTCATAGACAAATTTTCTAAAAAATATTATCAATGATTACAGGCTGTTTTTAACGCGATGGTGTCGCGGTGCCTATTCTCCCCTTCGGCACCATAAGAAGATAGGGGATTACAACAGGTTGTTGTAATCCCTTTTTTGTTGGAACATGGTTCGCTTTTTTGTTCTTTTAAGGATCTTGCCGAGAGGGTTTCGCGCGTTTTGCATAATAGCGTGTAGCTGCAATGCTTTGATGTGGCACAGATTTTTTGAAATCCGCGCCTCACCAGTTATGTTGGCTCTATTTGTTCTGCCGGATATTTTAAAATATCAAAAATTCAGGTGCATAAAAGAAAGTGCCGTTGTTCTGCCATCAGCGCCTGCGGTGTCTGTGCCGCCACGAGGGCGGCCAAGCCGCAGCATTTTTGTCGCTCACAAGTCCATCGTTGTTGTAGCGCTGCTTGTTGCCTGCCTGGAACAGCGTTGCCGCGAATCGACGATGGCTCTGCTGCCAACTCTGGGCCTGCTGTATCCTGCCTGTCGCCGTAACTACTGTATCCTCCATCACGCCCACGCGGGCGGCGCCATTGTGGCCAGTGTTTGTACAAGTTGGTTTTTGTCCGGCAGTGCAACAAGGCCGAGGCGTAAATGGAATGCATCGCTTTCTTGCAGTGGCTTGAAGACGACGCCGTCCCTTCGTATTGCCGCAAATGAGGCTGGCAACAGCCCCATGCCTTCACCAGCGGCGATGCGGGCCAGCAGCACGTCGTGTTCCGCAGGTTCTTCAAGAAAGCAGGGTATGAAATTTGCCTGCGCAAAGCGGGTTTTTGCATAGTCAAAAAAACCAGGGTTAGCTTCCCGCTTGAACCAGAATAACGGCCTCTCATTAAAGCTTCTAAGAGATGGCGTTTCCGCAGGTGAACCCTTGGCTGCCGGCCATAGGGCAGGCAAGGCGGCGAGCATTGGTTCAGCATAGGGCAATTCCTGCACCAGCAGCCCCGGTGCATCCAGGGGCAGAGCGACAAAGGCGGCGTCAAGTTTTCCCCTGCGCGTGTCACGCGCGAGCCTGGTTGAGGCTTCCCGCTGTATATGAATCCCACCATTGTAGAAGTTCGTTAACCGCTTCTCCAGATCGGTAAAAATCCCCTGCTCAAAGGCGGTTGTGAAACCGATGCGCGCAATTTGCGCGCCGGGCTGGATTTCCTCTCGCAGCCGTTTGTAGGTTGCCTCTTTCATACGCAAAAGCGGTTGGACTATTGCCAGCACCTTGGCCCCTTCGTCCGTAAGGGTGAGCCCTTTGCTGTGCCTGACAAAAAGGGCCACCCCCAGCCGTTCTTCCAGTTGTTTTATCTGGCGGCTCAATGGCGGCTGCGCCATAAACAGCCGTTCGGCAGCGCGTCGCAGGCTGCTTTCCTCCGCAACGACAGAGAAATAATAAAAATGCCGTACATCGATTGCATTCAGGGCTGATTCAGAAATGATCTTTGTCATACCTAAAAGGTATCACAAAAGAAGTATGATGCAAATCGGTCATAGCTGTCTACGTTCATGAGGCGAAAGGGGCGCGGATAACCCGGCCTGCATATCCGGGAAATGTTCGGAATGCGCCGCGCACGACCAGCCGCAACTTCGTGGGAAATTCCTGCTTCAAGGCTCGCTCAAAACCTGCCTTAAAGACCGCCTTAAAGTCTGGCGCAAAGCTTGGCGTAATCTCTGACAAACTTGCTGCTGGCAAGGTACGTATTGCTTGAGCAAAACAGAAAACAGGCCGCGTTTGCTACGGCTCAGAAAACAAATAACGGTGAGGAGACAAAAACAATGACACAGCACAATACAGCAATGCCAGTACGAGAGCTCGGCGACGGGTTCTCCGCATCCGCCATTTCCTTTGGCGCAATGGGCATGTCGGAATTTTACGGTGCTTCGCCCGATGACGAAGCTTGTCTGAAGGTTCTTGATCACACTCTGGAACTGGGCGTCTCCATGCTTGATACTGCCGACATGTATGGGCGTGGTCACAATGAGCGGCTTATCGCCAAATTCATTGCCCGTCATCCACAAGAGTACGCAAGCGGTCGCATACGCATTGCAACGAAGTTCGGCATCGACCGAGACCCTGCGGACTCGTACAAACGCAGCATCAACAACTCTCCAGACTATATCCGCAGCGCCTGCGATGCATCGCTAAAGCGGCTTTGTGTGGAGCGCATAGACTTGTATTACGCCCACAGGATTAATACCGATGTCGATATCGCAGACACAATGGGCGTACTCGCCGACCTGAAGAAGCAGGGCAAGATAGCGCATATAGGCTTATGCGAAGTTTCAGCAGCTACGCTGGAAAAGGCCCATGCCGTGCATCCTGTGGCTGCGTTGCAAAGCGAATATTCCTTGTGGACGCGCGAAATGGAAGGCTCGGTTTTGCCCGCATGCAGTCGGCTGGGCATTGGTTTCGTTGCTTACAGCCCCCTGGGCAGGGGGTTTTTGACAGGAAAATACGCTTCAGTGGAGCAGTTGGAGGCCGGGGATTTCCGGCGGGCCAATCCGCGTTTTCAGGGGGAAAATCTCCGTAACAATGCGAAGCTTTTGCCATCCTTGCAGGCTGTGGCTGAAAAACAGGGCTGCACTTCGGCGCAGATCGCTCTGGCGTGGCTTCTCAGCCGTTATGAGCGCCTTGTGGTCATTCCCGGTACGCGCAGTATTGGTCGACTTGAAGAAAACTGCCGTGCAGTGCAGATTACTCTGCCGCAAGAGGACATTGCATTGCTTGATGCTGCATTTGCGGCGGAAGCAGTACACGGTGAACGCTACCCCCAGGAAGGAATGAAGGGAGCAAATGCCTGAGCTGGCGGTCACTACGAAGCTGGCATGCCGGGATTTGGGCTGAAATGGCTCTAGGTATGGTGTTCCAATAGGCTGTTTACCCGTCCTCCAGCCAGTAAAGCTTGAGGTAGCAGGCAACAGCAAACCGTCTGCTTTGATGTTGCTTTTGTAAAATCAGCGCCACCCGCTATTGGCATGTCCCCTGTTGCGTCGGCGGGGGGAGGCCAATAGCGGGTGTTTTTTGTTTCGCCCGTTGGCGCATGCAACAGGCTAGCGCCGTAATAATATGAGTCTTTTGCCAGCAGCAGACTAAAAGATGGGGTTTGTGTGTCAACGTCAGGCGTCGAGGCAAAGGGCAGGCTTCAGTACAGGTCTGTATATCCAGAGATTCCGGTGCCGCAGCAGATGCAAAGAACAATCGTGATTATTTCGGCTTGTTGTCGTTTTTTTCGCTATCGCGGGCGGGTATGTCCGTTTCTTCCTGTTCGCTGGTGGCCTGCTTGAAGTTTTTTATGGCCTTGCCAAGCCCGCTGCCAATTTCAGGCAGCTTTTCGCGCCAAACAGCACGATCACAACCACCAGCACAACAAGCAAATGTTGTATGCTCAGTGCTCCCATAGTATAAATCCTTGCAGTTAAGGTTGTTATCTTGATGTTTCAACAGGCACTGTTGATTGACGACTACAATACTAGACGCTTGATTGTACAAAGGCAAATTTGCTCAACGTTCGGTGCCGGTGACAGGCAGGCCTCAATCCTCTGCAAGAGGCCCCGCAGATTACAAAATTTAGCTGCCGCCATGGATCATTCAAACTGTTGAACAGGGCAGTTCGCAGACCCCCCAATTTGCTCCCAAGCCTTGTTTGACCTCACGTAAAGCACATACTAATCTTTTACGGCATGTCAATGGCGTGAGCATGGTGGGCGGTCGTTGCCAGGTGCAGAAAATTTCGGAGGGCACATGTCCGGCTATATTGAGTCTTCAATTATCATTCCTGTCTTTAATCAATGGGAGTACACCCGTGCCTGCCTTGAAGCGGTGGCGGCCACTACTGCTGGCAAAGCCTGCGAAGTGATCGTTGTGGACAATGCCTCTTCCGACGCAACGCCGGAGCAATGCCCCCTTCTGGGGGCGCAGCTTTTTGGGGCCATGTTCAGGTATCAGCGCTGCGAAGCCAACCTGAATTTTGGGCCAGCGTCCAACCTGGGGGCAAAAATGGCCCAGGGAACATTTCTCATTTTTCTCAACAACGACACGGTGCCCCTTCCGGGGTGGTACCAGCCGCTTATCGACGATTTTTCGGCCTACCCGGATATTGCCGCCACCGGGCCAGTGCTGCTTTATCCCGAAGACGCGATTTTCGGACATACTGTGCAGCATCTTGGCGTCTTTGTTTCGCCCAATCTCAAGGTTGGGCACCTCTATGAAGGCATAGCCGCTGACTGTGCCCTGGCGAAAAAACGGCGTTTTTTTCAGATCATCACGGCAGCCTGTATGGTGATGCCGCGTTCCATATTTATGGCCGCAGGTATGTTTGACGAACACTACGTCAACGGCGTGGAAGATGTGGACATCTGCGCCCGCCTGTACAGCCAGGGCTACAGAATGACCGTAAACCCCGATTCGCGGGTGGTCCACCACACAAGCCAGACGCCAGGCAGGCACAAGCATGAAACTGAGAATTTTGCCCATCTTGCGCAGCATAGCCTGTCATTGCTTGTGCCCGACTGGCATCTGCATTTGAAAAACGATGGCATGTTTTTGAAGGTAGGGCCGTGGCAGACCCTGCAAGGTGCATTACCCCTACAGCAGTGCCAGCAATTGAACAGAATAGCCGCAGTGTCAGCCCGTAATGAAATCAGGGATCTTCTTGTGCGTTACCCGTTATGGGAGGAAGGCTGGCAGGCCCTGGTTCGCGCGGATTGTGATGTAGATGCAGAGGGTAGCACTGCTGTTCAGCTTGCCATGCTCAAGCTTTTTCCCTCGCCAGAAGGGGCATTGGGGCTGTATCTGCATGCGTGTATGGCAAGAGACAGGGCGGCGGCTTCGTTTGCGTTCAGCAATCTGGTGGGGTTCTGCAAGGAGTTTGAAGAATACGTTACAGCCGCAAAGTCCATGCATCAGTGGTGCGCTGGTATTGGAATGGACGAATTGGCAGACCAGTATACAGCGTGGCTGGAGGACGCGAGCAAATTCAAAGTTGCCAGCTATATGCCGTTCATGAATAAATTCTGGAAGATAGGCCAGCAACTTCCTCTCTCTCCAGGGGCGGCCTGGGCGTATACCCTCTGGCGGCACAGGTCTGAATTGTCCCAGAAGCCATCCGTAACGGCGGCCTCAACGTGTACCTCTTTGGATAAGAACATTGCCTTTTCTGTGCTTATGCCGGTTTACAATCCACAAAAAGAACACCTTGTGGCTGCAATTGAATCTGTGCTGGCGCAGCAGTATCCACACTGGGAGCTTTGCATTGCAGATGATGCCTCCACAGACCCTGTGGTAAAGGCTGTTCTGGACCACTACGTCAGCGTTGATTCCAGAATACGCGTCACCTGTCGGTCGGAAAACGGGCATATAGCTGCTGCCACCAACACGGCCCTTGCTGCGGCACACCATCCGTATGTAGCCCTGCTGGACCAGGACGACCTGCTCGCACCGGAAGCCCTGCGAATTGTGGCTGAAGCCATAGCAACGCACCCAGACGGCCTGCTTTTTTATTCTGATGAAGACAAAGTCAATGATGACGGCTCCGCCTTTTATCCACACTTCAAAAATGGCAAATGGGATTGGGAACTGCTGTATGCGCAGAATTTCGTCAACCATCTCGGCGTATACCGTACAGACCGCATGCGTGATCTTGGCGGATTCAGGGAAGGTTTTCGCGGTGCGCAGGATTTTGACATGCTGCTGCGGTATACGGCGGGCGAGGACGCCGCACGCTTTGTCCATATTCCCCAGGTGCTTTACCACTGGCGCGCGCATGCGGGCAGCACGGCAACTGACGTCAGGGTAAAAAGCGAGGTCGAGGGCAGTGCAATACAGGCGGTTCAGGGGCACATTGAGAGTTTTGTCGCTGGGGCTGTCGTGTCAACGATACCCAATTTGCAGTTTTTGCGGCTCAAGCTTCCCTTGCCGGAACCGCGGCCTCTGGTCAGCCTGATTCTTGATATGGAAGAATCACTCCCCCTTTTGGGAGCGCAGCTTTCCGCCTTGTCAGCCCGAACGGGCTACGGGAAATATGAAATTCTGGCGCTGCATAGCGAAACTGCTTCCAGGCCGTTTCTTGCAAAGGTACAGCGCGTCCTGCCCAAAAACGTTCATCTGTTGGCGCATGCCGCCGGGCTTGCACAGCCGGCACGGTTGCAGATGGGGGCACAACACGCGCAAGGACGGATTTTAGGATTTCTTTCTGGCGGCGTGGTTCCCCTGACGGATGGCTGGCTTGAGGAGTTGGTTTCATGCCTTTGCCGGGACGGGGTAGGGGCTGTGGGCGGAAAATTGTTGAGCGATAGGGGCACTATGCTGCACGGCGGTTATCTTGCCGACGGCAGTGGCCGCCTGACCGCGATCTTTCGTGGTCTTGCTTCTGAGGAGCCGAGCTGGTTTGGCTGGAATATGCTGGCCAGAACAGTAGACGCACTGGACAGCCTGTGCCTGTTCACACGTGCTGAAACCCTGAATCTGGCCGGCGGGTTTGACGTCAGCATGCCGCATACAGCTGTATGGGATTACTGTCTGCGCCTGGGGGAACAAGGACTCCGCTCTGTATGGTGGCCTTTTGCGGAGTTTTTTCTTCCGAACGCGGTTGAAAAGACAGGCCAGAAGTCACTTTCACCCTACGATGCAGTTGTGGCCGACCCCGCATTTTTTGCCAGATGGGCCGACCGTTTTGTCCCGTTCAATAAAAATCTGGTTGCCTCGGGGCCAGGCTGGACGTTGTTTACTGGCGCTGCCCAAGACCAGCACGGGGGGGCGTAGGTTGCCCACCTGGGCAACTGCCCCTTTTTTATGTGCGAAGCCTGCCTTTGGGCAACAAATGGTGCGGTCTTTTTGGCCATTTGTGGAATCTTGCGTCAGCCGATTTTTCCGTACAGCATATCCGCGTTCTTGATCGCTGCCATGCATTACTTCTGTTCTTTGGCAGAAGTTGCCGGGGGCATTGACGCACTGAAGTTTTGCCTCCATCGGCTACGCCCTTGACCAAGAGGCGGCTTTGGGAAAGAGTCGGCTCCACAAAGATCGCGAATGTGGGCGGCCATGCTGCTGGCAGTCAGGCCCGGGGGTTCGGCAGTGATTTCGGCGTAATTTGCTGCTCGCTTGGCTGGCACCTTTTTGCCATCGGGGCGATGCTGGCCATGCGCGGCATGTGCAGACATTGCAGCGCAAAATGATTCGCTTAATGAGGACGCAAAGGGTATGTTATACAGTATCAAGATGCGGGCAGAAAGCGGTTCGCGTCATATCTCGGGGGCAGAGCGCATTGTGGAACGGCGTGAAATGGCTCAGGTCATGGACGCCCTGACCAGACGCGGTCTGGAACATCCCAACGGCCCGGCTGAAAACGTAACAGTTACGGTACGGCACATAACCCGGCCTCTTCTGACCATACAGGCTCTGCCCGTGCGTGATCCCAAAGTGCAAGATATGGATGAAGCCCGCCGGGTACTGGATGCCGAACTTCGCGCATTGGGGCTGCAATCCGCCCCTGTGTTGTCTCTGCTGTATGGCTTGCGCGAACCCATGCGCGGTGCCGTGCTGCTGCATGCAGACAATCTGCAACGGCTGGAGCCAGACCAGCAGCGCGGGGTACGGGCCACATGTATGGACTATACGGGCAATAGCGGCGAAGGCAAAAATCACTTCAAAGAGGCGCTTTGTCTTGCCAGCAAGGTGGCGTCCTGCCCCCAGATTATCGGCGAACTGTGTATTTCCGATGACCCCGACTACACGACGGGCTACTTCGCCTCCCGCGACCGGGGGTATGTGCGCATCCACCACATCAAGGCCAGCGGCATGCAACTGGGAGGCCGCATTTTTCTCTTCAGGGGAGAGCCGGGCAGCCTGGAACAGTGCATGGACTATCTTGAACATCAGCCCGTCATGGTCTGCATGGAGTAGGCATGGACAGCTTTGCCTCCCGAATTGACGCCATCAAGGCCGCACATCTGTACCGGAAGTTACGCACCCTTTCGACGCCGCAAGGCAGGGAAGTGGTGATTGACGGCCAGCGTGTGCTGCTTTTTTCGTCCAACAGCTATCTGGGACTTAACACCAACGGGCATATCTGCCGCGAGGCTATCCGCGCAGTGGAAGAATTTGGCGTAGGGTCAGGCGGTTCACGGCTTGTGACGGGCAATATGACCCCGCATATGCGTCTTGAGGCCGCTGTGGCCGAATTCAAGGGCAGTGAGGCGGCCCTGGCCTTTACCAGCGGCTACACGGCCAATGTGGGCGTTATAAGTTCCCTGTGCCACAAGGATACCGTAATTTTCAGCGATGCGCTCAACCACGCCAGCATTATTGACGGTTGCCGCCTGGCGCGAGGGCTTACCGCTGTTTATGCTCATAACGACATGGACGACCTGTTGCAGCGGGTTCGCCACCTCCGGCCTCGCCAGGGTTTTATCGTTACCGACAGCGTGTTCAGCATGGACGGCGATATTGCGCGTCTGCCCGATCTGGCGTCCATAGCACGGACGTATGGCCTGACGCTTGTGGTTGACGACGCGCATGCCACTGGCGTGCTTGGGGCCACGGGGCGTGGTTCTCTGGAGCATTTTGGCTTGAGCCACGACGATGTGCCTGTGGTTACGGGCACGTTGAGCAAGGCGGTTCCCAGTGAAGGGGGATTTGTTTGCGGCAGTTCAAGCCTGTGCGATCTGATTCGCAACACGGCTCGCTCCTTCATCTTCACCACAGCCCCTTCACCTTCCACGGCGGCCACGGCAGCGGCGGGGCTGGAGTATATAGCCGCTCACCCGGAACTGGTGGCGCGCTTGCAGGGCAATGTTGCCTATTTTGTGAAAAAATTGGGCCGGATTGGTATGGATGTCCAAGGGCAGAGCCCCATTATTCCCATCATGGTGGGCGATGAGGAAAAGGCCGCTCAAGCGGCGGATGCCTTGCTGGCTCTGGGAGTTTTTGCGCCCTGCATACGGTATCCCACCGTGCCCAAGGGGATGGCGCGGCTGCGGCTGACGGTTATGGCTGCCCATACCCGTGAGGATCTGGACTACGCTGCAATCTGTCTGGAAAAGGCGCTTGCTGCTGTTTAAGCCGCGTCGGTACAGCGCCCTTTCAGCTTTTTGCGCCGGACTTCTTTTTATTCCGGTCGAGTACCATCAGAGAGCACTCCCTGCATAAAAAGCTCGTTCCCCGTGAGATAACAAGGCAACTCATCTTGTGGCGGCGCTGCCCAGAGCCTGCTTTTTGATATAAATTCTGGTTTAAATACCGACTTCCTGCCCGGCAGGCCGGGGCGTCATGTCAGAGCCGGGATCATTCTGCGTTGACCGCCGCATGGGGGTAAGGCTGGCAATAGCCCTCTCGTTGCTGACAACCTTGTTCCTGCCGCCTCTTTTGGCTGCGTACAGGTACTTGTCTGCCCGTTTTACGGCCTTGTCAAAAACAGAGTTCAGACATTTTTGCGGGCTGTCCAGGCTGACGCCGTTCACGCCAAAGCTGGCTGTCACGGGCACGTTGTGCCCGTCATAAACAATACAGGATTCAATGAAGTTCTGGCGCAGTTGTTCCGCAACGTACACCCCCCGCTGAATGTCCGTATGGGGCAGCAGCAAAATAAACTCCTCCCCGCCATATCTACAGCAAATGTCTTCTTCACGTAAACGGGACAACAGCAGCCGCGCCGTCTGGCGCAGTACTTCGTCGCCGCATGCGTGCCCCCATGTGTCGTTGATTTTTTTAAAGTAATCCAGGTCCACCATAATGATGACGGCCTGTGAACATCTTTCGGCGTGCTCTTGCAGTGCGTCCAATGCCTGATTGGTAAAGGCGCGGCGGTTCAGCAGGCCCGTCAGCGCATCCCTGTTGGACATTTCCTTGTACTCTGTGGACAGGGACGTGAGCTTGGTGACGCTTTTATCCAACTCTTCGGCCATCGTGTTGAAAGCCGTAGAAAAGTCGCCAAGAAAATTCACGCGGTGTTGATAGTCGCCCCTGGCGATACAACGCGCTTGCCACGTCATGTGACGCAAATCAGCCTGAAGGGATTTAAGCGAGCCGATGACGTATCCTTTTTCAGAACAGCTGTAGTCCAGATCCCCCTTGCTGAGGGTGTTTGTCATGTGCCGTATGCCGAAAAGCAAAGAAGATAATTTTTCAATACCCGGGATGCCGCGAATGTTTTCTGGAATAGTACTGCACTCAACAGTGCTGCGGTTTAACATGGCCTGTACATAGTTTATTACATCTTCTGCTTGCGAATTGCCCTCACGGGCAAAGAAATTTTCAGAGTCGTCTGGATGGGCCATAGGTCATCACCTCGTGGAGGTTACATAAAAATAACTTTCGTAGCATGGCATGGCGGGCAATGAGAAGTAATTTTGAACAGTTATATGTCAAAGTACGCCGCAAACCAGAAGCAAAGGAATATTGGGCTAAATCTTTTCGGGTAAAGTGGCAGGTAATGTTTTTTGTGTTTGAAGAGGCAAAATTATCCAGATTTTTTTTATGTGTAAAGTGTTTAGCCGTAAAACCGGAAAAGCGTTTCTGATATAATTGATGGTTAAAAACAACGATATTTGGCGATTTTTTTTATCGCTGGATAGAATTGGTTTACATTTTTCCGCTTATAATAGTAGTTACTCTCACTATACGGGCACTATTTCTTGCTCTTGCAGGAATGCAAAATCGCCCACGCCGCAGTTAAATTTATCAGCCCGTACGCCGTCACACTTTATACACAGCGAAGCAAACCATTTTATAAAACAAGATGAATGCCTTTTGTTCTGGCAAAGGCAGCAGTCTTTTTACATATACAATGCGTTGATCCTCGATATCGCGAGACAACAGATGAGACAAATTTTACCAATACTGGCCGCGCTGCTTCTGCTGGCCTGTGCCTCAATTTCCATTGCTGCCGTGGTTAGGGACGGAGAAAATTTTTACTCCTCAGCGCGGCATGCCGCAGCCTTTGCCGACAGGCTGGTGGCGGGCGTAAGTATGGTTGCCAGACTGGTTGAACCCGAGGAAAGCGCCGCAGTTCATGAAAATTCCACACGGCCCGCGACTGCAGACGCTGCCTTATCAGGCGGTACACAACGCTTTGAGACAGAAAAGGGCGCTACTTTTGCTGAAAGCGTGCCTGGGAACGCTGGTGGGGTCTGGTGGCTGTTTGAACGTAGGCACGACTCTGCCAGTCCGCAGCAGTCTTCATTTCGCGTCTTTAAGGAAGACTGGTTTTTGCGGTCTCATATTTCAGCATATGATCAGCGCCGTCAGCGGCTGGGGCCTGTACACTGGCTTGGTTCCATAAGCGCTATACCTAATCTTGACTGGGAAATGCTGCACGGCGCGGTCTGGCTAGAAAGCGTCGCCCCTATGCTGACTGTTGACGGGCGGGATGGTGTGCTCGGCAGCTATTTGTTCGAGGGCGAGCGCGCGGGGGCTGGCCATTTGCCTGAAGGCGTCTTTACCGGTGTTGAGGTTGCGGTGGCCGGCCTTGCCGCCAGTGTACTGCTGCTGATCATTTACTGCCTTAACAGAAAAAAAGTCAGGGCAAGAATGCAGAGTGTGCTCAGTTGTGACGCGCTCACGGGCTTAAATACCCTTGAAAAATTCAAGGACGAATGCGCCGCGCATCTGGAGCAACATGGCGGGCAATCGTATGCAATTATTCAAATTGATATAAACAAGTTTAAAATCATCAATGATAAATTTGGATTTGCTGTTGGTGACAAGCTGCTTCAAGTATGCGGCGATGCATTGCGAAATTCGCTTTCTGACTCAGAGATCTGTGCCCGGTGCTTTGCTGACCAGTTTGTAGCATTCGTGCGCTATGAGGGGCTGGATACGCTGGGGCAGCGTGTGCGCCATATCATCGACAGTGTTGAGCAGTGGCGGCTTGAAAGCAATTTCCCCAGCAGAATAGACTTGCATTGCGGCGTTTATATTTTCAATGAAGAACATCGCGCCGCGCATGATATTCAGCAGGCGCTGGATCTGGCGGGCTATGCGCTGCAAGAAGCCAAGCAACATGGCAAGAGCCGGGTAGTTTTTTACGATGAAAGCATGCGCAAGGTCTCATTGCTGCATCAGGATTTGAAAGACGGCATCGGCTTTGCTCTTGAAAAAGGGGAATTACAGGTCTGGTTTCAGCCCAAGGTGGATATGCTCACCAATGGCATCATCGGCAGTGAAGCGCTGGTGCGCTGGTACCACCCCACGCATGGCCTGCTTTTGCCAGGATCTTTCATTCCGCTGTTTGAGCGCAGTGGTGATGTGCTTCGTGTGGACTTTCATATTTTCGAACAGGTGTGCAGCGCCCTGCAGAGCTGGGAAAACGCAGGAATCAGCGCCTCTACGGTATCTTGCAATTTTTCCAGTCAGCATTTTGAGCGGCCCGAGTTCAGCCGCAAGCTTGTGGAAATAGCCTCCCGGTATTCCATTCCGCATGGGCTACTGGAAGTGGAAATAACCGAAAGCACCATGCTGCGTAACCCCGAAGCCGCCAATATACAGATCAAGCAACTGAAAGAACTTGGCTTCAGAACGACCATTGATGACTTTGGCTCGGGCTATTCGTCACTCGGCCTGCTGCAACTCTTTGCCGCTGATGTCATAAAATTTGACCGAAGTTTTGTGAAAAGAAATATTGCGGGCAGGAGGGCGCAGATCGTGCTGGGAAGCATGATCGAGCTGACAAAGCAGCTGGGAATGAGTGCCATCTGTGAGGGCGTAGAAACTGAAGAACAGGCAAAAATACTTATGCGGCACGGTTGTTATAACGCGCAGGGCTTTTACTATGCCAAGCCCATGCCCGCATGCGAATTTGAAAAAATGCTCAGGGTGGGACGGGTTTTTCCCGTCAATTCCATTTCTGCCGATGGTGATGTGAGTGCCGCTGTGGGCGGCCTGGGGACTCAGGGGGCATAAAAAGGCCACTGGCAGGTTGCCCCCTGCCAGTGGCCGACTATTGATTCCACAACTGAATGCTGTTCTTCGCAATCAAAATGCCCGGCTGCGCAGAATGGCATTCATGTTTTTGCTATGTAAGTTTTTTACTGTCCATTGCCCTGCCATCCATCGCCCTTCTGACAAGGGAAAAGAAGAATTCTTGCATCATGCAGCTTGATGATGGCCTGTGGTGGGTGTTCGGCAGAATGTCGCTGTTGGATTCGCTGGGGTGCAGGTATTGAGCTCCCATGCCGCTACGAATCCATTCCGGGTTGATACCCTGTTTTCTCAAAAGCTTTAGTAGCCATTCGGCAGGGATTGCCATGCGCTTTTTTGCGTCCGAAATGCATGACTGTGACACGCCTAGAAATTTTGCCAGATCTTGCTGTGTCTTGCACCCTGTAACCGATTTTATGCGTTCCATTGCGAGGGAGTAGTCAAAAAAGTTATTGTCCATCATTTGTTGCTCCTGATCTTATGCCCAATTATCCGTGGCATGAGTGCTTTCTTCTACAAAAGGGCTTTGGCCAGACGTGCTTGCGGCACCTCCCCCATAGGGCCTGACTCTTTTGTATCTTGTATGGATACATTCACTGGAATGATAACCGGCAGGGTCGTGTAACCCCAGCGCGCGGCCCTGCCGTAGCGACAACCTGGAGTCTCCCAAAAGGAGTCGAAGTAAGCGAATGTAGTCCCTCCCCGAAAAAGAGGGGCAGAGCTGATATCGACTGCGCTTACGCCAAAGTGGTAAATATGAAAACATATAACCACTTTTAGATATCCGCATCTGCGCGCTACTCTTGTGTGATTATAGCCAGAAAAATGGCTATGCATCATTTAAAATAGGTAACGCGATAATAGAAGAGAAGCATAAAGCCTTTCTATGCGAAACAATAAATGTATTTTCTTCTTTAAGTCAAATGTTTTATTCTTATATAACAAAATTTGATTGTGTATGAATTGATTTGTGCAATTGATATTTTTGAAAGTAAACCAAAGTTGTGCTGTCGTTGAATAATTTTAGAAGTGTATTTTTTTATTGTGAGAAGCATAAGAGTATTTAATTTTATCGTATTGCCGTGCAGTACATGGTATTTTAATCTGCGTTGGTAATGAGTTTTATTTACTGACTGAGTGCATAATCACAGGTGTGATTGATAAAATAAAACCATCAGAAGCTATTTTTGATAGTTTTGCTTTTTACTGTGTGTTTTGAGTATCTGATAGTCGAATGAAAAGTTTTACTGAAGGGCTGTTAGCTGTAATCAGGAATAAACTTTTGGGGATAGAGTGGGAATTTTGAAGTGGCGGAATCGGAATGCTGCATTGCTCTATTTAATATATGAACTGACAGATTATTCTGATGCCTGATTACGTTGACAATGCATGCACTTAGTGGGTTAGTATTTACTGTGGTTCAAAGGGATAATCTTATTGAGCGCACAAGATAAACACGATACAGGGGTTACCCTGTAGCCAATACGAAATCACACAATTATTCCTACCCGTTGTATTTTATTGAAAATGTTCATACTGAAACATAAATTATTCAATAAATACCCTACTTGCGTTGTGAAAGTTTGTTTCTAGCGCACAATGCATCCATTTGCAGTCAGCCCATGCGAAAAAACTCAGGCTTTAACCGGGCGCTCGGGGCGTTGTGCCTTACGTGTGGGCAGTGGATTTAAAAATAAATGTGCACCAAGTGCAGGCTACAGGATAATTGATGTAACGTTGATTGTAGTGCGCAAAGATTAATGAATTAAATTAAAGTATAGTGCAGATTGAATACTTTTTTGCTCATATTTTTTATATGCAGCGTTATATATGAGTATTTATAGAGATATAGTAAATAAACTAGAGAGTCCGTGGTGTCATGAAGCAAACAAGCAACGATATCTGCTGCATCTGGAACTCGGATGATCGCGAGGCCTTTGCTGCTGCTCAAAGGCACAGAACCTTTGTTAAGGTGACTTGCTGCATACCCTGGAAAGGAAGGCCAAGAGATGTGCTGCTTTATGGCCGTTTGCACAATGTTTTGGGCAGGGAAGCAACGCTTGTAGTGCAGGAGACAGAGGTACTGTCGCGGGGATGTAAAATCCATCAATATGGGTGTGAGTTTTTTTTCTGCCTGATGCGAAAGAACCAGAGCAACGGGCTGGAAAGGTTGGGGTATCGAGGGGCGGGCCGGGTGCTTGGCGTGAAAAAAAATAACCGGGGCGAAATCAGCCATGTAAGCTTGCGTTTGGCCAGCAGGTGTTTTGTCCGAAAAATGCGCCGGGATAAAAGAATTGACTGGACGAACCAGTATTGCCGTGCATCAGGCGCGCTGCGTATAGCCCAGACGCCGGAATTTCGTTGCGACCTTACCAGTTTGCTGCACCGCCACAGTCATGAGGCTGATGCCGAAACGCCCGTAGTGAATGTTTCTGCCAGTGGTGCCTGCGTCTGGATGCCAGAAGAACCGGATATCAAGAGTTTGTCCGGTGAGCCTGATATTTTGTTTTACATGGTTCCTGCCGCTTCTCCATCAATGGACCAGCCCTACGTTTTCCTGGGCAAGAAAATGGGCTTCTTTCGAAGCGAATTGCCAAACGTACTGGCTGTACGCATGCACTTTATTTATGAGCTGAACTGGGAAAAAGATCCGAGCCGCCTCAGTTGGACTGAAATATCCGGCTGCGGCTCTTCGCGTTTGCGTGAGTACCTTGGGCAGTACGATCATGATGCGTCCGAAGACATGTGGTTTGATATTTGAGCCTCGGGCTTGGTCAGAATGCCGCAGCATGGCTGGTGCTAAAGTTCAGACCGCAAATTCGCAGACGATGTAACCGGCGGGCCCGGCAGGACTAGAGCAGATTAACTTTGAAATGCATTACATTTCAAAGTTGTCATTATGTTGCGGCGCGCTGTACGCTTGTGCAGCGTTAGAGCATTTAAACTTTGAAAAAGTTTAAATGCTCTAAGAAGAAGCTTCACTCAAGGGGCGTAAACTGGATTGCGCTGTTGCCCCTGTTATAGCGGCATTTTTGCCAGTGAACCTGCCAGTGTGCTGCGCATGTCGGGCAAGTTGATGTGAGGCTGAATTTGCACTGCGGTCATTTGCAGCGTGTATTTCTCAAGTCCATCGTCAACAGCAAGCTGCCCGCGCGGGCCAAAGCTGAGGTGCAGGGGCACAACCACTGTGCTCATACCCGTGAGCTGATCTGTTTCCATGCGGGGAGCTATGGTTCCTGCGTTGGTTCCAGATTTCCAGTGCAGTGCAGTGCTGATGGTGCTGAGGCTCAGCACCGCGTTGCCTTCACTTGCTTCTGAACGCGGTTCGTCTGTCTCTGGCCCACTATGGAGGGAAGCGTATGTTTTTGTAGCGCCAGCAAACCGTAGTGCGCCGGGTTGGGACTCTGAAGTTTCAGGGCTAGCGAATTCCAGTGAATTTGTATCACCGCAAACGGCCTGGGCAGCAGGGTCAAAGGCGCGGATATTTCCCAGAGGCGTTGGCACGCTGACAGGACGGGCGGGTTCGCAGCTTCGAACGGAACCGTCTTCATAAAACGCACACCCATATCGTATCGGTAGCGGCCCCACAGGGGTGGAGATGGTCCAGATTTGTCCCGGCCAAAGGGTTATGCTGGCGCATTGCCCACCCGGATGAAAGCGCAGGCCCTGCACCTTGCCCGTGAACCGGCCTGCAGGCAACGTCAGGTCGAGGCAGGGGGCCAGAGCCTCCTCATCCTTTTCAGTCCAGTAGCCGCTCAATCTTCCCTTGCGCGTCAGGATGCGCTTGAGCGCACCGCCGGGATGCCACGACAGCCATTCCGCGGGCAAAAGCCCCAGAGGCGTAGGCACGCTGGTTTGATGCTGTAACTCCAGGCTGCGCCACATGCCGTTGGGGTAGAGTGTAAAACTGTTTTCACAACTACGGCGCACGTCGGTGATGTCGTGCAGGGGCATGAGCCAACCGTGAGGCGTGGGAGCGATATCCGGCGCAAGGCAGTGGCAGGCGCGGGGAGCGCCATTGTCCCAGCGGGAAAGAACATGCACATTATGCATGCACCCATAGGGTGTTGCCACTGTTTCAAGCTTTGTGGAAGAGCTCATGGTCTGTCTCCGGTGTTGCTGTTGGGCGTCTGGTTGCACAGGGCGTGCGAGATGCGCAGGCGCAGGTTGCCTTCCGGCGTTCGCGAACGGGAGCAGGTCAGGTTGCGTTCTTTCATGTGCCCCTCAAGCCAGGGAGGCATGTGTGAACAGATGATCTCAAGCTCAACAAAAGGCGTTGAAGCCAAAAAAGGGCGCAGGGCTTTTTTGGACGATACTTCAGGGTGCGCCGCCTGCACCTCCATAAGGTTGATTTTGTAGCTCCCCGGGCTGTCGCCTGAAACGGGCTCTGTGGGAATTTGCGTGGAGGGCTCGGCCTTGGCCGCCACTTCTGCCGCCAGAGCATCCAGAATGTCGGGGCTGAAGCTTTCCAGTTCACACAGGCAAAACCCCATATGGCTGAACTCATTGTACGCCAGCCCTGAAATGGAGGTTCCGGCGATGACGGCTCCCCGGGGCAAATGCTGCTCAAGGGCTTTTATGCGGGTGCGCATTTCCGCCAGCTCATAACAGCCTGAAAGGGTGAAGGGG
Organism: Desulfovibrio intestinalis; assembly: GCF_014202345.1. Taxonomy (NCBI): domain Bacteria; kingdom Pseudomonadati; phylum Thermodesulfobacteriota; class Desulfovibrionia; order Desulfovibrionales; family Desulfovibrionaceae; genus Desulfovibrio; species Desulfovibrio intestinalis. The sequence continues at coordinate 19,128 of NZ_JACHGO010000003.1, forward strand.
ATGGCCGCCAGCTGTTGCCATGCGCTTTTAGGGGCGGTTTTAATTTCGCCGCTGCTGGCACTACGCTGCCATACCGCCAGCCGGGCGCACTGCTTGATGGTGGTCAGACAGTGCTGATCGTCTTCCAGAAGGACAATGTAGGTGCATTCCATATCAGCCTCGCAGGCCGGATTCTTGCCCGAATCCGTTATAGGGCAGGTTCAAAAAACTTCTGGTCCGGCGATGGCGGCAAGTGTCGGGCATCAGCCATATGCGCAATTGCACCCCTCGGGTTTGCCGGAACTGTCAGAGCATGGCCGTCTTGCGGGTGGCATCGTTATTTGTCGGGCAGAGGCCCGACAGTTGATTGTTTTCAACCCTTGAAAGCATGCGCTGTCCCGATTGGGCTGCTTCAGGTATTGCGCGGTCTTCATGAAGAGGGGAACGCGTGTGAGGTGCGCCGCACGGCGGGTACATTCCACGCTTCCAGAAGAGCGCGCGGGATAAAGGGTGCGGCCTTTCTTTCAAGGCGGGCCGCGCCCTGTCCGCTGACGGCGCAGGTAAGATGTTCAAGGCGGTCCAGAGCCGCGGTAAAAGCTCCCATGCCGCAGTTGCCCGCTCTTTCGCCAATGCCCCACAGGGTGGTGTCCACATAGCGCGCACCCGCGTATGCGGCCATAAGTGAGTTGGGAACAGCCATGCCCAAATCGTTGTGGGCATGTATTTCTGCTTCCAGCCCCTGCCGCAGCACCAGCCGTACGGCTTTGGCCACGGCGTCCGGCGTGTATCTGCCCACCGTGTCGCTGAGGCGTATGCGCCGCGCCCCGGCCTGGGCCGCCACGTCCACCGCCTGGGTCAATTGCAGCTCTGTCGTATATGAAACATCCTCAAAACCCACGCTGACCTCCGCCCCGCCCGATGCTGCCAGCTCAATGCATTGCCGCAGGGCTGCCATAACCTTTTGACGGTCGCTTTTGAGCTTGCTGCAGATCTGCCGGTCAGAAAGGGGGCAGCACACGTGAATGACGTGCGGCGCGCAGGTCAGGGAATTTTTGATGTCGTTCTCGCACAGGCGGTTCCAGGTGGAGATGCGCGCCTGAAAGCAGACATCCATAATCTTGCGCAGGGTTTTTCTTTCGTCCGGCCCCATCGCCGGAATGCCCGCCTCTATCTGCCCCACGCCCGCAGCATCCAGCAGGGCCGCCAGGCGCACCTTGAGACCGTGTGAAAAGGCGAAGCCGGGAGCCTGTTCGCCATCCCGCAATGTGGTGTCCACAAGAATGACGTCAGCCATGTCTTTTCTCCAATGGACGGCTTTCAGTTTGGGCGGCGGTGTGCCGTTTTTTGCCGAAGGGCGTTTTGACAGATGCGCAAAGCGCGGCGAACTGTCTGTCACTGAGGCTGTGTTGCTGGCGCATGGCCATTTTTTGTACGGCTGCCAGCAACCGGTTTTCGTGTGTTTCCACAAGGTCGATACCCAGTTGGGCGGTTTTGAGGCGCAGGGCCGCCCTGCCGGAGTGCTTGCCGATCACAATACTGCGCGCAAGTCCCACGCTTTCGGGCGGATAGGTTTCATAGAGAGCGGGGTTCTTCGCAATGCCGTCCACATGAATACCAGACTCTACCGCAAAAATGTGGTCGCCCAATACAGCCTTGTGGGGTGAAACGCGAAATCCGGCGGTACGCAACAGGGCTACGGCCTCGGGCAGTTTGTGCAGGTTGCTCAGACCTGTGTGTACGCCCTGACTTTCAAGACACAGGGCCACTTCTTCAAGCGCCGGGCCTGAAGAAGTTCCGTGCAGGGCCGGGCCGCCGATGCTGCCGGCCACACGTTTGCCACCCCGTAACAGCCACAGCACCGCTAGGGCGGTGGCGCATCCTGCCTGATCGCCTGGGCAGAATTCCAATACATCGCGCAGGGTTATGAATTTGTCGAAAAAGCCAAGCTCCGTGAAGGGGAGGGCGTCGTCACAGCCACCCATGCGCAGCCAGGTTGATTGCCCGTCCGGTACTGAGGCCGCGCCTGCCCCGCTGGCTTCCGCTCCGAGGTTGCTTGCCTCAAGCGAATTTGTTCCTGCAATGCTGTTTGTTCTAACAGTGGTTGGCCCGCATTCATCTGCTTTAGACGCGTCTTTTGCTGCAGCAGGCAGCAGGGGGGCATGCTGGTCTGTATAAGATTCTGCCTTTTGAGCCGCAGGCGAAGCGTCGTGAAGAGGTTGCAGCAGGTCAGACGGAATTTCCACAAGAAAGCCCATATCCTGCAAAAGAACCTGCCAGCGCCCGGCCCAGCTGGTAAATTCTTCGTGTGAAAGCTTGGGCCTGCGGCGGCCGGGCCCTGAACGCATGGCCGTACTGAAGAGGCTGAGTGTGATATCCAGCAGTTGAATTGTACGCATTGTGGCAGGCCTGCCTTTGGCTGGTTATGCCTGAAAGAACGACGCGGCCCGCCAAGCCTCGGGCCGCGTCGCGAGAATGATGACCTCAACCGCAAAGGGCCCTGGCTGCCTCATTAACGGCCTTGTCCACCTTCTCATAGCGCGTAAAAACGCTGATGCCTCTGGTTTGCAGCTTTTCCAGCGGGCTCGCGCCGATGCGCAGGGCCACCACGCCTTCACAGTCCTGCACGGCGGCCAGAATGCCGTCCATACGGCCTGCCTTTTCACCGCAGTCGTCCATGCCCTTGCAGTAGCGGGACACACTGCGTGTTTCCACAAAGCTGGCTTCACGTCCGTCACTTTCATAGATGAAGAACTGGTCAGCCTGCCCAAAGTGCTGGTCCACGGTGCCGCCAGTTTTGGAAGCCACCGCAATGCGGATGCGCCGGGCAATGGGCGCGGGGTTGGCAGTGTGGTCTTCTGACGGAGCTGGAGTCTTGTCGATTTTGATGGGCCGGTAGTCTATGGAGCGGTCGTCCGCCAGAAGACCCACAGCATCGGCGCGGCACTGCTTGCAGTGGTACATTTGCCTGAGGGTGGGCTCACAGCGTTTGCGCATGTCCATAAGTTCCTTGTTGCTCACAAGGGGCATGTGTTCAAAGGCGCTGCCCTTGACCGGAATAAGCTGCATGATGTTGGTCAGCTCCGCGCCAAGGTCGCGCACCGTTTCCACTACCTTGGGAATGTGGTGGTCGTTGATGCCCTTGAGCAGTACCGTATTGACCTTGCACACGATGCCAGCCGCCGTGAGCGCCCGCAGGCCCGCCAGCTGGTTTGCCAGTAGCAGGGCGGCGGCGGTTTCGCCCGTATACCGCGTTCCGCCAAAGTCGGCATAGCGGTAGATGCGCGCCCCGATGGAGGGATCGACAGCATTTATGGTCACAGTGGCGTGGCTTACGCCCACGCGCTTCATGTCTTCCACGTGCTCGGGCAGGGCCAGGCCGTTGGTGGACATGCAGAATGTGATAGCCGGATCTTCGGCGCGGATCATTTCAAGTGTGCGAAAGGTCGCCTCGGCATTGGCAAGGGAGTCGCCGGGCCCGGCTATGCCCACTACTGTGAGGTTGGGCATGTCGCGCCGCACCTGAATAAAGCGTTCAAAGGCCTGTTCCGGCGAAAGCACGGCGGTGGTCACGCCAGGGCGGCTTTCGTTGGGGCAGTCGTACTTGCGCAGGCAGTAGTTGCAGCTCAGGTTGCACATGGGCGCGATGGGCAGATGCAGCCGGGCTGACGTGGCGCAGGCCCCGCAGGTAAAGCAGGGGTGGGACGCCGTGCGTTCGCTGACGCTTGGAACAGCAGGGGATGGCGCAGGCCGCTCTGTATGCGACGCGGCCTGCGGCTCCGCCTGACTACAGGTGGGGGTACTGGCTGGGGTACTGGCGGTTTTTTCTTCTTCAGCCCTGTAGTACTTGCGGAACAGTTCTTCGCGAAAGCTGACCTCTGTGCGCGCCAGCATGGCGTTGGCAGTGGATTCCATAAGCGAGGTGCCTCCGTCGTAGAGTAAAATACGTGTGCGCTGGCCCCCCATTCTGTCGTGGATGGGAAAGCCATAGCGCAGCAGGGGTATGTGTTGGCGCTCCTCAATACGGTGGCCATCGCCATTGCCGATCATGAGGTTCACGTTGTGGGTCGTCACCGCGTTTTCAATGGCGGTAAAATCAGCAAAATCCAGAATGTCGAATCCATCCACAAACTGGGTTTCGGCGGCTTTGGTCATGATCGGGCGCAGGGCCGCATCCAGCCCGGAGCAGCGCGCGCCCGTGGCGGCAACCAGCGGCGTTGCGCCGTTTTCACAGCAGGCGTGGGTAAGGGCATGTACCATATCCGGTTCGCCGAATATGGCGGCGCGGCATTGGGCGTTATACTTGTGGGCGTCTATCATAGCGTCCAGATGCCGGGCGCGGTCCTGCCGCACGCTGGCCGGGATTTGCCCGCCCAGAGCCTCGAGGGTGGAGACGAAGGCGTCGGTAAGGCTAAGGCCCACGGGCAGACCCATGCGCAGCAGGGGCACGCCGTGGGCTTCGCGCAGGTACGCGCCGGGGGAATATTCCTCCGGGCAGAAGGGGGCCAGTTCCAGCGTCATGCGCGCGCCAGCCATAAGGGATATGCTTTCAAGGGACGTGCCGTGCTGGGGCAGGCGGTTGTAGGTTTCTTCATGCCCGCCATCCAGATTCTGCGAAAGGTCGGGCAGCAGCACGTACTCGAGGCCGCTCATGTCCAGCAGAGCCTTGAGCGCCCGCGTGTCGGCGGCGGAAAGATGGCCTGTGATGATGTTGATGCGGCCATTGGGCGTGGTATTCATAGGCACATGACGGACCACGGCGTGCAGCGCGCGAAAAAATCCTTCGTACTGCGAACCGCCGTACCCTGGCGAGGCTACGGGAATGATGGCGGCCATCACTTCGGGGTGGCTTTCGTAAAAATCCTTGATGATGGCGGGCACATCTTCGCCGATGGTTTCGGCCAGGCAGGTCGTGGCCACGCCGATAACTTCGGGCTGGTAGAGCCTGATAAGATTTTCCAACCCCTTGATGAGGTTTTTCGCGCCGCCGAAAACCGTGCCTTCTTCTGTCAGGGAGGAGGAGGCGATGTCCACGGGTTCGTTGTAGTGGGTGGCCATGTGCCGCCGGATGTAGGTGCTGCACCCCTGTGAACCATGCAGAATGGTCATGCACTTTCTAATACCGTAAAAAGCTGTGGCCGCGCCCAGAGGCATGCACATCTTGCAGGGGTTGGTGTTCAGGTTTACCAGGTTGGCGCTCATCGTCGTCTCCTTGTTTCCGCGGGCGGAAGCGGCGCGGTCTTGTAATGCGGCTTGGCTGTGCGACTTGGCTATACGTGTGTTGCTGACAGGGCCTGACGTACCAAGGCTGCCTGTGTAGCGGCCGTGGCGGCGTAGGAGTCTGCCCCGCGTGTGTGGCTCCATACGGGGCTGTTAAGGGAAAGGTTCACCTCACGGGTGAAGTTTTCCACACCTTCAAAACCGCCCAGGGCGTGCTTGCGTTCATGATTGTGGTCGCAGAAGGCAATGCCCAGCTTGTATGCCAGCGGGCGCTCCTTGACGCCGCCCACCAGAATGTCCGCTCCCTTTTCCTTCATGAAGGCTTCCAGCTCCGCCGGGTTGGCGTCGTCCAGAATGACTGTGCCGGGGTTCACCAGGCCTGCGATGATTTCATAGTCTTCGGGTTTGCCTGTCTGCGTGCCCACAAGCACGGTTTCAATGCCCATTTCGTTGAACTGGCGTATGAGCGAGATGGCCTTGAAGCCGCCGCCTACGAAAATGGCAGCCTTTTTGCCCACAAAGTGGGGTTTGTAGCGGTCAAGAAAATCTGTGGCTTCCACGGAGCGTCTGCCGATAATGGTTTCGGCGTATTGCAGGGCCTGCGCGTCGCCCAGCCGCTCCGCCACCTGCCGCAAGGCGGTGGAGGTGTCTTCCACGCCAAAGAAGCTTGCGCGCATCCAGGGCACGCCCAGTTCATCTTCCATACGGCGGGCGAGGTACATCATGGACCCGGCGCACTGCACAATATTCAGCTGGGCCGCAGGAGCCTTAATGAGCGATTCATAGGCCGCGTCGCCGGTGATGGCGGAAACCACGGGAATGCCCATATCGCGCAGGTAGTTTTTAATGATCCACATTTCTCCGGCCAGATTGTAGTCGCCAAGAATGTTGACGCCCTGAACCTTGGGCTGGTCTGCGTGGGGCAGCATGAGCTGCATGAGTGCGTTGCAGGCCATGCGGTAGCCAGTGGACTTGGTGCCCGAAAAGCCCGGAGCCTTGACGGCGATAACGCGGATGCCGTGCTTTTTTTCGGCCTGACTGCAAACGGCTTCCACGTCGTCGCCAATGACGCCCACTATACAGGTGGCATATACAAAGATGAGCTTGGGGGCGTAGTTGGCCACGGCTTCGTCAATGGCGGCAGTGAGCTTTTCCGCCCCGCCAAAGACGATGTCTTTTTCCTGAAGATCAGTGGAAAAACTGTTGCGGAACAGCTCCGACCCGCTGGTCAGGCTGCCGCGGATGTCCCAGGTGTAGCTGGCGCAGCCGATAGGGCCATGTACGATATGAAACGCATCGGTAATGGGGTTGAGCACCACGCGCGCGCCGCAGTATACGCATGCCCGCTGGCTTACGGCTCCGGCCACGCTGGCCGTGTCGCAACGCATGCCGTTGCCGCCGCAGCCGCCGCTGTTCCCCTTCGCATTTTCCGCGCCCTTGTCTTCCTTGGTCTGGATGGACTGGCGGCGTTCTTCAAGTATTTCAGTGGACATGGGGAACCCCCTTGCGGGGCGGGACCGTGGCGGCCCCGCCCGATTGCGGCCATGTGGCCCTACATAACAAGTTCCAGATCTTCATCCGCGCAGTGGCGGTCGTATTCGTCCATAAGGGCGTCTGCGATCTTTGTGGCCAGGTTGAAAGCCCCCCGGTAGCCCACAATGGTCTGCGAGCCGTGGCCGTAGCGGTCGAGCACGGGAAAGCCCGCCCGTACCAGGGGAATGTTTTCGGCCTTGGCTATCTGCTTGCCGTGTGAATTGCCCAGCAGAAGATCCACAGGTTCGTTCTTGATGAACTGGTGCAGGTCAAAGAGGTCTTTGGCGGCAAAGGCCCGGCACTGCGATTCCTTGCCGTATTCCTTGAACATGGCCGTGGCCAGCCTGACAAAGGCTTCACCGGGGGTGCCCGTCAGTACATAGCTTGGGGTCATGCCCAGTTCGAGACAGAAGCGGGCCAGACCAAGCACGGTGTCGGGGTCGCCGTACACGGCCACTTTTTTGCCGTAGAAGTAAGGATTGGCGTCCAGCATGAGGTCAAGCAGGCGGCCGCGTTCTTCTTCAAGGTAGGCGTCCACATCGCCGCCGTTGAGCGAGGCGAGGGCCATAATGAAGGTGTCGGTGTCTGCAAGGCCCAACGGCAGGGGCAGAAGGTCGTATTCCACACCGCATTTACGCTTGAGCTGGCTGGCAGGCTCCTCACTGGTGAGGCGGCCAAGGGCCAGTACCTTGCGGCAGGACCCGAGCGCGCGGATTTCGTCAATGGTGGTGCCGCCGTCAGGATACATCTTGTATTCGCCTGTCATCGGGGCATCCATAACGTTGGAGCAGTCGGGGAACATGATGTTCCTGATCTTCATGCGCTTGAGCAAATGCTTGTATTCGCGGATGTCGCCGGGGTTCACGAAACCGGGAAACACCCCCACGGTTTCCGTGGTTTTGCCCTTGGCTGCCAGATACTTGATGAATCCGGCCATCATGTTGGCAAAGCCCGTGACGTGCGACCCCACGTAACTCGGCGTGTTGCAGTGCACCACAAGTTTGCCGTCGGGAATGTCCATCTCCTCAATATAGGTATTGAGGTCGTCGCCGATGGTTTCGGAAAGACAGGTGGTGTGTACGGCGATGACGTCGGGATCGTACACGTCAAAGACGTTTTTGGCGCCCTGGCGGATGTTGGCCCCGCCGCCGAACACGCACGCGCCTTCAGTGAAGGAGCTGGTGCAGGCAATGGCAGGTTCTTTGAAATGGCGGCTCAAATAGGTGCGGTGATAGGATACGCACCCTTGCGAGCCGTGGCTGTAAGGCATGCAGTTGTGCACGCCCAGGGCCGCCAGAAGCGCGCCCACAGGCTGACAGGTCTTGCAGGGGTTGATGAGTGCGCCCGTACGATTGATATGTGTCTTGGGTGTGAGGTCGAGCATTACTTTTCTCCCACTGTGCCTTGCAGGGTGGCGCGGGTCTTCCAGGGCGGAGTGACCATGTGCCACGCCGGGGTGAAGTAGCCCAGGCAAACGTCTTTGGCGAACTGCACAGCGCCCTTGAAGCCCGCGTAAGGGCCGCTGTAGTCATAGCTGTGCAGCTGGCGTGAGAGCGTTCCCGCCTTTTGCAGGGCATACTTGTCCTTGATGCCGGAGAAAAACATGTCCGGCTTGAGAACTTCCATAAACTTGTCGGCCTCGTACATATTGAGGTCGTCCACCACGAAGGTTCCCGCGTCCATATCGCGGATCATGCCGTCGTATTTTTCAAGAGGAATCAGCGCGGCAAGCTTGTCGTACTCTTCTTGGGTGAGGTAGGCGTGGTATTTCTTCTCGTCCTTTTCCACGGTGATGTGTTCGATGTTCTTGCTGTCGGCGTCGTCCTTGATGTCGGGGATGACTTCGCGGCCTTCGTAGTCGTCGCGGTGGCCGAATTCGTAGCCTGCCAGCACGGTGCGCACGCCCAGTTCCTTGAGCAGTCCCTGATAGTGGTGCGAGCGGCTGCCGCCCACAAAAAGCGCGGCGGTAAGCCCATCAAGACGGGCCTTGGCGGCGGCCATTTCGTCCTGAACCTCGGCCAGTTCTTCGGCAATGACTTCTTCCGTGCGTTGGGCAAGGGCCGGGTCGCCAAAGTAGGCTGCCATATGGCGCAGACTTTCTATGGTTCCTTCAAGGCCGATGAAGTTGACCTTGAGCCAGTCCACGCCGTACTTGATCTTCATCATTTCAGCGATGTAGTTGATGGAGCGGTGGCACTGCACGAGATTGAGGTTGGCCTTGTGGGAACTGGCGATGCGTTCGATTTCGCCGTCGCCCGTGAAGACGGAAACCACCTCGTAGCCGATTTTTCTCAGTATGCGTTCCTGTTCCCAACCGTCGCCGCCGATGTTGTATTCGCCCAGAATATTGATGGAATACTTGGAGGCAGGTTCGTAGCTGCCCGTGCCGATGACTCGTTTCATGAGGCCGTTGTTGGCAATATGGTGCCCGGCTGACTGACTGACGCCTTTATAGCCTTCACAGTTGTAGGCCACGCAGCGGATGCCGTATTGCTGCTCGGCCTCGGTTGCCACGGCCTGAATGTCGTCGCCGATGAGACCCACGGGGCAGGTGGCCGCGATCATGATGGTTTTCGGGTTCATGAGCTGCATGACTTCATCAATGGCGGCCTTGAGCTTTTTGGTGCCGCCAAAAACGATGTCAGGTTCCTGCAGGTCGGTGGTGAAGCAGTACTGGGTGAAGTTGGGCTCACCCTCTTCAGCCCTGGCCTTGTTGCGGCGTGTGCCCCAACTGTAGAAACCGCAGCCCACGGGACCGTGCGTGATGAGCACCATATCCTTGATGGGCCCGAGCACCACGCCCTTGCAGCCCGCGTAACAGCAGCCGCGGTTGGTCATTATGCCGGGTATGGCGCGGGTGTTGGCCGTGATTTGTTGCGCTTCATCCGGATTGATGCGGAGCATGTGCTCCTTACGATTCTTGAATACCTTGGCGTTATAACGCTCAAGCACTCTGGCGCTGGCGTCCATAGTCATAACTACCTTCCTTATGCGTCAACGCGCTCGCCCGTGCGGACCACGTAGGATTCTTCCACCGGCATGACGAATATTTTGCCGTCGCCGGGGTGGCTCGTGCCGTTGGCTTCAATGATGGCCTTAACCACGGCTTCCGCCTTGTTGTCGGGCACACAGATGTTGAACAGCCGCTTGGGGATGAGACGGCCCACCTCGGTCAGAGATTCCCCGGTGGGGGTGCGCGGCAGTTCGCCGTTTTCCATAACCATACGCAGGGTGGCGTTATCCATTCCTTTTTTGCCCCGCCCGAGACATTTGGTGCAGCTGAAGGAGGGGCAGCCCGCTTTGGTCAGGGCTTCTTTTGTGGGGCCAACCATATTGGCCCGGACGATGGCGACAATCTCCTGCATGGCGGCCTCCTACAAACCGGCCTTGCCGGTGCTGATGGTCCATGCCTCGCTGACGGACGACACAAAAACGCGTCCGTCACCGTAATGTCCGTTTTCGCCCGTACGGGCCACGCGCAGGATTACGCGCACGGCGTCGTCTTTATCTTCATCGTTAACCACAAGCATGAGCATTTGCTTGGGTATTTCGTCGTATTGCACATCGCCGACCATGATGCCTTTTTGCTTGCCCCGGCCCACGACATCCAGCTTGGTCACTGCGGGAAACCCGGCGGACATAAGCTCGGAAAGCACTTCGGTGGTTTTTTCGGGGCGAATGATGGTGCGGATCATCTGCATTTGGTGTTCTCCCTTATCTTGCGTTGCCTGAAGCAGCACAGCTGCTCCGGCAGTTGGGGAAATCCGTCCCTTGTGGGGTTTCGCGCGGTCTGTTTGCGCGGCGCCGTTTCGGGCGGACGGTTGCATATGTACTGCGTATCTCCAGCGCAATGTTCCTACGCGTCCAGAATGCCGTGCTCCATAAGCAGCTCTTCAAGCCTTTCCTGGCTGAGGGGCTTGGGAATGACGAACATGTCGTTGCCGTCAATCTTGTTTGCCAAAGCGCGATATTCATCAGCCTGACCGCAGGTGGGGTCGAACTCGATAACCGTTTGCTTGTTGATTTCAGCGCGTTGCACCATGTTGTCGCGGGGAACAAAGTGGATCATCTGGCTGCCGATTTCCTTGGCAACGGCGGCCACAAGATCGGCCTCGCCGTCAACCTTGCGGCTGTTGCAGATGATGCCGCCCAGGCGCACGCCGCCGGTATTGGCGTATTTTTTTACACCCTTGCAGATGTTGTTGGCGGCGTAGAGCGCCATCATTTCGCCCGAAGCCACGATGTAAATTTCCTGGGCTTTGCCTTCGCGGATGGGCATGGCGAAACCGCCGCAGACAACATCGCCCAAAACGTCATAGAAAACGTAGTCAAGGTCTTCGGTATAGGCGCCAAGGCGTTCAAGCAGGCCGATGGAGGTGATGATGCCGCGCCCGGCGCAGCCCACACCCGGTTCGGGACCGCCGGATTCCACGCAGCGGATACCCTTGAAGCCTTCTTTGAGCACCAGATCAAGGTCGATGTCCTCACCTTCTTCACGCAGGGTGTCGAGCACGCTCTGCTGGGCCAGACCGCCGAGGATAAGACGGGTTGAGTCCGCCTTGGGGTCACAGCCCACGATCATGATGTTCTTGCCCATTTCGCCGAGACCAGCGTTTAGGTTCTGTGTGGTGGTGGACTTGCCGATGCCGCCCTTTCCGTAAATTGCTACCTGACGCATGAGATTCCCTCTTGCTTTGATGGTTAGCGCGCCGTATGCGCTTGTCACGTTTTGTGCAGAAAGTGTGCCCTTTGTATAATGGGCTAATATGTTTAATGTTGTTCGTCAGAGAAGACAGTTTGCAGTACTATTTTGTGCTGTACAGGCCACATGCGCAGAAAGAGAGATAAATTTGTTAACTATGAGTATTTGCTAATTTATGAAGAAACAAATCAGCTCAAAAAAACAAACTTGATACATTTTTGAAACTATGGAGGGAATTGGGAGAGGAGGCTGCACACAATGGCGTAATGCAGCGTTCTGAATGACCTTCTTGAAGCGTGTTGAAGCTAAAAAAGATAATTGTTTCAATATCGTATACACGCATCCCGCGCGGTCGGCAGCGCAGATACGATCAAGGAAGTGATTGTGGGCCGGGCGGCATCCGGGTTGGAGGCACGGATTGTTTTTGACGTCAGGGCAGCCTGCGGGTATGTTTCAGGTGCATAAGGAGTACGGCCCATCAGGGCTCAGGCTCCGGCTGGCCGCAAAGGCCATGCTGAAAAACCGAGATGTCGCTGTACCTTTGGAGTCTTTCGGCTCCACCTCCCCCCAGGTTTCAGTCAGGCAACGGCAGGCGGGCATGTCTGTTGCCGTGTGCCCCGTGCTCCGCCAGCGGGCGGGCACGCCATTTCCGCTTTGCGCGGATATTGTCCGTACCGGGAGTCCCCGGTTCAATCCTGGAAGTGAGGCCACCGTGCATAGCGACGTGCCACCCCTCTTGTCCTTTATGGATGCGGGCCAGTGTCTGGATACCCTCGACCGGGTGCTGACGGCCCTTTCTCCTGGTCATCCCTTTCAAGAATCCTTGCAGGAACTTTTGGCGGCCCTCGCTGAAGACATGCATTTCGACAGGCCGCACATTGTGGTGCAGGACCCTGACAGCGGCGAGCTGCGTCTCTCGTTGTCCTATGGGCAGGCCGACGCGCCGGAGGCTGCCTACGCGCCGGGTTCCGGTATTACTGGGCAGGTCTTTGCCGAGGGCCGGTCCATTATTGTGTCATGTATGCGCGGGCGGGCGGATTTTAAGAATCGCCTGTTTGGCCGTAGCGAAGAGGAAATGGCCCGGCTGGCCTTCATCTGTGTGCCCGTGCATGTGGAAAACGGCGACAAGTCCGAGGTGGTGGGGATTCTCAGCGCGGATACGCCCACAGCGCCTCAGGAAGAGCTGGAGCTGCGCCGACGCTTTTTGCAGACAGTCGCCACGCTGGTTGGCAGGCAGGTTGCCCGGTTGCAGGAAGAACTGAGCCGAAGGCATGCCTGCATACTGGCTGACGAACCTGTGGCCAGCGGTCTGCCTTCGTCCATCATTGCGCGTTCCAAAAGCCTGCATCATGTGTTGCGGCGGCTGACACAGGCCGGGGCGGGCAAGGCAACGGTGTTGCTGCGGGGCGAATCGGGCGTGGGTAAGGAACTTATGGCGCAAGCCCTGCACGCGGCGAGCCCGCGGCGCAATAATCCGCTGGTCATGCTCAACTGCGCGGCTTTGCCTTCAGAGCTTATTGAAGGCGAGCTGTTCGGCTGGCGCAAGGGCGCTTTTACCGGGGCGGTGCAAAACCGCGCTGGCATGTTTCGTCAGGCAGACACGGGCACGCTTTTTCTGGATGAGGTGGGTGACCTGTCGCCCATTGCCCAGGCCAAGGTGCTGCGGGCCTTGCAGGAAGGCGAGATTCAGCCCCTTGGGGATGAACGGCGTATCAAGGTGGACGTGCGTCTGGTGTGCGCAACCAACCGTCCGCTGGAAGAGCTGGTGGAGCAGGGGCTGTTTCGCGAAGATCTGTACTACCGCATCAATGTCTTTCCCATTTTCATTCCGCCGCTGCGGGAGCGGCCAGAAGACATTTTGCCGATGGTAGAGCACTTTATCGAGATGTTCAGCAAGGAATACGGGCGGCCTGTGCGGCGTGTTTCAACCCCGGCCATCGATATTCTGCTTGGCTACCACTGGCCGGGCAACGTGCGTGAACTACGAAATGTTCTTGAAAGGGCCGTGCTTATTTGTGACGACGCCGTGCTGCGTTCACACCATCTGCCGGGCATGCTGCAAAATGAAAAGAGTGGCATACACAACTGGACTACAGGCAATCTGGGATTGACGGAAACTGTGGCCAATGTTGAGCGCGAACTTATTGCAGCCGCCCTTGTGAAGGCCGGGGGCAATATCCATCAGGCTGCGCGGGATTTGAATATAACATATCGTATTATTTATTATAAAATGAAAAAATACGATATCGATTTTAAAAAATACCTGCCTCCGGCGTAGGAGGCAAGGCGGGCAGCCATCGCGTATGGATCAGCGGTGTGAGGTGCCCCGCAATAACCAGAACAGATTCCCCCGGGAGGGTTTGTGTTTTACAGGGCATGGCCCCGAAGTGTCGTTCTCGTCATAGCTACACAGTTGTGGCATTCACCGGTATTTATTCGCAAAGGACATGTTGGCTTTTCTATGCCAGCATGTCCTTTGTGTTGACACTCTTCGTGCAGCGTCTATTCTCTTGGTGCCCGCATGGCCCGTCAGACCAGCCTCTGGTTTTGAGCAGGGCCGCAAGCCGCCCCGGTTCTGGAAACTTCTGAGCGCCCTAGCGGCAGCGAATTGCGGAAATTAGACATTTTACCTTTGAAAAAATTCAAAAACTCTAACGCTGTACAAGCATGCAGTGCGCCGCAACGCGGCGCGGATTCTGTCAAAAATCGCATTTTCCGGCAGAATGACAACTTTGAAAGATAATGCATTTCAAAGTTGGTCTGCTCAAGAAGAGATGCAAAAGGGGGCTGCATGAAATTCAGTAATATCAACCTGCTTGATGAGCTGGCGCGGCCTGAGCTTGCCCCCTTGCTGTCGGCCTTTCATGAAAGGCGCTATGTACGGCAGGCCATAATTTTTTCCCCCCAGTATGAAGACGACCTTGCGGAGCAGGAGCCACACAATCCGCAGGAAGACAATTTTGTTTTCATCGTTAAATCCGGTCTGGTGCGCATTTATCTTTCCTATGGCGACCGGGAGTTCACTATTGCCTTTCTCAAGCCCGGCGACCTCTATGTGAGCCATTCCAACGCTTTTGTGCAGGTGCTGGAAGACGCGGTTCTTCTGCTGCTTGATACCCCCACTTTCAACCGATGTATGATGACCATACCCGAGTTCACCGTGCCTATTGTGCGGGTACTGGGCGGTATGCTGAAAAGCTGTTTCAGCATTATTGACGGCCTTGCCCTGCGCGATGTGACCGTGCGCCTGGCTCGGCTGCTGATCGACCTTGCCCACGAAAGTGACGAAAAAACGCAGGAGCGGCTTATCCGGCTGCCCCTTTCTGGCGAAATGCTGGCGCAAACGCTCGGCACTTCGCGTCAGACCATTTCCACCCTGCTGACCGACTTTACCCGCCTTGGCATTCTGCAAAAAGAGCAGCGCGGCCTGTACCGCATTCTGGACGAAGACCGTCTGCGCGAACTGCTGCATTAAGGAAACGCTGATGTATTCCGTTTGGCGGCGTTACTTCTCTTTATTTGAAACAGCCGAGGGCGGAAGAGTCCACTCCTGCTTCAAAAAAGATCGCGCCTTGACAAACGAAACAACTGCGCGGTTCCAAAAGGTTCTTTGGTCAGTGCTTCCTTGAGTCTTCCCGGCCCTGAACGTATCAGCCTGCCCGGCGGCCGTGAACCCGGAAAACCGACATGCCGCCGCGTATGTTTTACCGCCTGGGTTTCAGATCCGCAGCCCTGCGCCAGCCGGATCATTTTTTGCCTTTGCTGCGGCGCGCCGCACCGCCCCCACTGAAACGGACCGATCCTTTTGTCGTGTAGCTGACAGACGAATTCCCTGTATAATGCTATGTTGGTATCAAAGGCATGCAATTGCGTGCCCTGCCTGACGGCAGCAACACTCAGCGTGAGCGAGGACGTTATGAAAGACAAGCTGACTGACATTACCGAAATGTCTATTTGGGAAGACGCCCAGCGCATGCTTGAAAAGGCGCGCAAAGACGGCGTTGAAACCGCATGGGACAGGTTGGCGCAGCAGACGCCGCACTGCCGTTTTTGTGAACTCGGCACAACCTGCCGCAACTGCGTCATGGGGCCGTGCCGCATCAGCGCCAAGGCCGAACCCGGTGGCAAGCTTTCACGCGGGGTATGCGGGGCAGATGCGGACGTTATTGTGGCGCGCAACTTCGGGCGCTTTATTGCTGGCGGTTCTGCCGGGCATTCCGATCATGGCCGGGACGTTATCGAAACCCTTGAAGCGGTGGTGGAAGGTCATGCCGCCAATTACCAGATTCGTGATGCCGCCAAACTGACGCGCATCGCGGCTGAACTGGGCATCGCCGTTGAAGGTCGGGCCATAATTGACGTGGCCGCCGATGTGGTGGACGCCTGTTACAGCGACTTTGGCAGCAGACGCAAAGCAGTGAACTTTGTGTCGCGTGTTCCTGCCAAGCGTAAGGAAGTATGGGATAAGCTGGGTATTACACCGCGCGGCGTTGACCGTGAAATTGCCGAAATGATGCACCGCACCCATATGGGCTGCGACAACGACGCACCCAACACAATGCTGCACGCGGCCCGTTGCGCCCTGTCTGACGGATGGGCCGGATCAATGATCGCCACAGAACTGTGCGACATTCTTTTCGGCACTCCTACCCCGCGCAAGTCCACTGTGAACCTGGGCGTCATCAAAAAGGAAACCGTCAACATACTGGTACACGGGCATAATCCCGTGGTTTCCGAAATGATACTTATGGCCGCCCGTGAGCCGGAAATGATCGCACTGGCCAAAAAGGCCGGGGCCGAGGGCATCACCGTGGCCGGGCTGTGCTGTACTGGCAACGAATTGCTCATGCGTCAGGGTATCCCGATGGCGGGCAACCACCTCATGACCGAGCTGGCCATTGTAACAGGCGCGGTAGAAGCTGTGGTGGTGGACTATCAGTGCATTATGCCGAGTCTTGTGCAGATTTCGGCCTGCTACCATACCCGTTTCATCGACACTGCCGCCAAGGCCCGTTTTACCGGGGCCATTCACATGAATTTTACGCCTGAAAATGCACGCGAAGAAGCGCACAAAATCCTGCATATGGCTATTGAAGCCTTTGCCGAGCGCGACCCTGGCCGGGTGGACATTCCCGTGGAGCCAGTGGACATCATGACCGGATTTTCCAACGAGGCCATTCTTGAGGCACTGGGCGGTTCGCTTGAACCTCTGCTGGACGCCGTCAAGGCGGGAACCGTGCGCGGTTTCGCGGCGGTGGTGGGCTGCAACAATCCCAAGATCAAGCAGGACTCGGCCAATGTTGGCATCATCAAGGAACTCATCAAGAATGACATTATGGTGCTTGTTACGGGCTGCGTGACGACGGCTGCGGGCAAGGCCGGGCTGCTGATGCCCGAAGGGGCGGAAATGGCCGGGCCGGGGCTGCGCAACCTGTGCGGCGCGCTGGGCATACCGCCCGTGCTGCATATGGGCAGTTGTGTGGATAACGCCCGCATCTTGCAATTGTGCGCGCTGATCGCCAACAGCCTTGGCGTGGATATTTCTGATCTGCCTGTGGTGGCCTCCGCGCCGGAATGGTATTCGGAAAAAGCCGCGGCCATTGGTCTGTATGCCGTTGCCAGCGGCGTGTACACGCACCTTGGCCTGCCGCCCAATATTCTGGGCTCGCAGGTGGTGACGGATATTGCCCTTAACGGTCTGGAAGATCTGGTGGGCGCATCCTTTGTGGTGGAACCTGACCCGGTGAAAGCGGCGGAGCTGCTGAACCAGCGCGTCACAAGCAAGCGCAAGGCCCTTGGCCTGAACGCGTAATACAATATGGCATTGTGCCGTAGCGGCGAAGGCTTTAAGGAGCACTGATTAAAAAGCCTCCTGGAAACGCGCAGTTGTTTCGTTTGGCAAGGCGCAATCTTTTTTGAAGCAGAAGTGGACTCTTTCGTCCTCGACTGTTTCAAAAAAGTGAAGCAACGCTGCCAAATGGAATAAAACAGCGTTTCCCTAAGCTTTCGCCGCGCGGCACGAATGCTTTCACGATCCGCCAGGGTAATTTAACGCCACGTTGTTTCAGGAGTTGTTATGAAGATTGCTGTTTCCGGCAAGGGGGGCGTGGGCAAAACCACCATGACGGCCTGGCTTGGCGACTACCTTGCGCGCCAGGGGCATAACGTGTGGCTGGTGGATGCGGATACGGCTTTGTCGCTGGGGCAGGCTTGCGGGTTGAGCGCGGCAGAAATGCCCATTGCCCTGAGCCAGCGGCCCGAACTTGTTCAGGAGCGCATACGGCCAGCGGGGCAGGGCGGCATGATGATGCTGAACCCGCATGTCAGCGATTTGCCCGAAATTCTTTCAGCTCCGTTGGAGGTTTGCGGGCCGCCGCTGGGCGACAAGCCTGTGGGCGAAAAGCGCCTGCTGGTTATGGGGGCGGTAACTTCGGCCAATGGCGGCTGCGCCTGTGAAGCCAGCGCGTTGCTCAAGGCCCTGCTGGCGCATCTGGTGCTGGAGCGGAACGACTGGGTGCTGGTAGATATGGAAGCCGGGGTGGAGCATCTTGGTCGGGGCACTGTGGCGCATGTGGATCACCTGCTTGTGGTTTCGGAACCAAGCATGCGTTCGCTGCAAACAGCGGAGCAGGTGTCGCGCATGGCTGCTGATCTGGGCCTGAAAAAACAGACTCTGATCTTGAACCGTGCCACCGCAGAGCAGGCCGCGAACCTTCCCGCTCTGGAGCATTTGCCTGAACGCCGTGTCGCTTTGCCCGTGGTAGATCAGTTAAGTGCAAAACAGCTGCACTCCGCCAGTGTGTTGGGGCTGGACCAAGACGCGCAGAACAGGCTGGACGATTTTATGGCAGATTTGCTGCGCCAGCTTGAGCAGTAGGGCGAGCTTCTAGGGCACGTGTGCCGCAGGCCCTCTTCTACTGGTGGGCTGTGTAGCTTCAGGTTTCTGTCAAAGTTTGTGGCTGAGGGGAAGTTTCGAATAACAAGAGGGAGGCTGTAGCCTCCCTCTTGTTTTATGCGCTGCAATGCGGCGTTACCCGCGCAGGTGCTGCAATCTGCTGCGTTAGGGTGTTTTGCACATGAAGTAGCCTCGTTACGGGAGCAAAGCTCACCTACGCCTATTTTTCCGCAAGGATTTGTAGGTAAATCCTTGCAGAGCAATTGACTCATTTTATTTGTAAATTGCTCTATCCGCTCACCGTGAATGCCAGCATCATACCGGTGTCTTCATGCTCCAGCAAATGACAATGGGCCATGTAGGCGTGTTCCTTTGGGGCCAGGTGGTCAAAGCGCACCAGCACCTCGCTTACCTTGCCCTCAACGCGGACAATATCCTTGAATCCACTGCGATGCTTTTGCGGCGGCGCTCCATCCTCTGACAAAATGCGGAACTGCGTGCCGTGAATATGGAAGGGGTGCAGCATCATGTCGCCGACGCCAGAGATAATCCACCGCTCGTACTGGCCCTTTTTGGCATCGAACATGGGCTTGTTCATCATGAAGGCCTGCCCGTTGATGTAATTGCTGCGCCAGAGGTCAAACTGGCCCGGAGCCTGCTGTGGCGCGTCCATAGTCATTGCGCCGTGGTCCATTCCCTGATTGGGCATGTCGGACATGGAGTGGCCCATAGCAGCATTCTGGCTTTGGCCCATGTTGTGGTTCATGCCCTGATTCATATTGTGGCCCATGTCCTGCCCGGCGGAGGACATGTCCATTGATCCGTGCCCCGCATGCGGATCGGAGGCTGCCGTTGCCCCGCTGTGCATATCCATGCTCATTCCGGCCATTGCCGCGTGACCGTAGCGCTGCATCAACTGCTCCATGCCCCGCTGGTCGAGTATGGGATTCATAGAGAGTTTCAGCGTTCTGACGGGCAGCCCGTCAAGTTTCGGCAGGGGCGGCAGGGCGGCAAGCTGGTCTGGCAGCACCGTATTTCCCTTGCTTTCAGTGGGTTGTATGCGCAGCACGGGCAGGGGGCGGTCAAACGGCGGCAGGGTCATACCCATTTGCTTGACGGGCAGGGTTACGAGGTCAAAGGCCTTGCCGTCGCGCAAGTCAACAAGCACCTCAAAGCGTTCGCCCATAAGGATGGGCAGTTCCGTCAGCTTTACGGGCTCTGCAAGAAAGCCCCCGTCGCTGGCAATGACGTACAAGGGGCGGCTATCACTGGCAGCCAGCCGCATGGATCGGGCATTGCTGCCATTGAGCAGCCGCAGGCGCAGCCAGCCGCGCGGGGCGGCGTGTTGCGGGTATGGGCTGCCGTTGGTCAGCATAAGGTCGCCAAACCAGCCCACGGCAGCGCTGATGTCGTCCATCGTGTAGTCGATCTGCCCGGCTGCGTTCAGGCGCTTGTCCTGCAGGATAACCGGGATGTCATCCACACCCCAGGTTTTGGGCAGGGGCAGGCGCTGGCTTTCGTCGTCGCTGATGAGTATCAGGCCAGCAAGGCCCATAGCCACCTGACGGCCCGTTTTTGCGTGCGGATGCGGATGAAGCCAGCAGGTCGCCGCTGGCTGGTCGATGACAAGCTCCGGTTTCCATATTCCGCCGGGGGCAATGGACGACTGCGGCCCGCCATCGACAATGCCGGGAATTTCGAGGCCGTGCCAATGCACAACGGTGCTTTCGTTCAGGGCGTTTTCCACTTCCATCTGTACTTTTTGCCCGCGCTGCAACGACAGGGCCGGGCCGAGCAACGGGCCGTTATAGCCCCAGGTTGCCGTGGGGTGATGCCCCCATTGGCTTTGGCCTTGCTGTATCTTCAGGCGAATGCGGCCATTGGCGTCTGGCCGCAACAGGGGCGGGATGGGCAGTGAGGGCTGGGCGGCGGCAAAGGCGCTGTGCCCGAAGGGCAGCATGCTGCTGACGCCCAATATACTGAGGAGTTTGATAAGATCGCGGCGCGTCATGATCTGCCTCCTGGCTGAGATGTGAATCGGGTAAAGAGGAGCCTCTTTCTGGTGAGGATGTAACGTGAATGCCTGCTGCGTCGTTGTGGTGCAGCGATGCTTATGGACACATTAGCACCAAGGTGCTGACAATGCCATATGGGGGCAGGGAGTAATGGTGTGGGCGAGGGCAGGTTAAAAGCTGACAGCGATCTGCCGATACTGGAGGAATGACAGCGCATTGGTATTGGAGGATGCGCAAGATTTTGCCGTTAAACTTGGGCCTGCATGAAAAGAAGTATGTAGCTTTACGGCGAGATTTGAGGGGGCGTGGGGCTTAAGCTGCCTGGCGAGATGAAGACTGGCTGCTCATTACTGGCACAATATCAATTTTGTATTTTATCAGTCGGACACGGCTTTGTTTTTTTGTGGCCGCCCAATCTTTTTTGCGGGTAAGTTTTCAACGATTGAATCGGGAAATTTACCAGTGTGCATAGCGTGTTCAAGCTCACCAATCAAAACCATTGGCGAGACTTCCATTGCGTTTGCCATATGGAAAAGTGTGGAGATCTTGGCCTCGTGGTGACCATTTTCCACACCTTGAATGAATCGTCGGCCAACACCTGCGGCATCAGCCAGTTGATATTGGGTCAGCCCCTTGCGAAGGCGTGCTGACTTGATAATAGCCCCAAAGCTTTGACATAAAAAGTCTTGTTCCATTATTTCATTAGACTCTGGAAATTATTGTTTATTTTATCTTTACATGTATCTTTCTGCCGAGTTCTTTTGCAGCATTTTCAAGCATGGCATTGACCAGTTCACCGGGGCTTACTTGCAGGGCATCCGCAATCTGAACCAGCCTATCAAGGTTGGGAACGCTTCGCCCACCTTCAAGCGCAGAAATGAATCCTTTGCTGACACCTATACTGTCAGCAAGTTCTTGTTGAGATAGCCCTGCGTTGTCTCTGTAGCGCCTCAATACGTCAGGCATAAAGCGACGGGTAATTTTTTCATCATCTTCCATATTGCCATTTTAGCTCTAGATTTTTTTCAATCGAGTAGTTATAAATACTCGATGTAAAGCTATAGCTACTCGCAAACCTCAAAATTTGACCAGATTTGTAGATGCGAGGTTGGAGCGAACAATTTTCCTCTTGGCTGGCAGAATGAAGATGCAAAAAATCAATGACGTAACATTCAATGAAATTATGATGCGGATTCAAAGTGTTACAAATACAAAAACACAAGTAGAACTGGCAAAATTTCTAGGTATTCGTCAATCGTCTATTTCCGACGCCAAAAAAAGACGAGCTATTCCCGCGGAATGGCTCATCAAGCTATTAAAACATAAAAGTACTAATCCGGATTGGATATTGCTGGGTGTAGAGCCGATATTCCTTGGCCCGGCCATAGGGGAATCAACCGCACAAATTATTTATCGGACGGAAATAAAACCCCCCAATGAATGTTCCGCTCAAGAGTTGATTACTGAGCTTGTGAGCCGCGCTCTGATTGATCTATAGGGGAGCTTAGACCTTATCCCACTGCGTATACCACTTGAAGTAGTGGTTTCTGATGGGGGCAGATTGTATTTTTTTACGAAATCCCCCGGTGTTAGCTATCCCACTGAACTGTGCGGGGCTCTGCTGGCCTTGGAGGGGAATGTCCGTTGCGTACTAGGCAGCGGATTGCAAACTATTGCAGGGGGATTGCACAAGAACAGGTTTTAACATGGGCACAATGTGCCTAAATTTTTGTACTTTCTGAAAAAAGCGTGAACATCTGTCTCGCATTAATTATCGGATCATTTTTTATTGGATCACGAATGGAATCACGAATTGCCCTTAGGCACACCATAAATTTGAACATAAAAAAGAGCTGATTACGAAAGTAGTCAGCTCTTTTTATTTACTTGTGGCGGAGAGGGTGGGATCTAAAATATCTTTTAACATTCTGTAATAAAACAATAAATTTTTAATTTAAAAAAATAATATCCGGTTTTATGTCCAAAAAAAATCAACTTAAAATTTTGTGTAGTAGCCACACCTAGAAGTGGGTTCATTTCTTCGAACCAGCCAACGGCAAAAAAAATCGATACGACTATGCCATTGATTACCTATTCAGGATATTCACCCCACACATTAACCGTAAAAAATCTCCCAATAGCATAATTAAAATAGTGAGTTTTAGGAAACAGCACGATAAGGCACAAGACGAGCCTGCACATCACATCTTTTGTGATACATTACTAGCCTAATTTACTCGAATCGTTCATCCTCGGCACGTTCACGCGATCGTTCGGCCTCAGCCCGTCTTATGAGGTTCGCATCCCACTCACACGCCCACGACACAACTACTTCGCTCAAATGATTTTTAAGAGGTCTAAGGGCTGAACGCCTCATATCATATGCTTCTGAAAGTGACCCACACCAAGAAATTGAGTCGAAACTTTTTTCCAGCCCAGCAAGCACAATACTTTTATCTGGCGCAGCACTAATTAATTGCAGCGCCTCAGGCGAAATCGCAATGGAAGAACTACTGTCTGCTGAAACAAATAGATCAATCGCTTCTGCCAATTCTGGAAATCGAATTTTGGGTTCCTCATTAGCCCAGTCAATCAAGACTGCTGGTTGAACACGCCTCAATGCAATGCCCTTGTTTTGCCAGAATTCATATAACAGCCGGACACGCTTGTCCCCTTTAGGTGGGATAAATACATCCAAAGCGATCAACGGTGTGGCCTCAAACAACTCTTCTATTATTCGTGAACACTTAGAGAAGGATGTTTGACCGTCAGAAATACTGTGGATCAAATTTAGGCAAATTTTTTGCGCCAATCCTCCCCCCCCTTGACTAGCAAGGCACACTTTTAAAATTTCACAAATATTGCTCACATCGTTCGGGACTACGTCTGTAAAATCATATCTCAAGAGGAGTTCACAGCCACAGCTAATAAACTCTTGAGGCACTGAAAGACTGGCACCTTTCAAAGGGTAAATCCTCATAACCAAAATTTCAATTGCAACTGCACACCCGCTTGGACGGTGTGACAGCTCAATAAGGAACTGTTTCAGCTGTGCATTCGGGATCGAAGCGGTCACCCCTCCGGTGCAAAGATATTTATACCCCCATAGAGGGACGATTCCTAAAGGCAATGATTCAAGCAAACGCTGCCCACCCCGACTACCGATTTCCACCGCGCATTGCAAAAATGGAAACACTTTCCCCAATGCGGGGTCAGATACGGCTGAATCTAAAAAGCTAGACACTATTTTCAACGAACGCTGAGAGGCGCCAATAAGAAATCCCCTTAACACCATTGGAGTTTGAACCAGTTCAGGGGCTGTAGTGAATGCAGTTTTAAGCACTTCCCACATTTCATGGAGATTGGTCGCACCTTGAGCGAGCCCGATTCCAAACGCCACCCCTCGCCCATGGCTGTCTTTCACTAGGTCTGGCAAAAGTTGAGAAAACACGTCTGGAGTTACTGCAACGACTTTGCCTAGCTCCTCAGAAATTGTATCTACCTTGCTAAAACTTGTCTGAAAATCTTTTTTTTCAGCACCAGAAACTACTTCAGAGAACTCAAACGAAGACCATTGAGGCAACAACACACATGCTTTAGATTGCTCCAATAAGTCTTTTGGGCGAAGCAAATTTTCAATACGTTTTATACGTTCCAATACCTCTGGCTGCATTTTAGCCGCAGAATCCTTTATCACTTCACGAACACGCAGCCACCCATCAGGCCAACTTTCGCATTCTATAATTTTTTCAGCAAGTTCCTCTAACTCATTCAGCATTCCCCATTTAGTCAAAATCCCTCGAAAATTCGTTGCCACTAGGGATTTAAGCTGACAAGTACATTTGTGACCTGAAATTATTTTTTGCAATACAAACATGAGTACAGCACGGAACCAGCCAACAGCCTCATGCGTCGTTGGTTCCCACCCGAAGTCACGCGGCCTCGCGCCAAATTCAAAATTACGGGTTGATGAAAAATGATACGGCTCAAGCATGCGCTCCAAAGCCCCGAGCCCGACAGTCTGACTACGAGTATTAGGAGAGCTAAGCAAAGTATCTATGCAGTTAAGCCGCTGCTGCACGCTAGCATGTGTACCTGAGAGGTAAAGCTGAAAAAGCCCATCAAATACTCCACGGGTTGAATTAAATTTCTGCGTCGCTGCCTCTGCGATAACAAATCGGGCAAGCAGAGCAGAAGCCCGTTCAAATAGACCTGCATCAAAAGCGAGATTAGCAATCAAAGCTGCTATTTTATAGCGCCTTTCACTTAGAGGCGTAATGCCCTCAACTCCTCCGGGAATACCCAATGACCGTTCCAACGCTGCCAATGTGGCTTCTGGGTTTACAGGGGCAACATTGCGGAGCATGTCCAGCTCCAGAGGATTCAGTTTGTTCACTTGTCCCAAAAGGCTACCCTCAGATAACCATTGCGTGACAAGGCGTTGCGCGTTTTCACTGTGGTGTAAGTAACCAATTCTACGGGAAAATGATTTCAACAGACGCTCAGGACCTTCGAACACTAGGGCGTCTGAAATCACACTTAGCATTGTTCGCTCTAAAGCGCGTTGTGCGAGCTTGTTTGCTAAGGCATGGGGTAACACTGCGCGCCATTTGCTTCTTTGCTGAACCAATTCGCGTTCTTTAAGTTCTTGAACATTCCGAAAAAGCTCAGGTACGGAAAGCTCGGCCAGTTTGGCTAAAATGGGCAATTCGGCCTCTTGCCCTTCTGCCACTTCACCATTAAATGAATAGACGAGGGAGCATACTTCCGCAGCACGAAGCAGATCAGAATTTTCTGAACGGCGTTGTCGGAATAAACGCGAAAACAGGTCGTTGTCTGAAAGTTTTGCAACACTTTCACTACGATCAATAGATTTCGCCAAAACAAGAGCGATGCGAAAGTTCCCGCCTGAAAATTCAGAAATTCTGCGACGATTGACTTGAGAGATGTGTGGCGCAACTTTTTCAATAATGTTCTCAATAACATCTCCAGAAGCACCCTCAAGCCGAAAGACCTCCGTCCCCTCTGGTTCATCCTCACCAACATCATATTCTACAGTAAGAAGACTTACGGAGCTTAATGCGGACGCGCTAATTTTTGCCAACTCATGGTGTGTGCTTGGTGGACAGTTATCAACCACAATAATCGCCCGTTGAGCCGATTGGGCGAAACGATGAATCATATCCCGAGGCGAAGGTGAAGGCTCGGCTGCAATATCCGTGTAGACAACTACCGCAGGATCAAGAGCCTTTTCTCCAACGCTTGAATCGAACAAGGCTTCAACAAAACGCGTTTTTCCAACACCAGATAATCCGATAAGGCGCACAATGCCTTTGGGATTGACAAGTACTTCTCGAAGACGGTTAACCCCTTTCTCTACAGTTAGCTTCCCCCCCTTTGGGTCTTGTGCATCATACAATCTGCATTTTTCATCGAGCATATACTTCGTGCCGATTTGCTCGCTTCGCCCAGACCAATTGCCGTAACCTTGCCACCCTGAAGTACTTTTACCTAATTGCGTTTGCACCCAGAGCGAAACACCCGGATACTGCCTTACCCAAGTAGCAAGACGATCTCTATCGTAAAAATCTAAGTGAATTGGGGGCAAATCAGGAACTCCCCCAACAGTCTCTTGCATGGCGAGAACACGATTCTGAAGCGGCCTATCGGCTGTTGATCCATGGGAACTAACAATAACGTATGCTCCCTGTTTGTGAGCTAATTCCTGAATGACTGGCCGCAAATTTCCGTCTGGAGCCATTTCTTCTAAGATTGCGCTGCGAGGCATGTCAGGCACTTTTACCTGAAATCCCGTATTGGACCTAGGAATAAAATCCGTTTGTTTATCCTGTTCATTTAATGCAATGCGTACATCTAAGCCGCCATCTGGAGCGTTTTGATCGCCACCAGCAGTTAATGCAGACACCGGCAGATCAACACGCCTGAGTTCTGCCTCGCAAAGTTTGACGACTAATGTTCGAAGGTCAACGTCATTAAGATTTGAAATATCCTCGCCAGTGACTTCAAACATATTGCTTCTGCCTATCTATAGAAGAGAATGAAAAACACTAAACGACAGCACTAGCCCGCTGCAACGCGCTGTAAAGAACTATCCTTTCCATATCCGTGCGCTTCTAGGCATCCATCAAATCCGCCTCGTACTGAGCCTGCAAGTTGACCCACATGACCTTACCCCACTGCGTATTCCACTTGTAAGTTAGTAGTTCCCAATGGGTTGCAGGTTATACCAGCCCAAGGAACTATGTGGTCGTCACGAATACGCTAAACGTATTCGTTAAACAAAAATATGCCCGATTGGGCTTGCTGTCGATATTGACTAGACGAGGAAAGATGATGTTTACGCCTTCCTCGCCGTTTTCCGGGCACTGTTCCATACGCGCCCGTTGTTGATTCAAAACCTCAACAGGTTATTCCTTTTCTTGGTGAGCTGCGGCCCCGATCTTGCTCGGCGGGGCTGGTGTTGACGTTATAGCGCGAGTTCGCCCCCCCCCGTCAACCAATTGCTATCATCTTATATTTTAGCTATTATACTAAAAAATCAAGTTAAGAGCTATTATGTTAGACGATATTTTAAAAACTCCGCAGGAAGTCCGTCTCGGCATCGCTGCTAAGGCGCAGGCCAAACGTCTTGCTCTCAATATGAGCCAGAAAGATTTGGCGGCCCGCAGCGGCGTTTCCCTTGGCTCTGTGAAGCGCTTTGAAACAACAGGGGAAATCTCCCTCGCGTCCCTGCTGGCTATCGCGCTGATTCTTAACGATCTTGAAGCCTTTTCCGGCTTGTTCAACCCGTCGCGCACAGAAAACCTGTTCAAGCCGCAATCTCCAGCACCCCGCAAGCGGGCAGGGAGAAAACGCCATGAATCTTGACGTGCATCTGCATGCATACGGCGTACGGCGCCATGTGGGAAAGCTCGCCGCGCACAGCAACACCATTCTGTTTCAGTACGCGCCAGAATTTCTTGATTCGGGCATCAACATTTCGCCGTTCAGGCTTCCGCTCAGCCCAGAGGTCAAGGAAGACCCCAAGCGCACCTTTGACGGCCTGTTCGGCGTATTCAACGACAGCCTGCCCGATGGATGGGGGCTGCTTTTGCTGGACAGGGCATTACGAAAAAAAGGCTCATCGCTTCATGCCTGCCTGCCCTTGCAGCGCCTTGCCATGGTGGGTGCCCACGGCATGGGCGCGCTGGAGTACACCCCGGCGGCGGAACAGGCAGAAGAAGCGGTTTCTGTGGCGGAACTTGATGCCCTGGCAGAGGATTCTCTGCGGATTCTGCGCGATGCGCCTGTGGATGCGGGACAACTGGACAAGCTTATTCAGCTCAACGGCTCATCCGCAGGGGCCAGACCCAAAATTCTGGTGAACGTTGCCGATGATTACCGCATTGTGCCGCAGGGGGCGGGGGAACCCCAAGGAACCCCCTGGATCATCAAATTTCGCTCCGCGCACGAACCGCCAAACACCGGGCTGACGGAATACGCATATTCCCTGGCGGCCAGAGAAGCCGGGCTGGATATGCCGAAAACGCACCTGTTTCCGTCGGCAACCTCGCCGGGATATTTCGGCGTCCAACGCTTTGACAGGGTGCATGGTCAAAAGGTGCATGTGCACACCGCCTGCGGCCTGCTGCACGCATCGCACCGCGAACCCTCGCTCACCTATGAAAGCTTGCTGCGCCTGACGCTGCTGCTTACCAAAGACATACGCGAAGTGCTCAAAATGGTGCGGCTCATGGTGTTCAACGTGCGCTCCGGCAACAGGGACGACCATTCCAAGAACTTTTCCTTTCTGCTGAACAAGGAAAACCAGTGGTGCATGGCCCCGGTTTATGACCTTACGCCGTCAGAGGGCATTAACGGGGAGCAGACCTGCATGGTCAACAACAAGGGCAAGGATATAACCGAAAAGGATTTTTTGGCTGCCGCCGCAACTGTGGATGTAGACGCTCGGACTGTGCGCGAAATTATACAGCAGGTGGACGCTGCTTTGGCCGAGATGAAAAAGTAAGGTGCTCAAATGTGCTGGAAGGAGGCCGTCTGAGTGACAAATGGGAAATTCCGCAAGCAGCCTGAAAACTGCTCATAAAGGAAATGCCAGAAAAAATATCCGGCTTGGTATCTGATTTTTACAGCGCGAAAGCAGGCTGCCATGCGGTTACGCATAGCAGCCTGTATTTATTAACCTACTGGGATGATATCCTAAATCCCTACGGCAACACTTAATGACCTAGCCAGCGGAGAAACAAGAACAGAAGCATGAAAGCAATCGCTGTGCATCCAGAAGTTACACTTGCCAGCAACCACGTATCTCCCCGCAATTCCTTGCCGTAACCATCCATTACTGCACGCGATTTATCAAAATATTCCTTTGATGCGATTGCCGCCGCCTCGCACTTTGCCAAGCATTGCTCCATACGCGCCCGGTGCTGATTCAAAACCTCAACGGGATAATCCCTTACTTGGTGAGCTGCGGTTCCGATCTCCCGCGCGGCCTGAGAGGTACTTCTCTGCAATTCTCGTAAAAGCTGAATCAGCTCCTGTGAGTTCTTGATTCGTGCTTCCTCCTGCAAGCTCAGAACCATCAGGCTTGCTTCTATCCTTGTCTGATCTATCTCGCTCGACGGGGATGGTGGCGTTGTCGCTTCCGATGCCCTGCTCATGCTCTTCAATTCGTCTATCTTGCTCATGGAGTAATCCTCTAAGTTGCAATGCGCCCCATGTGTACCCTTTGCCGAGCTTGCTACCCTTGAACGTCACGTCACCAAGCGCAAAGCTGATCCCCGAAACAAATCCGGTGGAGGCTTTATTTAAACGCACGGTCACGCCCTGGGCTGCCAACTGCTGACAAAACGCATTCAACGCATTTTTTTGCGTAAGGGCCGCATCAATTATTTTTTGTAGGTTCATGCGGGTGGAGGCCTCGCCAGTGCGCAGGGCGTGCTCAATCTCCCCTTTCGTAAGGGCTGCCCGCAACGTTTCCCGGCTTGAACGCACCTGCCGAAGAGAAAACCGTTGCTCCAGCTCCCGCATGATTTTTTCTTGTCGCCTGTAGTCGTGCGCGTCACTCACCACTTTTCCATCCAGCGCAATCCTGTTCACCAGAATATGAATGTGTGCGTGCGCCGCGTCTGTATGTCGGCTAATGACATATTGATTGTTTACAAAGCCCATGCCCTGAAGCCACGAATGCGCGGCCTCACACCACTGCTCATCTGACAGGGATTCTTCTGGGTGCAAGCTCAGGCTCACATG
The DNA here is from genome assembly GCF_014202345.1 of Desulfovibrio intestinalis. NCBI lineage: Bacteria > Pseudomonadati > Thermodesulfobacteriota > Desulfovibrionia > Desulfovibrionales > Desulfovibrionaceae > Desulfovibrio > Desulfovibrio intestinalis. Next base: position 48,742 of record NZ_JACHGO010000003.1, read on the forward strand.
GCAAACGGCCTTGGACAGATTCGGCCTCAAAGCGCGAATGGCCCCAAATTCCGCAGCAAGGGCGCGTGGTGTTCGCCCCGCCATATTGGTTTCAAGCAACAGGCTTTTGTGGGGCTGCAAATCGTAGGCTGCCGCCCCACGAAAGCCCTTGCCCTTGATGCACTTGGCTATCAAGGCATTTCCCCTGCCACTGGCGGCGTATTGCCAGCAACCCCCATCAGGGAAGCTTGCAAGCACATGATCTGGCTAAGCAGTTCCCTCAATAGGCCGAAGGGAACAGCCGTTCGCCCCGCATTGGCTGCCTTGGCGATTTGGTTGAGATTTACGCCCAACCGCGCAAGCTCGCCGTAGGCCTTGCGGTTCACCTCTGGCACAGGGGGAAGCGGCATGCGCCTGCTTAAAGCTGCTGTGCGCAACCACTGCGCAGGGCTCATGCCCATATGCCGCGCACGAAGCTGAAGCGCCTCCCACTCTGCCGGATTAACGCGCACCCCGATTGTCATGTGGCGCACCTTTATGGGGTCGCCCTTTGGGCGTCCACTTTTTCGGGGGGCGTGTTTGCGCGACTCAGCAAGCATAGGCGCGCTCCTTTTGCCGTGAAGCGGCAATGTGCTTTGACGCCTCGCAGAGCAAGCCGTTTGAGCGAAGCGAAAACATGGCTTGCTTCAAACCTGCTAATGCTTGGGGGGTGATGCGGTTGATTACTGTCCCGCTGTCCCTGCCCCAGAGAGTGGGACAGTGGGACAGGTGGTGGGGAAGGTTTGCAGGCCGTGTCATTGCTCACCCTCCAAGCGTTTTTTGAGTCGATGCAGAACAGATTTGCTGACGCCCATTTCATCAGCACAATCTCTGAGGCTGAGGCCTTCCGCGAGAAGGCGCTTGAGTTCTTCGGCCTGAACATTTACCAGATCGCTTACATCCCAAAGTAGCCGATTATCCTCACTACGCAGATGCACTTCGAAGGGCAGAGCTTCTTCTCCTACAATGCCCCGCGCTTTGGTCAGATGCACTTCGAATCGCGCTCCTTCTGCCACGTTGTATATTTTAGGGCGTCTAAGGCTGATTACGGTGTCCATAATGTCTTCGCGAGCAGACGTGCCGCGCTGGTCACCTGATTTGCCTGCATGATGCACCAGCAGGACAGCCATGCCGCGCCTTCGCAAGTCCAGTAACCATGTTTGTATGGGCGTCCAAGATTGAGACTCGTTTTCTTTGCCTGTGCGGCAAAGCGTGGCGAGGTTATCCAGAACGAGCATGTTTACTCCAGAGAGAAAAGGTTCAAGAGCCTGTTGCCCGTATGTCGTTGCAAGATCGGGCATAGACCGGGGTTGCATGTCAGGGGTTATGATGGAGAGGTTTTGCAAGGCGCGAGGAGGAGCCGCCATGCCCAGCGAAAGGGCTGCAAGGCGTTCCTGCATTGAGATGGCAGGCATTTCACCGTCCACATAGAGAACATTTCTGGCTTGTGGGGCATGCCAGTTGAATATGGACAGGCCACCTGCAACCGCGAGGGCAATGCCCAATGCCGCAAAAGTTTTGCCGATGCCGCGTGGCGCGAACAGAATTGCAATGCCTTGGGTTGGGATTACAGGGCGCAACAAAAAGTCGCGCTCAGGAAGAGTAATAGCGAGAAAGTCTTCCATATTAATCGCCCGTAGGGGTGGAAGATTGTTCGATTGGTTATGGGCCTGTGAAAGGTTCATGCCGCATCTCCCCCTTCCACGTTGCTGATTAGCGCCCGGATATCTTCAACACGCCATACGGTTGTGCGCGGCCCCAATTTGAGCGGGGCAGGGTAGCGCCCGTTTTTGACGCCTTCCCACCAGCTTGTTTTGCCAATGGGCAGCACTTGGAGAATTTGCGACAAACGAACAAAACCCTCGTCAGGTAGGTAGTGTCGTTGCCTATACAAAAAAGCGACCTTTGCCATAACGGCTCCTACGGTTTACGGGCCGCTATAAAATGAAATCGGCCCATGTTGGAGAACATGGGCCGATGTTGCGTTGTCCTTGGGGAAGACAGTCAAGGGACAAATCGCGCAATTATCAAATTTATCATGCAATTTCTATTTCGCAATACTGATATGCATCTCGCTTTAAGCGTGAATATCGTTTTTCCTTTGATTCTTTTTCAATTTTCGCTCCTGGGCGAGCTGGGATCAATTCACCAATCTCCTCTCTTCGCAAGCTAGGAAAACGTTTCTCGACCTCAATAAAGGTGAGTACTTTTTCAAGTTCATCCTGTGGGTTACATTTTTTTACAAATATTGAAGCTTGATCTTTTGTCGTCAGGTTTTGCGTGCTCATATAAAAATCTAAATCTGTAGGGCGTGTTTCAAGTATTGGTGAAATATGACTATCACTAAATGGCGTGTACAGGTAATGAGCGACATTTGAATATAGTCTGCTGTCTTTATGCATCTCGCTAATAATAGAATTACTGGTGTCTCGTATTTTTAAAACGTGTAGTATTCTTTCCATTATCTCAACGATGTTTTCCTGGGTCGCCAGATAGCAAGATGGTTCTTTTTCAAGAAGACTTCTTGATGCCCGATATGCTTGATTGTCTGATTCAATTTTTTCTACATCAGAAAGTAAGAATACTATTGAACTTGCTGTCTTAATGATATCATCATGATGATCCATATTGAGTTCTTCAATATGAAAAAATGCAACATGTTCTGGAGTGTATGATTTTTCTAATAGCTTATAGGCCGTTAATGATTCAAACGTATTACCAACTGTAATATGATAAGGAATTTTTATGACGGCTTGGCAAGGCCAGCGTAAAATAAGGTCGGCAAAACAGATAAGGTCTTCAGCGCGAACATATTTTTCAAGCGTTGTTAGTGGAATCATTGCTAGGCCTTTTGACAGAGTTGTTCCAAATAATCAGCCCATGCCTGCATCATTTTGCGGCGTTCCGGTAAAAACTCCGCGTGGTTATACGCGGCTCGAATTTTATTGCGCTCACCATGGGCAAGCTGACGCTCAATAGCGTCCCTGTTCCAGCCGAGCTCGTTAAGCAGGGTTGAAGCCATAGCCCTAAAGCCATGCCCACATATTTCTTCCTTGGCGTATCCAATTCGGCGCAACGCCACGTTAATGGTATTGTCGGACATAGGACGGGATGCCGTTCGCACTGAAGGAAAAAGAAAGTTCCCGTCTCCTGTAAGAGGATGCAACTCTTTGAGGATGTCCAAGGCTTGTGTAGAGAGTGGCACAATATGCAGAGAGCGCATTTTTGTTTTATGGGCTGGAATGCGCCATTCAGCAGCCTCCAGATTGAACTCGCACCATTCTGCGTTGCGCAGTTCACCGGGGCGTACAAAAACCAGAGGGGCCAGCCGCAGGGCGCAATATACAACTGCCGAGGCTGAACAGGCATCAATGGCCTGCATGAGTCTGCCAACTTCTTGCGGGTCAGTAATGGTCGGGCGGTGCTGTTTTTTTGGGGTTGCGCAGGCTCCTATGAGGTCGGCGGCAACGTCACGTTCTGCCTTGCCCGTGGCAATGGCATAACGAAAAATCATAGAGCAAAGGCCGCGCACCCGGCGCGTGACCTCAAGCGCTCCTCTGGCCTCAACGCGGCGAAGGCATTCTAAAAGTTCTGGTGCGGATATTTCCCCAATGGGCTTTTGGCCGATGTAAGGGAAAATGTTCATCTCCAGACGCCGCAAGCTCAATTCGGCATGACCTTCCGTCCATTTATTAGCGTTTTTCTGCGCCCATTCACGCGCTACAGACTCAAAGAACTTATCTGGAGCTACGGCTGCTTTCTGTTCGCGCACCTGTGCCACAGGGTCAATACCGTCTTTAATCATGCGCCGTTTTTCATCGCGGCGCGAACGGGCTTCAGCCAGAGATATGAGGGGATATTCACCGATGGAGAGGCGGTTTTCTTTGGAGTCTATCCAGTAACGGAGACGCCAATATTTTTTACCTGAAGGCTTTATTTCCAGATAAAGCCCGTCTGCGTCTTTGAGGGTATAAATTTTCTCGCGGGGTTTGGCTTTTTTTATAGCCATATCGCTTAGGGCCATGGGCGTTTCCTCCTTTTGACCGGACATTTTTTGGACATAGGAAGCGCCAAAATAAAAAATGTCCGGTGCGGTGTCCGGTTTACGCTCGGCTATGAGCGATTTTGACCGGACATCGTCGGACAAAGTAAAACTCCGAATTCGGCTGCTGTCAATGCTTAGCGGACGAATTCGGAGTTCCGTGAATCATCATATGGCGGAGAGGGTGGGATTCGAACCCACGTGCCCCGGTTAAGGGACAACTCGATTTCGAGTCGAGCGCGTTACGGCCAGCTTCGCTACCTCTCCGCAGGTCAGGGGCGTTGAGCCCGTAACCGAAGGCTGTCTATAGCGTATCTTTTTTTGAATAGCAATGCCCAAGCGTTGCAGCGGCCTATCTGCGCTCCAGCGCGGCCATTACTTCCAGCGCGTCGGTCTGTTCCGGGTCATCGTGCAGCGCGCGCAGGGCCATATCCTCCGCCAACTGGCGTTTGTGCCAGATAAGATACAGCTGCGCCATCTTGCCATAGGTGGAAGGGTGCCCGCCAAAGGTTCGCAGCACGGCCTTGTAGACGCTCTCGGCCTTTTCGTATTCGTGCAGTTCCATCCAGGCGGCTACCGCGCCGGTATAGGCGGCGGGGTCACGCGGCTGCTTGACAATGGCCTCTTCATATGTTTCGGCGGCTTCCTGATGCAGGGCAGCGGCGGCAAAAATTTGGGCTACCTGAACGCGAATGCCTTCTTCCTGACTAAACTCCTCAATCACGCGCTTTAAAAAGGCGCGGCCCTTGGCGGTCTGACCCTCGCGAATAAATTGCAGGCCCGTATCGATGAGATGCTTTTTCCTTTCCATACGCGCCCGGGCTTCGGCCTGCACGCTGTGCTCGGCTTCCTTTTGCATAATCCGGGCAAGGCCGTCCAGCACCGTGGCCAAGGCCGCTTCCTTGCCCTGTTGAAAAGGGATGCTTTTGGGATTGCCCGTGTGCGCCGGGTCCAGCAGCGACTGCATACTTGCGTGGTGGATGAGAGAAGACAAAAACTCACTGATCTGGATGTCCAGCTCTGCCCGTGCAGAGCGCAGCATTTTGACCTCGGCCATGCGGCGCAGAGCCTCACTCATGACCTGAAGCGAACGCTCTACCTCGTCTCTACGCAGGTAGCCTACGGCGCGGGCCACATTTTCGCGTATGTCCTTGGGGGCAGTTGTCAGCATGTGTTCTCCGTCTGTCGCCAGTGTGCCTGCACGTTTTTTTCGCTCTGCTTCAGAATGTCAAAGGCCGCCCGAGGCAGCAGAAAATCCACTCTTCGGCCTGCCAGCCACAAATTACGCAGGCGCGACGCGCTCACGTCCAGCCAGGGCAGGGGTAAAAAATGCGCCAACCCGCCGCCGGGCAGGGCCATGCACGGGCCGTCACCGATGAGGGGCTCGCGCTCGCTGGCATCAGGCCACAGCCGTTGCGCCGTGGCCACCATATCACTGCCTGCCTGTCCGTCACGCGGCACAACAACAAAGTTGCACAGGCTCGGCAGCTCCAGTCCCCTGTGCCATGTGGGCAGCAGGGCAAAGTCGGGGCTGCCCAGTATGAAGTAAAGCTCTGTTTGCGGCTCGGCCTCGCGGTAAGCCAGCAGCGTGTCCCATGTGTAGGACGGCCCCTGGCGGTGCCCTTCAAGCCTGTTGCAGCGCAGGAAGGGCAGGTCAGCAATGCTGGCTTCCACCATGCTGGCGCGCAGATCAAAGGGCAGCATGCCCGTCATGGTTTTGTGCGGCGGCACGGCGCAGGGCACCATATCCACGCCGCTCACCAGAGGGGCCAGTGCTTCGGCGGCCTCAATGGCCAGACGCAAATGCCCCACATGCGGGGGATTAAAGCTGCCGCCCAGAATGGCCCGGCCTGTTCCTGGCCTCGCCATCTGGCTGGCAGTCTGCCCGCCTGTTGCCTTTTGTGCGCCGAATTTTTCCGTCACTACTGCCGTACCTGCCCTTGCCCCAGTACCACAAATTTGGTGGTGGTCAGCTCTTCCACGCCCATAGCCCCGTAGGCATGCAGCTTGGAAGTGGAGATGCCGATTTCCGCACCAAGGCCGAGCTGGCCGCCATCGTTGAAGCGGCTGGACGCATTGACCGCCACCATCGAGGCGTCGGCCTCGCGCAGAAAGCGCATGGCCTTGGCGTGATCGTTGGTGCAGATGATTTCCGTATGGTTGGAACCGTAGCGGGCGATGTGGTCCAAGGCTTCATCCATATCCGCAACCACGCGCACGGCGAGGGTGAGATTGTGGAATTCCTGCCCGAGGTCTTCGGATTTCTGAGGCACAACGCTTCCCGCAGGAGCCTTGCTCATAAGCGGCAGGGCGGCAGCGTCGGCACGAAATTCCACATCGGCAGCGCCGAGCTTTTCCGCCACCATAGGCAGAAAGCGCGCGGCCACGTCCTTGTGGACAAGCAGGCATTCCAGCGCATTGCATACGCCGGGGCGCTGCACCTTGCCGTTGAAAACGATGTCCAGAGCCTTGTCGAGGTCGGCGTCAGGCTCGATATAGGCGTGGCACACTCCCTTGAAATGCTTGAGCACGGGCATGGTGGCGGCTTCGGTAACGGCGCGCACAAGGCCTTCGCCCCCACGGGGAATGATGACATCTATGTACTGGTCGAGCTTGCACAGCGCGTTGACGGCCTCATGGCCCGGCACGGTCACAAGCTGCGCGGCATCTGCGGGCAGCCCCGCCTGAACCATAGCGTCCTGAAGCGCCTGCGCCAGAGCGGTGTTGGAATGCAGGGCTTCGCTGCCGCCGCGCAGAATAACGGCGTTGCCAGCCTTGATGCACAAAATGGCCGCGTCGATGGTGACATTGGGGCGGGCCTCGTAAATCATAGCGATAACGCCAAGCGGAATGCGCATCTTGCCTACCAGCAGGCCGTTGGGGCGCTGCCACTGGCTCTCGGTAGCGCCCACCGGATCGGGCAGGTTGGCTACGTGAGCGCAGGCGGCGCGCATTTCTTCCATAATGGCGGGCGTGAGCGTGAGGCGGTCAAGGCGGGCAGAATCCTGCCCGGCAGCCCTTGCGGCTTCAACGTCGCTGGCGTTTGCGGCCAGAATGGCAGCCTCGCGTTCGCGCAAAAGTTCGGCCAGTCCCAGAAGCGCCCGGTTTTTGGCTTCGGGCGTAGCCCTGGTCATGGCACGCGCCGCGTTTTTTGCCTGCGCGCCAAGGCGCGTCATTTTTTCAGCTGGCGTCATGCAAGCTCCTTGTGGCAGCGGCCACGGGCGCGCGTTTGCGGCCTTGGCCAAGGGATATTTGTTTTGACAGAAGGACTGTTTGTGGCCTATGAAGAAGACTTCCGTCTTGAGTCCGTCCTAACGTGCGCGCTCTGCATGCACGACGGAAACGGCGGCGATTTCGCCCCTAAGGAGTTTTTGATACATGAATCCGCAAAAGAATCAAGGCGCGGCCGACGCGCCCCTGTTGCGTGACCTGCAACTGGAAGTTAGTCAGGAGAGTGCGCCTCTTCTGCAGTTCATGCTGCGTCACGCCGGGCTTATTGCCGGTGTGCTGGTACTTTTTCTGCTGGTGCTCGTAGGCACGGGCATCTATAACTGGCACGGTGACTCCCGGGCGGAAGAAGCCCGCGATGCTCTGGCTCGCACCATTATACAAAACCAGGGCGCGGATCAGGTCAAGGCTCTTTCTCAACTGGCAGAGGGCGCGCCCTCGTCCACGCGTTTTGCCGCCTATATGGCTCTGGCTAACAGCGCCATGCAAAACGGCGACTACGCCACAGCGGCCCAGGCTTACGGCAAGGCCGCCAAAAGCACTGACGGTGCCTTTGGCCTGTCTGCCGCTCTTGGCGAAGCCGGAGCACTGCTCAAGGCCGGAAAAAGCACTGAAGCTCTGACCCTGTTGCAGGGCCTGCAAAATTCCCTGCCTGGCGCAGCCAATGCACCGCAGTTGCGGCAGATGATGGCTGAAGCCGCCATTGCCGCAGGGCAGAATGAACTGGCCGCCCGCACCTATCTGGCTCTGGCCCGCGAAACTCAGGGCGTCAACAGCAGCTATTTGCGTGCCCGCGCCGCCGAGCTTGATCCCAAACTGGCCGCTGCCGAAGCAGCGCCCAAGGCTTCGGCCACGGGCGCCACACCAGATGCTGACAAAGGCGGTCAAAAGGCCGCGCAGCCCGAGCAGACAAAGCCGTAACGATTTCAGACAGCAACCCGCAGCATGTTCAGCGCTGCGGGTTGTTGCGTAATAAGGGTGCGCCAACGGGCGCATCTTGCATTCAGTAGCACTAGCGGCCCGCGTGCCACGCGCCGGGGCCGGGAGGAAGCATGAGCAACAATCCCCTGTTGCACGGCGCTCACGGTGAGCGTCATTTGTTGTTGGGCAACGAGGCCATCGTGCGCGGCGCTCTTGAAGCGGGCGTGCATATAGTGACCTGTTATCCGGGTACGCCTTCATCCGAAGTGCCGGACACCTTTCACCGCATAGGCGGCGAGGGGCGTTATCGGCTGGAATATTCCGTCAACGAAAAGGTTGCTATGGAAGTGGCCGCCGGCGCTGCCCTGGGCGGCGCAATGAGCCTTGTGACCATGAAGCACGTTGGGCTCAACGTGGCCGCCGACCCGCTGTTTACAGCCGTGTACACGGGACTGCCCGGCGGGCTGGTGGTGCTTTCCGCTGACGACCCCGGCTGCCACTCCAGCCAGAACGAGCAGGACAACCGCTATTACGCGCGTTTTGCCATGCTGCCCTGTTTCGAGCCTGCCTCGGCTCAGGAAGCCAAGGACATGACCCGCGAAGCTTTCAGCCTGGCCCGCCAGCTTGAACAGCCCGTGTTGCTGCGCACCACTACGCGCATCAGCCATATGCGTGGCCCCGTTGACTTTGACGACCTGCCCGCGCCGCAGCCCAAGGTGGAGTTCCGCCGTGAGCCTTCGCGCTTTGTGCCCGTACCCGCCGTGGCCCGCAGACGCCATGTTGTGCTGGATGAAATTGTGGCCCGCGCCCGCCAGATTGCGGAAAATAGCCCCTTCAACACCGTTACCGAACCCGCTGCCCCAACTGATTTGGGCATCATCGTCAGCGGTGTTTCGCGCAACTATCTGGCCGACGCGCTTTCCGCCAATGACTGGGCAGACAGCGTGCGCGTGCTGGAACTGGGCATGACCTGGCCGTTGCCTGAAGAAAAGGTCAGCAGCTTCCTGAATCAGTGCAAGCGCGTGTTGGTGCTGGAAGAAGGCGAAGACTTGCTGGAGCAGGATATTCGTGCTTTGGTGCAAAAGCGCGGCCTGTCTGTGCTCATTGACGGCAAGAACGATATTCTCACGCATCAGGGTGAGTATTCCACCACCCTGGTTACGCGCCGTCTGGCCCAATGGCTGCAAGTTTCCTGTAGCGTGCAGGAACCGCGCTGTGCAGAGCCTGATCTGCCGGGCCGTCCGCCCAACCTTTGCCCCGGCTGTTCGCACAGGGCCGTGTACTACACGGTACGTCAGGTTTTCGGCGACGATGCCTACTACTCCAGCGACATCGGCTGCTATACTCTGGGTCTTCTGCCGCCCCTGCGCACTGCGGATTTTCTGGTCTGCATGGGCTCGTCCATCTCGGCTGGCAGCGGATTTGCCCGCGCCTCTGAAAAGCCTGTTATTGCCTTTATCGGCGACTCCACGTTTTTCCATTCCGGTATGACCGGGCTCGCCAATGCGGTTTTCAACCAGCACAACGTGCTCATGATTATTCTGGATAACGGCACCACGGCCATGACGGGCCATCAGCCCAACCCCGGTATGGTGCAAGACATGCTTGGCGGCATGAGCAGCCACATGGATATTGAAACCATTGTGCGCGGCATGGGCGTGACCGATGTTGCCAAGGTGCGCGCCTTCAACATCAAGACGCTGACCAAGACTCTGGAAGAAATGAAGAGCAAACCCGGCGTGCGTGTGCTCATCACTGAAGAGCCCTGCGTGCTGTATGCCCGCCGCCAGCTCAAGAAGACTTCGCCCCAGGTGGCGGAGGTTGCGCAACAGGGCGAGGAAGCCCTGCGCTGCCTCGAGCAGCTTGCCTGCCCCGCCTTTTACCGCGATGGCGACAATCTGGCTGTGGACGCGACCCTTTGCACGGGCTGCATGGTATGCTTGCAGGTGGCCCCTGGGGCCTTCAAGGCGCGCAAGCGTCAGGGATAGGTGAGAACAATGACTATGCAGAACAACCAGAAGCGCATGCGCGTTTATTTTACAGGTGTGGGCGGTCAGGGCACCCTGACGGCCACGACCCTGCTGGCACGCACGGCCCTTGAAGCCGGGCTGGAAGTTGTGGCGGGCGAGGTGCACGGCATGGCCCAGCGAGGCGGCGTGGTGGAATCCGTTATGCTGCTTGGCGGCTGGCGTTCACCCAAGCTGGATTTGGGCGAGGCCGACGTCATGCTTGGCTTTGAACCCTTGGAAACCCTGCGCGGCCTGCCGTATCTGAAAAAGGGCGGCGCGGTATTTTCCAGCAGTGATCCTATGCCTCCCGTAAGCGTGTCGCTGGGCAAGGCCGAGTATCCTGCCATGAACAGAATCAAGGCCAGCGTTTGCGAAGTGGCGGGGGTGTGCCATTTTATTCCCTGCCGCGAGTTGGGAATACAGGCTGGCTCTGTACAGAGCGGCAACACCGTGCTTTTGAGCGCCGTTTGCGCCTCGGGCGTTTTGCCCTTTGGCGTTGACGCGCTGGAAGAGGCCATCAAAAAATTCTTGCCCGCCAAACTTCAGGAAGTGAACCTGAAGGCTCTGGAACTCGGCAAGACCGCCCTCAAGGGCTGATCGCGTCCGTTTTTTCCATTACAAATGATAAAGGCGGTCCGGTTTTGAAAGTCGGACCGCCTTTTTTATGTGAATAACTGGCAAATCGTAAAAGAAACGTTGTGTGGTCAGCCCGTTGGGGCGTCACCACTTGAAAAGCCCGGTGGGCGGCAAATCCCGTCTGCGTCAGCTAACGCACGGTTTACCGTTAAATCCGTGCGGGTATTTCAAAAGTGAATGCTCTAGGCAGAAGTTTCCTGTCCGGCATGCCCAGGGGCAGTAGCCTTGATCTCTTCAAGCTGCTCTTTTTGTCTGGCAGCCTTGAGCTGCCCGCAGGCAGCCTTGATGTCCTGTCCCTTGCTCTTGCGCAGAATGGCAGTGACACCCCTGTCCCAAAGATATTTTTCAAAGGCCAGCACACGCTCGTGGCTGGGGGCGGCATAGGGTGAACCTTCAGCGGGATTATACACAATGAGGTTCAGCTTGCCCTTGACCGAATTGACAAGGGGGACGAGTTCTCTGGCGTGTTCCAGACCGTCATTGACGCCGCCAAGCAGCAGGTACTCAAACGTGATGCGTTCGCGCGTGTTGAGCGAGTATGACTGGAGCGTGGACATCAGGCGGTCCAGAGGCCAGCGGGCGGCCTTGGGCATGATGCGTTCGCGAAGTTCCTGATTGGGCGCGTGCAGCGACACCGCCAAAAACGCCAGACCGCATTCGCCCAGTTCTTTCAGATTTTTTTCAATGCCGCAGGTGGAAACCGTGATGCGGCGCGGTGAAAAATTTAATCCCTTGTCACTGTTGAGGCTCTGCAATGAGCGCATGACTTCGTTAAAATTCAGCAGGGGTTCGCCCATGCCCATAAAAACGATGTTGCGCAGCATGGGCCAGTGCAGGCGCGTGTCGCCCAGGTGCTCGCGGGCTACCAGAATCTGGCCGAGAATTTCAGCCATAGTCATGTTGCGTTCAAAGCCCATTTCGCCAGTGGAGCAGAAGGTACAGCCCATTGCGCAGCCCACCTGGCAGGAGAGGCACTGGGTCCAGCGGCGCACGCCCTCGCGGGAGTCTGAGGGGATAAGAACAGTCTCTACCTGCGCGCCGTCTTCAAGGCGCAACAAAAATTTGGTGGTGCCGTCCTGGCTTTCTTCCACAGCGGTCACTTCCGGCCAGACGATGCAGGCTTTGGCAGCCATGCTTTCGCGGCAAGGCCGGGAAATGTTGGTCATTGTGTCGAAATCGCGGGCCATGCGCTGCCATATCCATTGCCATATCTGCATGGCGCGGAATTTGGGTTCGCCCAGTTCTGCCTGCGTCCAGGCTTCCAGTTCGGGAAGGGTGAGATTGAGAAGATTGATCATTATGTCCTGCCGGGCGGTGGCGTCCTGGCTGCGTGTTGTGGTTTCGGCCTCGCCCTGTGCGTAAAGGCCCGCCTTTTGTTTACCGGGAGGAAGAGGAGAGCACAAGGGGATTTGTTGGGTGGATTTTGCGATCAGGGAGATGACTACACTGCAGATTTCTTTGCTACCAGGCATGTCGGCTTTAATCTGTTCAAAAAACGTTGCGCTTTTCTTTGAGCCAAATGTAACACCCAAACCGGGGACGCAATTCCAATGTTGTGTTGAGAATATTTAAATGAAAAATATTTATACTCTAGTGAGTGACGCCCCTTGACCCGTTCACAATATAGTCATATGTTTTGGCATAGTTATCATATTTATATGTCGATTTTATAGCTTGCACATGATTTAGGTCGTGTCGCGCTGTGATTCCTTTGTAGCTGCAGAAGCCATGATTTTATGCATAATTTCATTAAATTGGCGTTTTGCTTCTTATACAACTATACCATAAGTGCTTTGTGGAATTATGCCATGGGGGTGATGGTGCTAACTAACTAGCGATGTTAGCGTTTAAACTTTAGGCATAAATATAGGTAGCTGTAATAGATATATATCATATTGATAAGCACAGGAAATATTAATAAATAAAGAATGTTGGAGTAAGCTGTGTTATTTGAAGACTATGTCATAACAGTTGATGGTTGCGACAAAACTGATTCTGTAAAGCAATGGAAGAAGACAGCTAACGGATATGACATTGTATTTAATTCAAATGATAAGGTGTATTCATACGGCGGAAGCAGAGTTGAAATCGTATGCCTTAAGGAAAAAATAGATTGCGCTAGTTCTCGCGTGTTTGTGAATGATGCACTGCAAGAAAACGTATTAGAGATTCATGATTATGGTAAACTTAAAAAGATGTTTTTCAAAAATGGCCAGCGCCGCATAATCACAGATGAAAAATTTCATATTGAAGAAAATTGCCTACAGATCAGGCATGTTGCAGAAAAATTTTATTATCTTAAAGAATTAGCAGAAGAAATTGGTCTGCCATGTGATGATGGGGCGTCAATACTTTCGAAGTATTACAGGGATATTGATTTCATTGGTACAAACAGTGTCATGGGTTTTTATCTTTCTCGCCGGGACGATCTAGACAAAATGCCACTTCCAAACCCAATAATTTTCCCTTTTGGGTTAAATCAAAGTCAAAAAAAAGCCGTTTCGTGCGCTCTAAGTTCAAGAATAAGCATTATTGAAGGGCCGCCAGGAACCGGTAAAACACAAACTATCCTCAATATTATTGCCAACCTTGTTCTGCAGGGCAAAACAGTTGCTATTGCCGCAAGCAACAACTCTGCGACGGACAACATCCTAGAAAAATTGGCTAAGAATAATTTTGATTTTTTCTGTGCCCCCTTGGGCAGTGGAAAGAATAAAGAAAAGTTCATCACCAATCAGTCTGAAAGTTACCCTGATATTTCTTCTTGGAGAATGCCAGCGGAAGAGTTGGCTAATCTCAAGACCGCAATAGCTATCTTGACAACTGAACTTGATGAGATGCTTGAGGTGCAAAATCAAATTGCCCAAGTTCGCCAGGAAAGTTCTGAGTTAGAGCAAGAACGGAAATATTTTGTTAGCTATCTAGGGATGAAAAAAACTCAATCACCACCGCAAAAGCCCAAACTGAAAGGAAGTCATAAAGACATACTGAATCTTTGGATAGAATATGAGAACTTTGCTGAAAAATCTCGTATCCAAGGCTTATGGTTTCGTATCAAGAAAGTATTCTTTTACGGGTGGGACAGTTTTAGCTTTTTAAATCAGCCAGCAGAGCAGGTGATCCCTACACTTCAGAGTTTGTTTTATGAGATTTATAAAAAAGAGTTGGATGATAAACGGATTTATCTTGAAAAAAAACTAAGTGGGTATCGCTTCGAAGATAAGATGCAGGAGATAAAACTTAAGTCTACCCGTTTATTTAAAGGTTATATTGCTGCGTGTTATAGAATTGATATGCCTCGGACTTTATTTAAGAAGGATGAGTTGTATAGAAGTCCAGAAAATTTTTTAAAAGAGTATCCAGTAGTACTTAGTACAACTCACTCTATTAGAAATAGTCTCTCAAAAAAATGTATGTTTGATTACATAATTATTGATGAAGCATCGCAGGTTGATATTCTTACTGGTGCTTTATCGTTCGCAAATGCTAAAAATGCGATTATCGTTGGCGATCTGATGCAGTTGCCTAATGTTATAACTCCGCAGGATATGCAGCGTTCACTAAAAATAGAAGATAAATATAATATAGAAAATGAATACAGGTATACCCGGCATAGCTTGCTCTCATCTGCGTCTTCTGTATGGCAAAAAATTCCTAAAACATTACTGAGAGAGCATTACCGTTGTCATCCGCAAATAATTGGTTTTTGTAATAAGAAATTTTATAATAATCAGCTAGTTATCATGACGAAAGATCGTTCTGAGCAGGATGTGCTGAAGCTTTACTATACGCTGCCTGGAAATCATGCTCGAAAGCACCTTAATCAAAGACAATTAGATGTAATTAAAGGGGAAATTCTTCCGGAGTTGGCAGCACCAGATGACTCAACTGGAATAATTACACCTTATCGTGCTCAAGCAAACGCTCTGAGCAATCAAGAGCAAACATCTGAACTTGAATCAGATACGGTTCACAAGTATCAAGGCCGCGAAAAAGAAAATATTATTATCAGTACTGTTGATGATAAAATTGGCGAGTTTGCTGATAACCCAAATCTTTTGAACGTTGCAGTGTCAAGAGCAATCAGGCGATTGCGCGTTGTCGTTTCGCCTGATGCAGATAACGAAAACACTAATACCGGAGATTTAATAAAATACATCCGGCGGCATAACTTTGAAGTTGTGCAGAGCGAAATAAGTTCAATCTTTGATCTTTTGTATAAACAATATGCGCAAAAAAGGCTTGAATTGTTAAAAAAGTACAAAAGTATTTCTGAGTATGACTCAGAAAATCTGGCAAACACTCTTATAGAGAAGGTGCTCGTAGAAAAATCTTTCTCCAAATTGGACTTTACCTGCCATTACCCTCTCAGTAAATTATTACACAATGTGGATAGGCTTCTGGAAAAGCAACGCAAATACGCATTGCATCCAGCAACTCATGTCGATTTTATCATTTTTAACAAAATGGATAAAATGCCAATATTAGCAATCGAAATTGATGGAACCTCTTACCATAAAGAAGGGAGTATCCAGTATGCAAGGGATAGAATGAAAGATGAAATATTAAAGCGCTACAACATTCCCATACTTCGTTTAGCCACCAATGGAAGCTCTGAGGAGCAGCGCATTCGTAGTAAACTGAGTGAGATTCTCAAGGTGGAAGGGATACCCAACTAGCAATATATTTAACTGATAACCCTGTGAAAGTTTGCTGTATTATAGCAATGACGCTTGGTTTGATCTGTCGAGCCACACCTTCACCTAAGATATCATTTAGCCTTTTTCCTCAAAAGAAAGGTTCCCGAGGCAAGAATGGCGCATGCGGCAAGAACGATCCGCAGGGCATCAGAAAGCCCTTTCTGATGGGCGACAAAGCCAAGTAACGGTGGGAAAAACAGCAGGCCGCTATAGGATAACAACGACACAGTGGCGCTGGCTTTTCCCGCGCTCACACCGGGGTAGCTGCCAGCCCGGCTAAACAAAATGGGAACAATGGGCGACAAACCCGCGCCCATGAAGGCATAGCCCACGAGGCTCGCTGCGGGGTTATCAAAAAACAAAACTGCAGACATACCGCAAAGAGCAAGAACAGAGCCTCCTAGCGCAAGGATAAAATCTCCCCAATAACTACGCAGTCTGTCACCAAAAATACGGCATAAGACCGTGGCCGTTGAAAAGGCGGCAAAAACAAGAGCTGCTGTTTGCTCTGTGGCCCCCTTTACCGTGTGCAGCAACAGGCTGCCCCATTCCGCAACGGATCCTTCCACCGCATACGCTATCATTGACAATAACCCGCACAGAAAGACAAACAGCGGCAAGCTGTGCTTGCCCGTGGGGGATTGGATTTTGCTGTCGGGGACTGAATCTTCCATAAGCCGTGGTGTGGCCCAAAACCGAAGGCAGGTGTAAAATCCAAGAACCCCGGCAATGTTAATAAAAGGGCCTAAGCCCAAACTGGCAAACACCGCCCCAGTAAGTGACCCCAATACGCCGCCAAGGCTGTACGACGCATGCATGAGCGACATGCAGGGCGAGGCGTAACGCCGTTCAATCTGTATGCCTTGAGTATTCATAGAAACATCCACCAGCCCCATGCCCAAGCCGACCAGTATGCACGTTAATCCCAGCTGAACAGGGTCGGCTGCGAGACTGCAAAGAATTGTGGCAAGAACAAGCACAAGTGAGCCGATCCGTAAAATCAGCGCGCTTCCAAAGCGGGCGATAAGCCAACCGCTGCACGACAGGGCCACAACACTCGATAAGCCAAGGCTGAGCAAAATAAGGCCAATTTGAGCTTCATCTGCCCCGGTTTGACTTTTCAGGGCTGGAAGCCGTGAAGTGAGAAGACCGTAAGCAAGGCCGGGACAAATGAAAAAATAGGCGCATGCCGCCCGGGCAATGGTAAAGCCAGACCATCTCATGGTAAATTCTTCCTTGTAACTCTAACAAATTCCATGTTCTTTTTCTGCTTCCGCTTTTGGAGAGAAAGGATTTGTTGAGAATTTTTCAAGTATAAACTACTGGGTAACACAAGGGTCAAGGAGAAGCTTTATGAAAACAAAAAAACTTTTGAAGGTCGGAGAATTCGCACGTCTGTGCCATACGACAAAAGAAACGCTTCTTCATTATGACAGAAAGGGGCTTTTACAGCCGCGCTATATCTCGGAGAATGGATACCGATTTTACAGTATGGAGCAGTTTTTTGATTTTGATATGATTTCTCTGCTCAAAGAAACGGGAAGCAGTCTTGAGGAAATCAGGGAAAATCAGAATAATTGCAATACGCTTGAATATATTGGTTTTATTAAAAAACGCATTGAAGTGCTTTATACGGAGCATCTCAGGATTCTTCACCGCATGCATATGCTGACGGATCTTACAACAATAGCGGAGCAGGCTCTGACGGTGGAGTTTGATAAGGTTTATTTTGAGAATCGAGATGCTGAAAAGGTAAGGTATTATCCTGTAAATCCAGAAAAAATGCTGACTCGGGAGGATAGCGTCGAGTGCTATTCTGCATGCCTGATGTACGATTTGGCGCATGGAAATACGGTATATCCCCCCATAGGGATGGTCATCCCCAAGGAGCATGCCGAGAATAATGACTTCAGCACAACATTTCTGTTTTCAAAGGCATCAAAAGGGCGCGATATGGTCATAAAAGAAATAAAAAAAGGCAGTTATGCATGTTTGTTTCATAAAGGGAATATGCCAAGCCATAAGGCAGCTCTGAAGCAGATGATAGAAGCCATAGTTGACCAAAAACACAAAATAGACAGTGATGTTTATGTATATGATCAGATGAATTGCATTTTGACGAACAGGGATGCCATCTATATCGCGAAATATGAAATTAAAGTTGTATAGCTCCTGCTGAACCCAAAGGAAAAGGCCGCCCCATATTTCAGAGACGGCCTCAATAGTAACTCAGCCTAAATTAACTGTGAGCTATGCTCACCTATTAGCCAACCGACTTCCTCGCATACTCCCGCACAAAGTGTACAGCTGAATCCAGATCCGTAACCTCTCCGGCAATCTGCGCCTTGAGCAGCGCATCACGAATCACGCCCACCTGGGGACCAGGCGACAGCTTGGTTTCGCTCATGATCTCATTACCGTTGAGCAGGGGTTCCAGCATCTGTTCCGGCGTTTCCGCACGGTCCAGGTATTTCATATTATGGTTGAACGAGGTGGGAATGCCGTCGCGCGCCTTGAGGTCTGCCCGCGCCATAGCAATAAGCCGGGGGTAGTCGTCCAGCGCCTTGAAGCGGCGGATGCCCCTGTCTGTCATCATGAAGTGGAAGCGCATGTGGTTGCGCACCAGGTTGCACAGCAGGTCGATGTCTTCCTGTGTGAAGTGCAGGCGGCGCAGAATCTTGCGCGTTACCTTGGCCCCCACGCGGTGGTGCTGGTAGTAGGTCCACAGGCCGTCAAAATATTCCCCGGTGTAGAGCTTGCCCACATCGTGAAAGAGCATGGCCATAGTGCCCAGCCAGTCGTAGTGAAAATCCTCTTCTGGATAGCACTTCATGCACTCAAGTGTGTGCTCGAAAACGTTTTCAGTGTCGCCTTCCTTGTTGCGCATCTGCGTCAGGCAGGAGAGGGACGCCACTTCGGGGATGAGGCCCTGAAGAATGTGGGCTTCAAAGAGCAGCCGCACGAACTGGTGCATGTTTTCTGCGGCAACCTTGCGCCATTCGTCCATAATATCCGTGGCCGGCACATAGTCCAGCACGCGGCTTGAAGCGCGAATGATGGCCAGCCAGGTATTGGGTTCGATGGGCAAGTCAAAGTTGGCCGCAAAGCGCAGTGCGCGGATGGCCAGCAAGTAGTTGTGGCGCAGGGTTTCGTCCGGCAGGCCGGTGAGGCAGATGGCTCCGCCCTTGATGTCTTCAAAGCCGTCGTACACGTCACCGCTGGCTTCTGGCGTATTGAAACCCGTGAGGCGCAGCTTGAGGCGCTCTTCAGGGCTCATAAGATCAATCATTGTTGGAGTGATCTTGACCAGCGAAAGCTCGGGATGCCCGGCTGCGGCCACTTCAAGAGGATAAAAGCGATATGTGACGCCGTTTTCTTCCATAATGGCCAGTGCCCGCTTTTCGGGGGCGGCGGTGGCTTTGGGAAAAAGCTTGAACAGCGTGTCCATGTCCGGCTCGCAGGCAATGTCTACGGCCAGATGGTCAACCTTCTGGAGCAGATGTTCCTGCAAGGGGGCATTGATGACATGCGCGTCATAGCCGTTGCGCAAAAATGTTTTGCAAATGGTTATGGCGTCTTTGAGCGCTTGTTGCATCGTAATCTCCTTGCAAATAATGGCGGCAATGGCCTGTACTATGCCTTTTGGGGGCAATGAAAGTCAAGCATGTCGCCTTGTTGTGCTGGTAAAAGTGATAAATATCAGCTGCGTCTGAGCTGTTTACGCCTTTGGGCGTTTGCAAGCTCCGCGCTGCTTTCGTTCAAATATGATCTGTTCAATAAGAGAATTTTATCACAACTGGGGCCCACAGGAAAGCCCCCGTGCGAACACGGGGGCTTTGGTAACGGTTTTCACCGTATGGCTAACCCTGAGGTCAACCTAGTCGTCGTGCATGTGGTTCACTTCCATCTTGACACCAAGGGCTATCCGCCACAGCAGCGAGAGCACTAGGGCGCCAACACCGTACACACCTAGAGCCACGGCAATTTCCTTGGCGCTGGGCATATAAGGCGTGAAAGCTTCAAACATGTTGGGCGTGAAACCAGCCACCAGCAGGCCAAGACCCTTGTCGATCCAGGAAGCCAGCACCAGCATGATGAGGGCGATGGGCAGCAGGCAGGGGTTTTCGCGCAGCTTGGGCGGAATAAGCAGAGCCAGAGAGGCAAAGGCCATGATAACAGCGCCCCACATCCAGTAGCTCACCCAGGGCAGATGACCTTCGTGCCCGAAGAAGAGGAAGTGGATGGGTTCTTCATGTCCGGGAATGCCGCTGTAGAAAGCGGTGAAGATTTCCAGCAGGTAGAAGAAGACGTTGATGCACATGGCATAGACGATAATGGTGGTCAGGGTTTTCACGGCTTCCTTGCCGGGCTCGAAGCCCGTCAGGCGGCGCAGCACCATCATCAGCAAGAGCAGGATGGCAGGACCGGAGCAGAAAGCCGAGGACAGGAAGCGGGCGGCCATAATGGCGGTGAGCCAGTAATGGCGGCCAGGGATGCCCGCGTACAGGAAGGCCGTGACCGTATGGATGGAGAAAGCCCACAGAATGGAGATGTAAATAAGGGGCTTGATCCATTTGGGCGGATCAATCTCGTGCCTTTCGGCCTCAAGCGTGACCCAGCCAATGATGATGTTCAGACCCAGATAGCCGATGAGCACCATCATGTCGTAGAACATGACGGAATTGGGCGAGGGGTGAAGCATAACGTTGAGCATGCGCTGGGGCTGGCCCAAGTCCACCACGATGAAGAGCGCGCACATGACCACGGCCGCAACGGCCATGAATTCACCGAAGATGATCATGCGTTTGAACTTTTTGTAGTGATGGAAGTAGGTGGGCAGCACCAGCATGACGGCCGAGGCCGCCACGCCCACGAAGTAGGTGAATTGCGAAATATACAGTCCCCACGAAACGTCACGGCTGAGGCCGGTGACAGAGAGACCGTTCTGCAACTGATCCAGATACACAAGGCCGCAACCCGCAATAAGAACCAGCAGGAAGATCAGCCACATGTAGAAGGTCTTAGGACCGTCGAGCAATTTTTCAAGCATGGCCTGTTCTCCCTAGATAAGGTAGTAGACGCCGGGCTGGGTGCCCAGGCTGGGCTTGCGGCGAATACTGTAGTTGGCGGCCAAAGCCTGGCGCACCGTTGAATTGGGGTCTTCCAGGTCGCCGAAAAGTATCTTGCCATTGGCTGCTTCAACGCAGGCGGGCAACTTGCCCACGGCAAGGCGCTCGGCGCAGAATGTGCATTTTTCCACCACGCCGATCATGCGCGTGGGGTACTCGGGGTTGGGCACAGGGTTGGACAGGAACTTGCGCGGATCTTTGAAGTTGAACGAGCGCGCGCCGTAGGGACAGCCAGCCATGCAGAACCGGCAGCCGATGCAGCGGTGGTAGTCCATAGCCACAATGCCGTCTTCCATCTTGTAGGTGGCCTGTGTGGGGCACACGCGTACGCAGGGCGGATTGGTGCACTGGTTGCACAGCAGCGGGTACATAGACTCGCGGGAATGCTTGTTCAGATGCGCGTTCATGTCATCAGGGAAAACATGTGCGTAGCTGTCCAGCCAGAACCATTTGATATCCTGGTTGCCAGGAATCTGCGGCACGTTGTGGAAGCTGTGGCACGCGTCGATAAGGGGCTTGTAGTCTTCAGGGCCAGTGAACTGGCGTGTGTCGATAACCATAGCCCAACGCTTGGCATGCAGGGCATTGGCCGCGCGCTCATACTTGCCGGGGGCAATCTGCGCCTGGGCAACGCCAGACAGGGCAGCCATGCCGCTGGTAAGGGCGAAGGCCGAAAAGCCCGCCACTTTCAGAAAGCTTCTTCTGCTCTTGTTCATTACTTGCTCCCCTGGGGAATGATGTGGCAAGTCCAGCAATAGGGATCAACGCCGTTAGCCTTATGGCACTTCTGACAGAATCCCTCGTAGTCATTGTGGCACTTCATGCAGGTATTCTGAAGGCTGATGTTCCACTTTTTGCCGCTGGTGGCCACATAGACGCGGTTTTCCTTGCGCAGGGCCTCATCGCGCCATTCATTGAGCAGGCGCATATGCTGGTCGCGCATGAACTGCACGTCCTCGATGCATTCCTTTTCACCCTTGGGCAGCTCAATGCCGGTGCTCTTGTAGTCCTTGCCCATCATGCTCAGCCAGAAAGGGGCGGTGAACAGGGCCACAAATACTATGATCCCAACGATAACTGCTTTGGCGTTATACATTTATTGGCCCTCCCCCTGTGCTTCGGGCGCGTCCTCGTCGTCCACCACATTGGGCAGGTCTTCCTGACGCAGGTCCATGGTGCGCTTGCATTCGCCCTTCATAACCAGAGCGTTGCCCACCAGTTCGTGCAGACCGCTCACGTTGACGCCCGGAGCCCAATAGTTGGCAAGCGGGGGCAGTGTGGCACGGTCAATGGCGCAAACGCAGGCCATGTGGTTGACATCGTACTTTTCCTGCACAAAGCGCAGGGCATTGCCGCGCGGCATACCGGCGCGCATGCGCAGTTCCATGATTTCTTCCGTGTTAAGGCCTGAACCCGCGCCGCAGCAGAAAGTCTGCTCGCGAATGGTGTTTTCGGGCATTTCGTGGAAGTTGTTGCACACGGCATTCAGAACGTAGCGGGGCTCGTCAAGCAGGCCCATGCCACGAGCCGGGTTGCAGCTGTCGTGGAAGGTGGTGATGATATGGTCGTTACGGCTGGGATCCAGATTCAGCTTGTTGTGATGAATGAGGTCAGCCGTAAATTCCGCAATGTGCACCATTTTGGTGGAGGCGGCGTTTTTGAACACCGTACCCGTAATGGGCGACACGGGAACTTCCATATTGGCCGGGGTGGGGCCGTTGTAAGTGTCCATGTACTGGTTGATTACGCGCCACATGTGACCGCATTCGCCGCCGAGGATCCATTTGGAACCCAGGCGTTCGGCTTCGGCGTACATTTTGGCGTTGAGCTTCTTGGCCATGTTGAAGGAGGTGAAGGAACCGAAGTTGCCGCCTTCAGAAGCATAGGTCGAGAAGGTGTAGTCAAGATCAAGCTCGTGGAAGAGCATGAGGTAGCCCATGAAGGTGTAGATGCCGGGGTCGGCAAACACATCGCCTGAGGGCGTGATGAACAGGATTTCGTGGCCCTTTTCGTTGAAGGGCGTCTTGGGACGGATGCCAGTGATGGTTTCGCAGTCATCGGCCAGCATTTCCACAATTTCCACGAAGGAGTGGGGCTGGATGCCCAGGTGGTTGCCCGTGAAGCTGCAGTTTTTCACAGGATCCATGATCCAGTGGGTGCCGAGGCCCACTTCATGCAGCAGTTCGCGCACGATAGCGGTGATTTCGGCGGTGTCGATGCCGTAGGGGCAGAAGAGCGAGCAACGGCGGCATTCAGTGCACTGGTAGGCGTAGTAGAACAGTTCTTTGACTACTGCCACGTCCCAGCCACGAGCGCCGACCTTTTTGCCAAGAATTTTGCCCAGCATGGTGTAGTCGCGGCGATAGAGCGAACGAAGCAGCTCGGCGCGCAGTACGGGCATGTTCTTGGGATCGTTGGTGCCGAGGAAGAAGTGGCACTTGTCGGCACAGGCGCCGCAACGCACACAGATATCCATGAACAGCTTGAGCGAGCGGTGCTTCTCAAGTCTGTCGGCAAAGGCGTCACACAGGATTTGTTCCCAATCTTCGGGCAGGTTCCAGTCCTCGGCGGACGGATCCCACTCGTGGGGATTGGGCATGTGCAACAGTTCCATAGTGTCTTTCTTGGCCGGATAGCAGAAGCTGCCCGGCGTAAATTCCGGCTTGACGTCGAGCCAATCTTCGGCCGGAAAATCCGGACGGCTGGCGACAAGCATTTGCGGCGTAGGTAATTTTGCCATGATGAAGACTCCTTACTCGGCGGCCTTTTCGGGTTGCTTATCCAGAGGCAGCCCGGCTTCAGCCATGGCGCCGCGATAGGTATCCTCGTACTCGGCATAGGTGAAGTACTGCTTGGGCGGATTCCAGGGGTTGATATGGCGAACCCGGCGGGAATTGTTGGCCAGGTTGCGCGTGGGGCTGAAGAACACGCCCGGCATATGCATGAGCTTGGAGAAGGGGAAGTAAATCAGCAGTACGCACACCAGAGTAAGGTGGGTGAAGAAGAGCGCGTTGATGCCGGCGGTGGTCACGGGCGCAAAGTGGGTAAGGCCCATAACGAAAATCTTGACCTGGGCGATTTCGGTCTTGTCGAAATAGCGAAGGCACAAGCCGGTGCTGATGATGCCAATGATGAGCCACAGCGGAAAATAGTCGTTGAACAGCGAGATGTAACGCAGGCGCTTGTCATAGATGCGGCGGCCAAGAAGAAAGAGCACGCCCACCAGCACCAGACCACCGGTCATGAAAAAGCGGGGCGAACCCACCTGCATGATGCCGTCGATGGTTTCCAGAAACTTGATACAGGACGGGATGGGCTCCATGAAAAAGCGGAAGTGGCGGATGAAGACCAGCAGGAAGCAGTAGTGGAACAGCAGGGCAAAAACCCACAGCCACTTGGAAGAAAAATAAATGGTGCGCGGGCCCTTGCTGATGGGGTCATTTTCACGCACATCGGCTACAGTGTTGCGGAACAGCGAACGGAAGAAAAATACTTCCAGAAACATGCGCCGCACAACGTCCCAGGTGTTGCTGGGGCAGTCGAGCCGGTTGGGCTTGATGAAATCAAGCGACACTTCCTGCCCGCCCGTGGTGGGGATGCAGAAAGGCACGGGCGATTTGGCCCAGTATACCATGCGCCAGATAACACCGGCGATGAATACGACGACTGCTACATATGGCAGCACAACGCCGAACAGAGGCGCAAGCCCTATGGCCGCTCCCGCCCAGGCGATGGCTCCTAAGAGCAGCACCAGCAGTAATGAATTGAACATTCCCTACCTCACTTCCACTAAAGTTGCCTCAAAAGCCCACCACGGGATATTGAGAAATGCCTTGACCGCACGCCTGAAAAGCCCGGCAAGGGCAAGATGCCGGGCATAAGCGCGTGGATGTCAGCGTTCGTCCGACGGATGCGAAGATCCGCCTTCCAGCTTTTGCGCCCAGCGCGCCAGTTGGGCGTGCTGATTGCGAATTTCTGTGATGCGCAGGTTGGCCAGAACCTCGCGGGCTTCGGTGTACATGTCGAAGGCCAGCAGGGTAAGGCTGTCCAAACGCGATTCGGCTTCCATATAAGACGCAACATCGCCCAGAGCTATAAACTCGGGCAGCAGATGTTCGCGCAGAATGGGCTTCATGAGAAAAAACACGCCCAGCCCCTGGCTAGGGGCAAACTTCTGCACAGCGCGCAATTTGATGAAACGTTCCAAGGCCATCTTGGTGTGCCCGGGATCAACGTGTTCACCAGCCATTGCGTCGTACAGAGCGTCGGCCGCTTCCTTGGTCATGTGGGCAACAGGGTTGCTGAAAGGATCCTCACGGGTACGCAAAAAACCTGTCGTTTCAAACGGGTAGGTGTTAAACACCTCTTCAGCCCAAAGGCGAACGATCTCGCTTTTGCGCTTTCTGAACAAATCCTGTGCTTTCATGCCGCCCTCATGCCTTACGGGTAAGGCTGTTTCATATAAAGTGGAAGCGCAAAGGGCGTCAAGCCCATTTAGCGCTTTCCTGCATTACTTACGTTATTTTTTGCACAATATCAGCGTGCCGCTGCACCCTTGTATCGGAATGGTTGCCCGTGCCGATTTCAGGGCGCAGTTATCGTTGTCAGCTCACGCTGGCTCTTTTGCTGTAAGCTTGATCCCCATCGCTCCGGCGCTGAAGAAGCGGGTACAGCAGGTCGTCTTGAATCTCAAGAAACAGGGCTTATGCGCTGATTTGCCGTACTGCTGTCGTATTTCGCCAACGCACTTTGCCTGCCGGATTTCGCTTGGTTCACTTTGTCAGGCAAAACCCGTCTTACGCTGCAAGTACCAGCCCTTGGCGCCAACAATAAGCGCGCCTGTAATCTTTGAAAGAGGCCCTTTTAAAGGCAGCCCGCTCAAAGTGTCCGGCCTATTCCGGGCAGGGAGCCGGTCCGCCGCACTGGCCCGCGATCTGCGGTTCCAGTGGCAGGGCATCACTTGTACCGCCATGTTGGCCCTGCGGATAGGCTGCGCCCGCGCCGCCCGACATGCCTGCGGCTGGAGTGCTGGAGCCTGTTGCGGCAGCCCCCGTTCCGGTGGCGCTTCGCTGGCCTGCGGCTTGAGCCTGCTTGACCAGCATTGAGGGCAAGCCGTGGTATTCGAAGAAAGGCACGGTTTGAGCGCCAGCCATAAATACATGGGATTTGTTGCGCAGCATGCGGAAGCGCAGCCAGATCATATCCGGGCTCCAAGCGGCAAAACCACTGGGAGCACTTACTTCCTGAGAGCGGGCCAGGGCTTCTGCCATGCTGTCCCCCTGATCAAGGCGGCGCATCATGTGCGCAACGCGGTACACGTCCGCGTCGTTTTCAGCGAGAGGGTAGAAAGCGACATCCACATGGCCGGACAGAATGCCAACACCTTCACGGCAACTGGAGCAGGAGGGCGAGAAGTACATATGTACTGAGGCTTCTTGACCATTATCGGTAATGGCCCAGACGTTGGCCTGTGATTTGACCACTGCGCCAAGGTTGACGATGAAGAGCACTCCCCATACCAGCACCAGGGCAGAACGTCCCGGTTTGCTGGCGCGAGTGCGCGCGGCTGCCGCGTGGCGAAAGCTCAAATAGATAAGGGCAAAGAAGACAGCCACGATAAGGCAGCTGACACAGGGGGCGGTAAGGGCCATTACCGCAAGCAGCAGCACGTCGCCCGTGAGCGCCAGGGCTGCCAGTATTCGGCCCCAATGGGTGGCCCCCAACAAAGCCAGAAAGCACAGGGCCGCGAAAACGCCAGCTCCGAGCCACCACAGTGAAATGCCCGCAACGGAGGTGTCTTGATATAAAGAACAGCCAGCCGTTACGCACAGGTTAACCTCGTTGCCAAGGGCGCTCCATGCGCAGAATGCTGCGGCCAGCAGAGCAAGGCACAGGGCGCCGGTAACGACTTCGTGGGATCGGTTCATGGACCACCTGTAGATGGGTTTGAGCGGGTATCTTCGGGGCACGCACAGGGCGCGCGCCACGATGAGCCGCCTGCCGGTACACTCGGGACCGCACGTTTGCGGCAGTCGCACGACGACTTCTATGCCCAAAATGTATCATTTGGTTATAGGCTTTTTTTTACTTCAGGTAAAGTGTGAACACGTCACGAGTGGATCAGGCCCCCGCATATGTAACAAGTTCAGGCATGCCGGGCGACTGGATTCAGGGGGGGACTTTGTGGAAAAACCATGTTGCCACATATGGGGAAAGCAAAACCCGCCCTGCGTGAAAGCAGAACCCGCCCTGTGTAAAAGTAAACTGGCCGCGCGTGCCTTTGCCTATAATGGGCTGCTGTCGGGCTGTTTGCACGTTGGGGCAGAGGCGGCAGCCCGCCAAAACAAAAGGACGCCCTTGCGGGCGTCCTTTCGCGTTGTGACTGCGGCGTCCTTACATGGTGGAACCAGAGGCGGCACGCTGCATCTTGACTTCGACTTTTTCGGTCAGGCTGGAATAGTACTCACGCAGGATGGTAAGCACTTCTTCGCGGCCGAAGTGATCCGGCACTTCCGCGCCTTCGGAAAGCATCTTGCGGAGTTTGGTGCCAGACAGGATGACGCGATCTTCTTTGCCGTGCGGGCAGGTGCGCATGCTGGCCATGCCGTCGCACTTTTTGCAGTAGAAGGTCCAGTCGATATTCAGGGGATCGCAAAGCAGGCGTTTGCCGGCGTCTTCGGACACAGGAATCTTGCGGAAGATTTCCTGAGCTTCAAACATGCCGTAGAAGTCGCCCACGCCAGCGTGGTCACGGCCAACCAGCAGGTTGTTGATGCCGTAGTTCTGGCGGAAGGTGGCGTGCAGCAAGGCTTCACGAGGACCAGCGTAACGCATGTCCAGGGGGTAGCCGGCCTGAATGACGAAGTCTTTCACGAAGTACTTGTCAACCAGGGTGTCGATGCAGCGCACGCGCACTTCAGCAGGAATGTCGCCGGGCTTCAGGGAGCCCACCAGGGAGTGGATGACCACGCCGTCGCACACTTCCACGCCGATCTTGGCAAGGTATTCGTGCGAGCGGTGCATGGGGTTGCGCAGCTGCAGGGCGGCAACCTTCTGCCAGCCGCGTTCGTCCATCTTGGCGCGCAGCTGGGCGGGGGTCATGTACACGCCGGGGAACTTTTCGGGGAATTCGCCCTGCGAAAGCACTTTGACGGGGCCAGCGATGTTGAATTCTTTCTGAGCCAGAACCATTTTCACGCCGGGATGGTCTTCGGGGGCCACTTCCCAGAACTTTTCAGAGTCGGGGCCTTCGCCTTTGAAGACCAGTTCGCATTCCATTTTCTTGTCGGCTTCAGTCATTTCATAGACTTCTTCGACCTTCATGGTGGCCATGATTTCGCCCTTACGGACCAGAGCCACTTCTTCGCCAGCCTTGATGGTCTTGGCTTCGTCAGCGGAGATGTCCAGGGTCACAGGCACGGGCCAGAAGGTGCCGTCGGTGAGAGTCATCTTCTCGCAAACGCTCTTCCAGTTGGCCTTGTTCATGAAGCCGTTCAGAGGCGAAAAGCCGCCAATGCCCATCATGATAAGGTCGCCCTTAGCGCGGGAAGAAATCTCGATCTGCTTGAGGCCTGCAGCCTTTTTCTTTTCGTCTTCCAGGGCCTTACCTTCAAGCAGGCAACAGACCAGACCCTTACCGCCGTGAGGAGCTACCAATTTGGACATCGCGAAATCCTCCGTGTTTTGGTTATGACAGCCTCCCACCGTGGCATCACGTTGACCGGAATAGGGAGGGCTTCTTTCAAAAACCATCTTGTGAATAATCTAACAAAAAGTCAACTACCTCTTGCAAATTTTCCTGACAACGTCAGCAAAAATATACGAAAAGACGTTGCATCCCGCCAAAAAACCTAAATACCATCATACGGCATGTTTTTAAAAAAGAGAAGCCCCCTCGCTGGAAAAAACGCGCAAATCTCCTTTGCAGGCGGCAAGGTAAGCACATACGTGACGTGTTGATATTCTTGCTATTTTTTTGCCTCCTTGCTGTTGTTTGATGGAGTGAAATTCAATAACATACTTAAATTGTAACATAAAATTCACATTGCAGATGGGCGCTGATAGCCTGCCCGAGAATTGAAAACAGGCGGGAGCTGGGGGTGTTGCATATTACATTTTTGACGATGGCGCTTTTTTTCGCAATCTCCCATTTGGGCGAGCAAGTTGGAAGGCCAGACCCGCGAATATCTGAGCCTTCGAAGGTCAGGCCAAGCGCAGCCTGCATTGCACAAAAGCACGGAGGGTAGGGAGAACCAACGAGTAGCCCCGAAGTGAGTCAGATTGCACGATACACAGAGGCGGGATGGTTTTGCGTGATTGGTTGGCACTGAAGCCGTTTGAAGTAAATCTGTTTGAGGCCGGGATGTTGCGGCTGTTTATATTTTGGAGAGCTGGCGGCGGTAATCGGCATTCCGGGTGGATACAATCTGGTCTACCGCTCAGGTTAGAGGGAAACAAGATGGCCAAGGCACATCACTTTGGAGCAGGGCTAGATCGCGATTGGTTTGCCGCGAGGCACAAGGTCGGTTCAAAACGGTGTGCAAGGGGCGGGGAGAGACACATGCGGTGTACAGCGTTTGACAAAAAAAGGCCGGAACCTGTGTGGTTCCGGCCAAACAAAGCAGGTCAGGCTGTTTTGGGCGGCAACAAGCTGCCTCAGGTCAAGCCCGAACCCGTGATCGAAAGGTCTAGAAGGGCACTTCGTCCATATTGGACGCTTCAGAAGGGAAGGCGGGACCGAGGTCTTCATCCATTCCACGACGGCCACCCTGGCCTCCACCCTGCGCTTGCTGGCGCGGGGCTCCACCCTGGCCGCCACGCGGGGCGTTGCCACGGGGAGCGGCAGAAGGTGCGCCATAGTCTTCGTCAAAGCTGCGGCCTCCGCCTTCGCGGGGGGCGTCGCCCTTGCGTTCCAGAAACTGCACACGCTGCGCCTTGATTTCAGTGGTGTAGCGGTCCTGTCCCTGCTGGTCCTGCCACTTGCGGGTTTGCAGGCTGCCTTCCACAAAAACCAAGCTGCCCTTGGTAAGGTAGTTGGCGCAGTTTTCTGCCTGGCGCTGAAATACAGACACACGGTGCCATTCGGTGCGGTCAACCTTGTTGCCGTCACGGTCGGTATAGGACTCGTCTGTAGCGATATTGAGGCTGGCCACGGGCGAACCGCTCTGAGTGTAACGCAACTCGGGGTCACGGCCCAGGCGGCCAATAATCATAACTTTATTCAGCATTCGAATGCTCTCCGATGATATACTGCTGTGTTCCGGATCTGTCAGGCCACAAACGCCTTTTCCAGATTATCCAGCACGTCTTCAAGTTTGTCACTTAAAATGTTGGCCTCACGGGGCTGCCAGTCTGCCAGCGCGTTTTCCAGCGCCTGTTTGATGCGGGCTGCCTCTTCAATGCCGGGCCCCATCGCCTTGCGTCTGGCCTCGGACCAGGGAAGAAACTGCAGGCCGTCACTCAGGGCGCGCACCATCTCAAGAACACCGTGCTTCTCATGCTTGATGGGAACGCTGAAGGCCAGTTCCGTCAACTTGGGCCACAGTTTTTCGAGCAGGTCTTCGTTCCAGGTCACAGCGGTGACACGTATCTGCAAGGCGTTGCCCATAATGGTTCTCCACGTTGGTTGACTGGTCGAATGGGGGCTTTTCTATTCCTTTTCCGTCCACTCCGTCTGCACACGCATGATGACGTCCTGAATGGCAGGCAGCTGGTCTTTGGGGCACACGCCCAGAAGCGGAGCCCCGGCGTCCATGTTGTCATTGATCTTGAAGTAGACAGCGTAAATGACGCCGTCAGGCCCGGAGTAGTTAAGAGGCACTTCGCGCTTCATGCGGGACATGATGAGCAGTTCCATGCCGTCGCGCACGGCTACTGACTGAGCGTCAGCCGCGCGGATTTTCTTGTCCACTTCAGGCGTGAAGTAGTACTTGGCGCGTTCAGGCGCACAGAACAGGTGCAGGGTTTTTTGCAGAATGATGCTCTGCACCTCATCCTTTGTCAGCATATGCCGCAGCACGGCAAGTGGGGTTCCGGCCTGGACAAACTGGCCTTCAAGTTCGCTGTGTATCGTGCTTACCTCACCCTTTTCAGAGGCGCAAATAGACTTGGGATTGCGCTCGCGCTCCAGCGTGGCAATAAGAGTGCCGGGCTTTTCTTTCCACTGGCCCTGGGGGCCAAATGTTTTGTCGCCCTGCTTGAGCCCCGCAAAAGTGACCTGCCCCGTATGCGGAGTACGGATAACGATTTCGCGGTAGGGAGAGGCTTTAATTTCGTCCAGCAACGAAGATATATTAATCATGCTTGGTCCGTAATATGCTTGGCGCGTGTGCCGCCGGAGCGGCACGGGCGTTTGGGTTCTTTAATGTCTGCCCCACTGGGCGCACGCTATGTTGTGTACTGACATATCTGCATAATCTGTCTGCAGCAGGCTGAAAAAGCGCCCGCTGGGCTCCCTGCTGCAAGCGGCAGGGAACCATGCCATATCCAGAGTTCGCCGCCGTCCTACCGATAGTACAAGTCCCTGCCACCGATGGTGAGCAGAGCGCGGCAGGTCTTAGGCCCGCAGGGCCTTAGAGATGGCGACAGTGACTGGTTACGCATCAGTATCACTACAGCACCGCCTACCGATAGTACAAGTTCCTGCCACCGATGGTGAGCAGAGCTTGCTTCAGGTTGGCCCGTACCTGCCTTCTGTCCCATATGCCCTGAATATGCCCGCGTGACAAGGCGCGGTAGGAGCGATGGTACTTGGGCGGGATGTCCATACCCGTGGTTTCTTTGATAACGCCGGGTCCGGCAAAGCCGATATTGGACGAGCGCACGGCGAACTGGTAGGGCGAGCAGCCGAGAAAACTGGCCACTGGTCCGGCGAAGGAGTTGGTGTCGTAGAGCACCATGTACAGCCCGCCGGATTCGATATAGCGGCGCACTGCCACCGTGCAACGCGGCATCTGTATGACGCCGTGGGTTCCTTCCTGAATACGAATGCCAGCCGTGCCGTGCACATAGGCAAGGAACGGATACCGCTTCTTGGCTGCGCGCTGGGCGGCTTCCACAAACTTGTAGCCCTCGGCAGCGCCAACGGAACCACCGCGGAAGGTGCCCATAAGCATGGCCACCACCATCTTGGTGTTGTCTATGCGGGCCTCAAAGGTCATGCAACCGCTCTTGGCCCCGGTCTTTTTTTGCGCTGCGCTGATGCGGTCGTTGAAATCGGGGAAGTCCAGAGGATTGCCCGCTTCAATTTCACTGTTGAACTCAAAAACAGAACCGGGATCAAAGACGTTTTTAACGTACCATTCCGGCTCCATAGGAAAGTGGTAGCCGCAATGGCTGCACACGCCCGCAAACTCCGCAAAAAGGTCCGGTCCCCACAGGTCAAGGCAGCCGTAAGAAGCGCTGTTGGGGCAGGTGACCGCACGGTCTGTCTTGTAACGCGGGGAGATATAGTTCCACTTGAGACGGCGCGAGTCGTCGGCCCAGGTAGAAAGGGCCATGAGTTCCTTGGCCTTGCTGTCTTGTTTGCTGGGCAGCTTGTGGGTGAGTTTGTGCCAGGGAGCCAGCAGGCGGCCCTTGAACACTTCCCATTCGTTGTCCATTTCTTCCATAAAGGTGCGGATGCGCATCTGGTGCTTACGATAGAAATCGTACTTGAAGCTCACCCAGGGTTTGGAAATCCAGTCCCAGGTTGCGCCGGCCAGCTTGGTGATGAAGGGCCTGCGGTCGCGGGCGGCCTGACGCGAAAGGCGCAGGAACTTCTGCTGGCGTTTTTCACGCAGGCAGTCCTTGGCCTTGGATGAAAGCCCCCAGCGGGTGTGCATTTCGTCCAGGTTGGCGTCGGGCTTGCGCAGGCGAGACAGGGCCAGGCCCTTGAAAATGGGCATCTTGCGGGTAGAGACCACCACTTCGTCGGTTGCGCGAATGACTTCCTGCCGCAGACTGCGGAAGAAATCAAAGTGCCAGGGGCGCGCGCCCAACGGTGGTTCCTGCACAATGCGGTCAATGTAGCCGAACTTGAAGTTGTCCTGCGCGGTGATCTTGAGATTCTGGGCGCAGTGCTCGATAAGTTCGGGCGCGGCACGTTCCCCGGATTTGAGGCGGCCTTCAATGGCGGCGGCACCTTCGGGAGAAATAACCGAATAGTAACCGTGCGAAAGCATGAGCCTCTTGTCGGCGAGGCCAATAGCCTCGGCGCCGCCCGAACCGCCTTCGGATATCACGGCAATGACGGGAACCCGCAGGCCAGCCATGCTGTAGATATTGCGGGCGATCTGCTGGGCCGCGCCGGGGTAGTCCTCAATGGGATACGAACCGGGCGTGAAGATATAGGCATGAATTGGAATGCCCTCGGTTTCGGCCACGCGCATATACTGCTGCGCCTTGGCGTTGCCCCAGGGTTTGACCGAGCCGCCGTTGCGGAATTCCGCGCCGTGGCCTTTTTCCTGCCCGATGACCATGACAGACTGGGTGTAGGTTTTTTTGCCGCGCCGTCTAGTAATGACAGCCCGGGCAATAAGCATGCTGGGGTCAAGGCTGTGCTCGTCCTGCCCGCCGACCTCGGTAAAGTTGTCGTAGACGTTTTCCAGAATATCGCGCAGGCAGACGCGCTGCGGATGGCGTACAATGCGCACCTTGTCCATGGGAGTGATGCTGCCTTCAAGGCGGCGCTCCACATAGCTGAAAAGGTCTTCTACCGTGGCCAGTTCGGCATAGGGATCTTCAACTTCCCCAGCACGAACGCGCGTCGCAAAAGAGGTGAGCTTTTCTTCCAGCAATTGTGCATTGTCTTTATGCTTGCCTGCAAAAATGTCCACCAGATAGCTAAGCCTGTCGCGCAGGCTCTGGATGCGTTTTTCTATGTTATTATCCATAACTCGCGTATGCCGCTAAACGGGTTTTTTAAGAAAGTTTGAGTAGGACGAGTGCAGGGCAGCCAAGGGCTTGTTGCCGAGCATGCGGTCTTTTACGGCCAGCATAGTGGCGGGGCCTTCAAGATTGCGCATGACAAGGCTGCTGTGCGCTACGCACAGGCCCGGCAGGATGTTCAGCTCAACGCCGGCGTCACTCATAATTTTGGCCCAAGGGTGTACCCATGTTCATTTCCTTTCGGTCAAAAGCGGAGAATCCGCCCGGTATTGGCCGCCAAAAAATTAACGTTGGATTTTAAGCCTTCGCCCGCACCATTGTGCCCTTCAAGACGCAGGTCATTCAAAAACTCAAGGCCGCGGGCCTTGGCTTCTTCCAGATCTTTGCCCCAAATAATGGCAAGCGCCAGATTCGGGTCAAATTCCGTGGGAATTTCATACGGTTCGTCAGTGGGAACATGCGTGAGCATGGTCAGCCAGGGCTGGGCCTTCCATTGGAAGCTTTCGATACGGCCCACCCAGGGGGTGAAGTTGGTGTCGGGATCTTCAGCGATAAGGCGGTACTCTATGCCAACACCGTGAAAGGTTATGTCTTTTTGATTGTAGCCAAGATTCTCGCCCAGGCCGATCCGTATCTGTTCAGCAATAATGTCCACATCTCCCTGGCCTTTGACCTTGGAAATGCGGGCAGAAACTCCGTTTTCAACCTGGATGCGGGTGTTGACTTCCATCAGGAAGGGTTCGCCCTTGCGGGTCACAATCCATTCCCAGGTGCCCACGTTGTCGTAGCCGACCTTGCGGGCCATCGTCAGGGAATAGTGAACGATATCCTTGAGAACCTTGCCCGCGTCAAAGGTGTATTCCAGTTCGTCGGGCACAAAGCCGGGGGCGACTTCAATACGTTTCTGCAAGCCAGTGGACTGGATGGAGCAGTTACGGGTGCCGAAGTGCACGGGATTCGTTCCTGTGCGGTCGGAAACTACCTGAACTTCAAGGTGGTTGAAGTCGGTAATGCGCTGCTCGATAAGCACGCCTTCGTCCTTGAACTGCCGCAGCGCGTAGCTGCGAATGCGGCGGTAAACAGAACGGAACTGGTCAGGATCGTACACTTCTTCAATGCCCATGCCGCCGCCGCCAGCCGAAGCCTTGACCAGCACAAGGGGTCTGCTGATGCCTTGCTGCGCCTGGAACTCAAAAATGCTTTTGGCAATGCGCTCGGCTTCCATCTCGTCATAGATGGGACGGTCGGAACCCGGCACAGTGGGCACGCCAAGGCTGCGCGCGAGACGTTTGGTGTTGATTTTGTCACCAAGCTCGCGAATGATTTTCCACGAGGGGCCTATGAAGATGAGTTTGCGGTCGCGTTTGGCCACGCGGCGGGCGAAGCGGTAGTCTTCAGCAAAGAAGCCGTAGCCGGGATGTACGGCTGTGCAGCCCGCCTCATCAGCCACGGACATGAGTTCGTTGGCATCGTGGTACGAAGAAACGCGAAAGAGGCTTTTTTCGCCTCCTTCTTCCCGCGCCAGGCGCACATGGCCCGAAGCGGCGTCTTCAGCCGTGAATATGGCAGTAAAGGCCACGCCAAGCTTGCGGCATGCCTTCATGATGCGCATGGCGATTTCGCCGCGGTTGGCTACCAGAATTTTATGCTTTTGCAGTGGAATGATTTCCTGAGCTTTGTCCAAGCCTGTCTCCATATGCGGCGCTTCAAAGGCGCAAATAGTTGTTGTCTGTTCGTTCCGGTGCTGTTGCGGGGGCCGCGAACAGCCGGGTTCAGGTCAAACCGCTGGTTTGTCCTTGTAGGACAGGGCCGGGCGGGATATACAGAGTGTGTATCAAATAAGTGTACGCACTTTTCGTGTGAAAATCCACACGCACTGTTGCAGTGCAGGTGAAAAAAATCGCGCACCCGCCGTGGCTATTGCATTGCGGCCGTTTGCACGACCAAAACAGGAGGGATAATATGCAAAATCCGCAGGAAGTCCAGTCCGTGGCAGCGGCCCTGCGCAAGGCTCTGGCGGCATCTGCCTGCACATTTTCGCAACCTGCGGGAATGCGCAAAATATCCTGTAGTGCCACTGGCGCGGTAGAAAATAACGCCTCGCCCATTGGTCTTATATTGGGCACCGGCCTTTCGGGGCTGGCTGACAGGCTTGCGGAGCGGGTGGCCATACCTTACTCAGATCTGCCCGGTTTCCCCGAGTCCAGTGTGGATTCGCATGTGGGCGCATTTGTTTGTGGGCGTTTTCCCACCTCATGTGGTGAAGACGATGCACAAGGGCGGCCCGTGCTTATCCAGCAGGGGCGATGTCATCTGTACGAGGGGCGCACCCCGGCTGAGGTGTGCATGGGTGTGCGCGTTATGGCGGCGATGGGTGTAAAAACGCTTATCATCACCAACGCGGCCGGAGCTCTCAACCCCACCTTTGACGCCGGGTCCGTCATGTGCATGACAGACTTTATCAACCACACGGGGCATTCGCCCTTGATTGGCTGTAACTGCGACCCGTGGGGACAGCGTTTTCCCGACATGAGCATGCCCTTTGATGCGGATCTGCGGTCTTTGGCGATGGAAACCGCCGCTAAAATGGGCCTGCGGCTTGAGCGCGGCGTGTATATTGGTGTGCGCGGGCCGGAAATGGAAACCCCGGCAGAGACGCGCATGTACCGGCAGTGGGGTGCAGACGCCGTGGGCATGAGCACGGTGCTTGAAGTTATTGCCGCACGTCATTTGGGCATGCGTGTGCTTGGTCTTTCCTGTTTGTCAAATAAAAATTTACCAGACTGTATGACCCCGGCTCCCTTGGAAGAAATCATTCTTGTTGCTGCTCAGGCGGGCAAAAATCTGGGTCGGCTCATACGGGCAATGGTGACAAAACTTTGAAAAATGCGTACAAGCGCTGCCCGGACACTATTTTTTTCTACCAAAAGGCAATCGCCCCATGCAGCACAATGACTCACTTCGCAATGTCGCCATTATAGCACACGTTGACCACGGCAAGACCACTCTTGTGGACGCTCTCTTCAAACAGGGCGGCGTTCTTCGCGCTGGTCAGCAACTTGATGACCGCGTCATGGATAATATGGACCTGGAACGCGAACGCGGCATCACCATCGCCGCCAAGAACTGCGCGGTCTCGTGGAACGGCGTCAAGATCAACATTATTGACACGCCCGGCCATGCCGACTTTGGCGGTGAAGTGGAGCGCTCGCTCTCTATGACCACTGGCGCCATTCTGCTGGTGGACGCTTCTGAAGGGCCATTGCCCCAGACCCGCTTTGTGCTGCGCAAAACCCTTGAAGCCGGGCTGCCCGTGGTTGTGGTCATCAACAAGATCGACCGCAAGGACGCCCGCCCTCAGGAAGTGCTTAACGAAGTCTATGACCTGTTCATCGACCTCGACGCCAGCGAAGCGCAGCTGGAATTTCCGGTTCTTTACGCCATTGGCCGCCAGGGCGTGGCCATGAACAATATCGACGACGAGCAGAAAGACCTGTCGCCGCTGTTTGAAGCCATCCTGAAGCACATCAATGGCCCGCAGCATGACCCCGAGCAGCCTTTCCAGATGCTTGTGGCCGACCTTGACTACTCCGACTACCTTGGCCGTCTGGCCGTGGGCCGCATCATGCACGGCCAGGTGCAGAGCAAAGACTCTCTTGCCTGCATTGGCGAAGACGGCCAGCCCCGTCCCCTGCGCGCCACCAAGCTTCAGGTGTACGACGGTCTGCAACTGGCCGAAGTGGAAACAGCCCAGCCCGGCGATATCGTCGTGCTGGCGGGTATTGAAGACGTCACCATTGGCGACACCATCTGTACCCGCGACAATCCGCGTGCCCTGCCGCGCATCCACGTGGACGAACCCACTGTGGCCATGCGCTTTGGCATCAACACCTCGCCCCTGTCGGGCCGTGAAGGCAAGCTGGTTCAGAGCCGCGCCATCCACGACCGTCTGGTCAAGGAAACCCTGCGTAACGTGGCCGTGCGTGTTGAAGACACCGCAGACCGCGACGCTTTTCTGGTCAAGGGCCGTGGCGAATTTCAGATGGCCATTCTTATTGAAACCATGCGCCGCGAAGGCTTCGAGCTTTCTGTGGGCCGCCCCGAAGTCATCTTGCAAAAGGATGAAAACGGCAAAACCCTTGAGCCCATCGAACGTCTCTATGTGGACTGCGATGAAAACTTTATGGGCGTGGTTACTGAAAAGCTGGCCCAGCGCAAAGGCCGCATGGTCAACTGCATCAACAACGGCACGGGCCGTGTACGCCTGGAATTCAGCGTGCCCGCGCGTGGCCTTATTGGCTACCGCGACGAGTTTCTTACAGATACCAAGGGCACAGGCATCATGAACTCCTACCTTGACGGCTACGAAGAATGGCGCGGCGATTTCCCCACGCGTTATTCCGGCTCCATTGTGGCTGACAGGGCAGGCAGCGGCGTGGCTTACGCCCTGTATAACCTTGAGCCCCGTGGCGTGCTTTTTGTGGAACCGGGCGACCCTGTGTACGAAGGCATGATCGTGGGTGAACACAATCGTGACAACGACATTGACGTCAATCCCACCAAGGAAAAGAAGCTCACCAACCTTCGCGCTTCCGGCAAGGACGAAAACGTCACCCTGACGCCTGTGAGAAAAATGACCCTGGAGCATGCCCTGCACTTTGTTCGTGAAGACGAAGTGGTGGAAGTGACCCCTCTTTCTATCCGTCTGCGCAAGTCTGAACTTTCTGCTCAAAAGCGGTATCAGACTGCAGGCAAGCGCAAGGGTAGCTAGCACGGCAAGTGTTTGTCTTGATTTGAGGCAGATGTACTATCAATTTTGTGGTTGATTTTTGCCTCGAGCTGATAAATATTTTCACTGTGCATTTGATCTGGTTTTAAGCAACCCGCCCCCCCCCGCGGGCGAAGAACAGCAATAACGGTATTGGTGCGGCAATCCGTGCGGTGGCTATAAACGCCTCCCGCGGGTTGCCGCTTTTTGTTGTAGATACGCTCTCGCAACGTAACTCTGCTATTGTGCTCCGGGTGTGAGCGAGGTACCGCATGCTGTGTGATCTGGATTCCCATACAAAATCCGCCGTTGAAAAGCTGATTCCTTTCATGCCTGAAATAGGGCGCTGCCGCACGGTGTTTGCGCAGCTTGAGCGGCAGTGGACCTGGATAGCCCTTACGGGAAAAATCAACTGCAATGCCATTGCCTCCACACTGTTCGACTTCATTTTTAAAACGCGCGACACCTTTGGGCTTCTGCGTCACGACCTCACTGGCATGCTGGCGGAAAAACTGCTCGAAAAAGCAGTGCGCGAGATGTCGCCAGTGGCCCAGGTGGTTATGGACATCATCAAGCGCAATCTTTACGAGCGCACAGCGGATGTCAGCTTTCTGGCTACAGACGGGGAGATTATACGCTTCCTTCAGGAAGGGGCTGGCGATATGCCCGGCATGCGCGCCCGGCTGCAAGCTTACCGCGCCAAGTACAGCGTATACCGCGATATTCTTGTGCTTGATCCGCAGGGGCGTGTGCGGGTGCAGCTGGACGCCGCCAGACCTGTAAGCGCCTCGCACGATCCGCTTATAGGGCAAACGCTGGCTTCGCAGGATTTTGTGGAGACGTTCCGGCCCACAGACCTTTCGCCAGACGGAAATGCGGCGCTTGTCTACTCGCACGCGATCCGCGCTGAAGGCACAGCGGCTCCGTTGGGGGTGCTGTGTCTTGTTTTTGATATGGAGGGAGAAGCCGCCGATCTTTTTTCTGGTATGGCCCGTTTTGCCAATGACATGGCTGTGCTGCTGCTGGACGAGCGCGGAGAAGCCTTTGCCAGCAGCAACGCCATAGCGGCGCCCGTGGGGCGCGTGTACCACTGCGACAGCGCCACAAGTTTTTCCATAACCGGATTTGGCGGCAAAACCTCTTTGGCTGTTTCGCGCCCGTCAGAGGGCTACCAGGGATATACAGGGCAGCCGTGGCGTGCGCAGGTGCTCTGCAGCGCGCAAAGCGCCTTTGCGGACAGGCCCACAGATGGGCTGGATGCCGAACTGGTGCGCCGCGAGGCGGATTTTTCCGCGCAGCTGACCAGCATTGAAGAACAGGCCAGCGACGTTATGGGCGATCTGACCCTGGCGGCGCTCAACGGGCAGATCATGGCCGCCCGTCAGAGCGGTAATGCCAGAGAGGACGAGCGGCACGCCGCCCAGGCCCTGCCCCCCATTCTGGACGCAGTGCGGAAAATGTGTGTGCAAATGGAGCGTGAATTTCACCGGTTCACCAATGGCCTGCTGAATACTGTGACTGCCTCGCGCCTTAACGATGCCTCGTTTCTTGCCTCCATTACCGTTGAAATTATGGACCGCAACCTCTACGAGCGCGCCAATGACTGCCGTTGGTGGGCACTGACGCCCGATTTTCGCAAGATTCTGGCGCAGCCGTCTGTCAGCAGGGGGGATCTGGCCCGGCTTGAGGGCGTGCTGGAATACATCAACAGTTACTACACGGTGTATTCCAATCTTTTTCTGTACAATGCGCACGGCGTTATTGTGGCCTGTTCCCGGCCTTCGGAGCGGGGCCGCTATGGGGAGCAGATAAGTGAAGATTATGTGCGCCGCACACTGGCGTTGACGGATTCCAACGATTTCGCCGTTTCGCCTTTCCGCGTTACAGAGCTTTATCGGCCGGACGGCGAGGCCCGTCCTTCTTACATATACAGCGCGCCAGTGCTTCCGCCCGAAGGCGGCGCGGCGGTTGGCGGCATTGGTATTGTCTTTGATTCCTTGCCTCAGTTCGAGGGCATGCTGGACGACACGCTGCCCAGAGATTGCGCTGGCGCGGTACTGAAAGGGGCAGCGGGATTCTTTGTAGAGGCGGGGGGCGTTGTTGTGGCTTCCAGCACGCCCGACATGACGCCGGGCGAAAACTGCCGGCTGCCCGCCGAATGGCTGGCGTTGGGGCAGGGTGAGTGCGCCTCACATCTGGAATCCGTTGATGGTGTGCTGTATGCCGTGGGCTGCGCCTGCTCGCGCGGCTATCGGGAGTACAAGCGCGACGGGCGCTACGCCAATGACGTGTTGTGCGTTATGCGCCTGCCGATCTAGGGGCTGTTCCTAAATAATTCTTTTGTCCAATTGGCTGCGTCAAAAGGCTTTTTTACTCACGTCATGTACCGCAAAAGTACACTTATCTCGTAAAAAAGCCTTTTTCCTTGCCCTTGGCGCAAAACCATTTATTTAGAAACAACCCC
The DNA here is from genome assembly GCF_014202345.1 of Desulfovibrio intestinalis. Taxonomy (NCBI): domain Bacteria; kingdom Pseudomonadati; phylum Thermodesulfobacteriota; class Desulfovibrionia; order Desulfovibrionales; family Desulfovibrionaceae; genus Desulfovibrio; species Desulfovibrio intestinalis. The sequence continues at coordinate 89,524 of NZ_JACHGO010000003.1, forward strand.
TAGAGCAAACTACCTTTCAAAAAGTTTACATGCTCCACCGCCGTATAAGAGTACAGCGTGCAGCAACGCGGCGTAGATTCAGCCAAGAATTGATTTTGCGGCAGAATGGCCCCTTTGAAATATAATACAGTTCAAAGGTAATCTGCTCTATGGTTCTGCCGCCTTAAACTGTAACAGGATGAATCTTTCGCGCTGAAAAGCTCTATGGCTGCCGCCATGCCATATGCAAGAGGGGGTACGGGCGGCCCTGCCCGTCCACAGGGGAACGGCCTGTCACCGCAAAGCCCATGCGTGCGTAAAAGGCCAAGGCGGCGGGGTTTTGCTCATTAACATCAAGTGTCAGTGTTGCAACTTCTGCAATGGCCCGCTTTTGCGTAAGGGCAAGAAGCGTCTTGCCGATGCCGTGGCCAAAAAATTCCGGTTCTACAAAAAGCATTTCTATCTGCGGCCAGTTGAAACCCATAAAGCCCACTGGCCGGGGAAAATCAGCCGACGGTTTTGCGTCTTTTCCGGTTTTCACACTGTCCGTTCCCGGCGTGGGGGCGTCTGCCATTTCTGCGGTGGACTGCCCGTATTCTGCCAGCCACAATTCTTCCACTCCCGGCAAATATTCTTGCAGCAGGGCGGTATAAAGCTCATCCACCGCCAAGGGCGTGAGAAAATGGTGCGTTGCCAGCACGCTGCGCTTCCAAAGATCGGCAAGAGCGGCGTGGTCTGTTGCCAGGGCACGGCGTAAGTGCAGGGTTGCGCCTGCGGGTATTGATGTATGGTCGTTTGGTTTCATGTTCGTCTGTTTGAAAATAGGGTAAAATTGGTACCTTGCTCTTAGAGCAGATTAACTTTGAAATGCATTACATTTCAAAGTTGTCATTCTGCCGAAAAATGTGATTTTCGGCAGAATCCATACCGTGTTGCGGCGCGCTGCATTCCCGTACCGCGTTGAAGCGTGTAAATTTCAACAATACAATGCTCCAACCAGGTCGCGGGCCAAGGGCCGCTGTCAAAAATGCAGTTCAGCGTGGTGATGCATCAGGCGCAAATACGCGTGGTGATGGAGTATTGAAGGCTCTAGTAGTTGTATTTCCAGCGTATGCCGCCCCAGGTGCTCTGTTGCTCCGAGCGCAACTCAAGGCTGGTGCGAGGCGTGACTTCAAGCTGAATGATAAAGGCTGTGCTGCCTTGTTTCATGCCTTGCTGCACACCGACGTAGATAATGTCTGTAATGTACTTGCCCATTTCCACCGAGGTGCCCGCCCCCATGCCTTCATCGCCGGACTGATCCCCGGAGCTTTGTCCTGTGGGAGAATTCAGGCGAAGCACGTCAACGCCCAAGGCCTTGCGGGTCATATCAAAAATGCCGCCCTCACTTGACCCGAAGCCTGCCAATTGGGCCACTGCTCCGGCAAGCCGCAGGTTTTCCAGCCGCCCCAGTTCATTGGTGCTTTTGCCAAAAAGAATCTGGGCCAGAATTTCGTCTCTGGGCAGTTCCGGTTCGCTGCTCAGGGACAGCTTCATTTTGCGCACTGTGCCCGATATGGTCACATAAGAGGTAAGATTGGGAGTCTCGTTGGCAAGTTTGATGTCCAGCAGGGGATTGCTCAGCGCGCCCCCGGCAAAGGTAATGGTGCCGCGTGACAGCTTGAATATCTTGGTCAAAAAGTCAAAGCTGCCTTTGACTGCCGTGACCTGCCCCGTGACCTGCGGATCTTCCGGCGTGCCGGAGATCAGAATATCGGCCTTCCATTCGCTGGAAAGCCCGTGGCCTTCAACGATAAAGCGGCCCGGAATCACAATATTCAGGTTCAGGCTGCCCTGTGCAACGGGTTTTTCAGGCGCGGCAACCTGAGAGGCCTGAGAAACGGCAGGGGCCTCACTGATGGGCAGGGTAGTGACGCTGCCACCCACAGCCAGCTTGTTGAGCTGTATAAGCCCCTGATTGACGACGATTTTTCCGTTGACGTGCGGGGCAGCGGCGCTGCCGGTCACTCCTGCTTCTCCTGAAAGTTCGATGCGAATGTCGCGGCGGCTCAGGGGGCGCAGATGGTCTATGGTGGTTTTGATGTCCAGCTTGCTGCCGTCAAGATTGGCGAATCCCGCTACCCGCAGTTTGCCGCCAAGACCACCGGAGGCGTCCAGTTCCAGCCGGGCAATGCCGGGCAGGCCGCCCTGCTTTTTGCCTGAACTGCCTTTACGGCCTTCTTCAAGATTGAGGCGCAGGTTGATATTGGTCAGCAGCACGCCTTGTAGCAAATTTTCATACTTGCCCTTGTCTACCACCACAGAACCCTTGGCAGACGGGGCTGTCAGGGTTCCACCCAAATCCACGGCCACGTCCACATTACCCGCAAAGCGCTGGTCGGCCACAGGCAGCAAAGTCCAGAGAGGCCCTGCGGCTCCCTTCCAGCGTACCTGCCCGCGCAGGGGGCCCTGCATATTGGGCTCTGGCAGGCCGTCTTTACCGAAAAGCAGGGGCAGCCGTACTTCAAGCCGTGCTTCGCTGCCGCCCAGCGCCTGAATGCTTTCCTTGTCCATCTCAAGCCGGGCCACAAGGCTGCCACTGGAACCGCCGCTGGCTTCAATGCGGCCCGCCAGCCCCAGGTTCAGGGGCTTCAGGGGGCTACCGGGTATGCGCAACTGGCGCACGCCAAGGCGAAAATCGCCACCGGGCCGTGCAGGAGTGCCTGTAAGGCGGGCGCGTGCCTCCACCGTGCCTTCCGGCAGCGCAGGCACAAATTTTTTCCACGGGGTAAGGGCGAGCCCTTCAAGATCCAGGCGAACGTCAAGCTTGTCTTGCCCAAGGGCCGCCTGCGCACGCAGCCTGCCGCCGGGAACCATGCGAATGTCCAGCCCGGCCAGATCAAGGCCGGAATCTGCGTAGCGCAGGGTTGCTCCCGGTATTGCCTTGAATCCAAGGTCGCGGCCACTCAAATGGGCCTCAAGCCTTTGCACCTGCACCAGGCCCGGCTGCCAGCGGGCGTTGACATGCGCTGCCACAGAGCCGCTTGTTTCCACACTGGCGTCAAGCGGGCCGTTAAGAGCGCCGCTTGCACGCACCCTGGCCCCAAGGTTCAGGTCGCCCTGGCGCACGCTGGCAAGGTCAAGCCGTGCGGCCAGATTGCCAGCGCCAAAAATATCCTTGAGCGTCACTTCTCCAACAAGTCCTTGCAACGTAAGGGGAGCACCGGAACCCGTGCTGTAGCTCAGGCGCGGCACGCTCCAACGCAGTTCGGCTTTCTGGCTGTAGCGTTGCGCGGGCTTTGCCGCTGCCGCATCGGCAGAAGCGGGAGCTTCAGTATCGGAGGGCGCAGGCGTGGCAGACGCGTTTTCATTCTCCGCCTGTGTGCCCGAAGCGGACGTATTTTGTCCGTTCTGGTCATTTTGCGCGGCGGCACTGGTTTCTTTTACCGTCACGGGCACGCGGTCGGCTTTCAGCTCAAGGCTCAGGGCAGCTTCACCGTCAAGGCGCGCGCCCGGTACCAAGGTAGAAAGAGCCGCCCAGTTGGCCACACGCATATCAAGTTTGCCATCGCACGCGGGCATGGACCCTGGGGGCAGGCTTGCCGCCAGTTGCCCCGCAGCCTCAAGCCCAAGTGCGCTAAGACGCAGTTTGCGCAGGCCTGCCTGTAAAATATTGTCTTCGCCGCGGCCCGCGAAAATCTGGCTTTCAAGGCTCAGGGGCTCATTGTCCCACTTGCCGCTCACGTCCAGCTGGGCTGTAAGTTGCGGTTTTTTTGCCGGGGCATCTTTTTGAGGCGCAGCGTCTTCAACCAGTGTGGCACTGGATGATTCCGCCCCGGTGGCGCTTGCAGCTACAGAAGGTGTGCTGCTGGCTGGCGCAGAGTTATTTTCGTGGTCTTCAACCACAAGCAGCACTTCACCCCAGTTCAGCGGTGTTGCGCCAAGGTTCAGCATAAGCTGTTCAAGTTTGTGCGCGCCCATGCGCAGGTCGGCGCATTCTGCCCTCAAGTTGATGTCTGGAGCCTCCAGCGGCCCGGTAGCGGTAAGGAGCACCGAGGCTGGAGCGGCCAGCATGTCCAGCGGATTGGCGCTTTCTTCTGAAGCTGCGCTTTGTCCGCTTGGCGGAGGCATATTTTTGCTGGCAGCAAGGTTGATCTGCGCGTTCACAAACACCGGCCCGGAAAGCCAGGATTTCTGCCCGGCTACAGGCCGAAGCGTCGTCGGCAATGCAGGCGCGGGGTGCGCGGAGTCTGTGGCGGGCGGAACAGGGTGGTCTTGCCAGATCGCGTGTCCTTTCAGGGACAGCGGCCCTGCCTCGAGGGCAAATCCGGATAGGCCCATGCGGGCGGCGCTGGCCTGTGCTTCTGGGCCATCTGCCAAAGGGGGATTTTCCAAAGCGTCTATTTGGCATTCAAAGACCAGAGAAAGCCGTGCGCCTTCACCGATGAGCGTTGCCAGCGGGCCAGCGGACGTGCTTGTCGCCGCAACCTTGTCTGGAGCGCGCCCCCCGGTAGGGACGGGAGCAGCGGATACTCCTGTTTGCGCTGGCTCCACGAGGTTGGCAGATTCTTCAACCTTGGCTCTACTGTCGGATTGTGGCGCATCACCGGGTAAGGCTTGGCTGGCCGTTTTTTGGGCAGAACCTGCTGGCAGAACGTTGACTTCGAGCGTGCTGGACGCGGCCAGCACTACGCGAGAAGACGTATCTGTTTCGTTGCGCCGGGGGACAATTTTTACTTCAAGACGCGCTTCAATTCCGCCGCTTTGTGCGCCGGGCAGCGGCAGGGGAGCGTTACCCAGGGCAGAAGCCGCCAGTACAGCCTTGAGGCCGCCGCCCGTGCTTCCGGCTTTGAGGCTGGCGTCAAAGTTTGCCAGAAAATAGCTGTCCGCTGGCAGGGAAGAAGCAGCTGAAGAACTGCTGTTCGCCGTATCCGTGGCATCGGCTGCCTCTACGGGCGCACTCGAAGCCTCTGCCTTGAGGGCGGTGCTTTCGGCGTCAGGGGTGCCGTCTTTCTTCGCCTCTTCGCCGTCAGCGGATTTTTTTTCATCTGCGTTCTTTGCAGCGCCAGTTGGTGCAACGCCGCCAAGCAGGGATTCGGGAAGCTGCGCGTCCACAACAGCCAGACGGTCAAGCTGCACATCAGGCAGCCAGCCGGGCAGACCATTGAGGGTCCGCACGGCCTGCCCCAGAACTGTTCGTAAAGAGGCTTCCGTCATTGGTGGAGAGGGCGGCGCAGGAGGCGATGGGGGGAGATCCGGCAGGCGCAGCAGGCGTGGTTCACGGCTGGTCAGCTCGGCAATGCGCAAACGCCCCGGCAGGGCGGCCCAATCCCATATAAAGGTATTCTGCGGCGCTTCGAGCCACAGGCCTTGAGGGTCGGACAATTCAAGCCCCACCTCAGCCGTGAACGGCAATGAACCGGAAAGTTTGGTCAGGCGTATGTGCAGCCCGCTTTCTGCCGCCGAGGCTGCCAGAGTTGCGTTGATTTCATCCTTGAGCCATGCCTGTACGCTTTCACTGCGCAGGGCCAGCAGCACGCCAGCCAGAAAAAGCAGCAACACAAGCAGCAGCAAGGCCAGACCCCGCCACAGCACAGACCAGATGCGGGCGGCGCGTCCCCGTGTTTTTTGGCCTTTGCCCGGCCACTTGCCGCCCCCATTGGATGCAGACGCCGCACCAGTGCCGGATACGCCGGAAGCTGAAGCTTCAGGCGTGGCCGAAGCTGAACCTGCGGCCTCGGCCTTAAAGCCGCCCGCAGTGAGATCAGTTTGTCCAGGCTTTGTTGAAGCGCTTGTCATCAGAAAGACTGCCCTATGCTCACATAGATTTGTACAGGGGGATCGCCGTCGCGCGGTTGCAAGGGGGTACCGATGTCCAGCCGCAGCGGGCCAATGGGGGTATAGTAGCGCAGGCCTATGCCCGTACCCCAGTTCATATCGCCGATGATGCGGGGCACTTCGTCCCTGTAGACCATACCGCCGTCAAGGAAGGGCACCAGACCTATATCGTCAGTAATTTTATAGCGCGCTTCAAGGCTGATTTCCTGAAAAGATCGCCCGCCAAGGGGATCGCCATTTTTGTCTTCCGGCCCGACGGATTGGTAGGGATAGCCGCGCACAGAGCCAGCGCCGCCCGCGTAGTAGCGCAGGCTGCCGGGAATATTGCGCAAAGCCGCGCCCGACATGGCCCCGGCTTCAACCCTGCCCGCCAGAACGAGTTTGTCGTCAGGCCGCCCGTCTTTGCGAAAAGGCGCGTAATAGCCGCTGGCTTCCAGCGACCCGGCCATGACCGTGAAGCTTTCGCCATAAAACCCGGAGTAGGGGTTGGCCTTGAGGACAATTTCCGAACCGCTTGTAGGATTGAGTATGTTGTTTCGGCTGTCGCGCCGCACGCTGGCCTTGGGGCCCGCGTAGCCGTAAAACTGTTCGGACTTGTCGTTTTCCTTGATGGAGCCGCTTTGGCCTCCGGCTCCGATGCTGGCCCACCACAATCGCGAAACGCGCCGTTCAAGCGCGGCGGAGGCACTGCCTGCCGTGCTTTTGTAAGCTTCTGTATTTTCGCGCAGGGCTGAGGCCGACGCCAAAAGGCGCTGCTCACGCACAAGGAAGGCCGGTTTTTCAAAGGCAGCCTTGATACCCTGCACTTGTGTGGCAATGGGCGCGCTGACAACGAGCTTTTCGCCATTGTCAAAAAGATTGCGGTGCTCCCAAAAGCCTTCCACGCCAAGGCCTGTGTCCGTGTCATAGCGGGCGCTGCCGCCCACGGACCGGAAGGGCAGCTCTGCCACCGTGACTTCCAGCGGCAGCACGGGCACGCCGTCCTTGCTCTTGGTGGGGGCGCCGTTTATGGCAGTGGCGTTCTTTTGGGCCAGCGCCTCTTCCTGCGGGCGTATTTCTACAGAACGAAAAAGCCCCAGCCCTCGCAGGTGGTTGGCGTAATCATCCATAAGCTCATCGTCCCAGGGTTCCTCACCGGGAACCCAGGGGGCGAGCCTTTGCAAGTACGAAGAATTGACGCCCTGATTGCCCTTTACGTCCACGCTGCCCATAAGGGCAGGAGGCCCGGTTTTTACAATAATATCGGCATTGACCTGGCGCTTTTCGGGGTCAAGGGTATAGCGGGACTGGGCGACTTCGGCCAGAGGGTAGCCCTGGGTGCGCAGTTTTTCGGGCAGCGCTGCAACCGCGTTCAGCAGCGTATCGGCCACAACGGGTTGCCCCACTGTGACTCCCGGCACGCTTGCGGGAAAGGAAGGCGGCGGCATGGTTTTGGTTTCCAGCCCCCAAAAGCCCACTTCACGCTCGCGCGTTTTGAAATAGCCGGGAACGTCGGGCGGTGGTTCATAATTCACATCAGCGCGGCCCAGCGTATAACGCGGCCCGGCCGTAAGGGTGAGGGTAACGCGAACGGGCTTGGCTTCTTCATCAAGGCTGAAACCCGCAGTTCCCTCATAATAGCATTGGGAGTGCAAAAGTCTGACGGCTGTTTCCACGTCGGCGCGGGCACGGCGTTCCAGAGCAAGCATGCTGTCGGGCGGTTCGTTGGCGAGTTGCTCCAGCTGGCTTACAGACTTCATTCTGCCTTCAAGAGAAGACGGGCCGTCCTTGACCTTGATGCGCAGGGTATAGGGTACCGGATCGCCGCGCCATGCGGCTTCAAGGGACTCCTGCTCCTGCTGTTCGTGGGGATCTTCAACTTTTGCAGACAGCAGACCACAGCCGGAAAGTTGCAGCAGCAACAGCAGCGCGACAAGACAGCGAAGCGGTGCAAACCACGGGCCTGCGTGCCCGCCGAAAGGGTTTCCGGCATGGCGGGTTCGGGCAGACCGCGAGAATTTTGTGCTGAATACACTGCGCATACGGCACAATACGCCGCTTGGAGATTCTTAGCAAGAAACATTCGCATATAATAATCTGTTTTATCAGCAATGCTGGCTGCCTACGGCTGCCTGGGCCGCCTGCCGCTTGGCAAAATCACACGGCCCTGCTACTACTGAGCCGTGCACGGCGTTGCCTGAGCGCGCCGCCGTTAAGCACTTTTCGGCTGCACCTTTAGGAGAATGGACATGAACTACGATCTCTGCCTGCACATAGACAGCAAGGAACCAGCCATTTTAAAATTGGTTCTGATGAATGCGGCCAACTACATCAAGGCACTGCCCGGCGAACGTTTTCAGCTTGTTGTTGTGGCCAACGGCCCTTCCGCCGTCCAGTTCCACAAAAGCAATGAAGAGTTTCGGGCAATTGCCGCCCCCCTTCAGGAACAAGGGTTGCGCATTGCAATTTGCGCCAATGCCCTGGCCAACAGTAATATGACGCGCGACGACATCTGGCCGGGCTGCGACGTAGTGCCTGCTGGTCTTGTGGAGATTGTGCGTCTGCAACGCGAAGGCTTTGCTTACATAAAGCCTTAACACATATCGGCCCCGGCAGGGGCCGTTTCAGTTCTGGACAGGTCTATATATTGCCCGTTGGGCGTGTGTGCCCCGTCTGCCTCAGGCAGGCCGTGCGGTATGCAGTTTGTAATGTTTTTCGTCCATGCAGGAGCCGCCACTGGCGAACTTCCGGCTATGGCCGGAAGGAGAAGAGCATGAAAGTTTTTGCAGATATTTTGGATACCGTACGGCGCTGTGGTCCCGTGGTGCACTGCATTACGAACTACGTCACGGTCAACGACTGCGCCAATATAATTCTGGCCGCTGGCGGGTCGCCCATAATGGCCGACGATGTGGCGGAAGTGGAAGATATTGTGGCCCTGTCCCAAGCCCTGGTCATCAACATAGGCACGCTCAACAGCCGCACAGTTGAAGCTATGCTTGCCGCTGGCAGACGCGCCAACAGCCTGGGGCGGCCAGTGGTGCTTGACCCTGTGGGCGCGGGGGCTTCGGCCTTGCGCAACGACACCTTGCAACGCCTGCTGCAAGAGGTGCGGTTTACGGCCATCAAGGGCAATATTTCGGAGATAGGCTTTCTGACTGGCGAAGACGCCAAAGCCAGAGGCGTAGATGCTGAAGGTGCTTCTCTTGTGACCGAGGGCAATCTGAAAGAGGCGGCCAGTATGGCCCGGCGGCTCAGTGAAAGCACGGGAGCCGTTGTCGTGGTCAGCGGAGCCATTGATATTGTGGCGCATGCTGACGGCGTATGGACAGTGCGCAACGGACATCCGCTCATGGCGCGCATCACTGGTTCCGGCTGCATGTCTGCCGCAATCATCGGTTGCTGCCTTGGTGTGCTGCCCGCAGAGGCTCCTCAGGCCTGTTTGTGCGCAGTAAGCAGTATGGGTGTTGCTGGCGAGATTGCTGCTGAAAATATGGCCAATGCTGGCGGCGGCACGGGCAGCTTCCGCGCCTTGTTGCTGGACGCAATGAGTATGCTTGACGGGCCGTTCCTGACCTGCCGGGCAGATGTGAAGTATATGTGAGGTATATGTAGTTTTGGAGTAGAGTCGACGGTGGTTTGTTTGCTTGAAGGCTGCATGAGGTTGCGGCACGGTGCTAGCATGGCGCGGCGTGATGGGTGCATGCTTACCGTAGATTGTAGTTTCGCCAGAATGATAATGCTAAACGCGAAGTGGCTTAGAATTTATTTACTCTAAGCTGCTGTAATTATACTTATTTGGCCGCCTGCGCGGCGGGCGGCAGAAGGGGCCTGTTAGGGGCTGCGCCCCTCCGAGGCCCCCTCTGCACTCCCCCCGGACCACCCCCTTGTGCTTTCCATATTCCGCCACCTGGCGAGGGCTGCGCGGCTTCTGCTGCGGGAGCTTCCTCGCGCCGCTCGGCGATCTCCCTTCGCGCCGCGCGATGCCATCAATGTGTTGGCTTTGATCCGCAAAATGAGCTTGGGCCATCGTCGGAAGGCGTGTCCTCTTGGTTTGATTGTTGTAAGGGGTTTAGGGTAAAGTAACTTTGAAAAAATTTAGCTGCACCAAAGCTGCACAAGAGTGCGGCATGGTGCTGGAGCATTTTAAAGTTAATTTGCTCTAGTACTGCGTGACAAACGTGTGCTCTGCCGGAAATTTTTTGGGAGCAGAGTCGCTTTAAGCTGTGCAGTGCTTTGGAATGACGCCACTGTTCAGGCAAATATGCAATGAAGCTGGCCACCCAAGGGTGGCCAGCTTCAACTATTACAGCATGCTACTTTGTCTGCTCCGCTATGCAAACGTATTGCGGCCGTCACACAGGCACGGCAGAGTAGCGGTGCATGAACGCAGTTTCCTTATGTCCACAAAACAAGTCCCGTTTCCAGCGGGGTGGACAGGTTCTTGTGAAAGGGCATAACGCGGACGCCATAGCGGTATTGTCCGCTGTGCGTCGGTATGTAGGTTGCAGCATAGGTCATGCCGCCGTTGCCATTGTCTGTAGCGCGTGGCTCAAGGCGGAGTATTTCCGGTTTGTCGATGAAATTGCCGTCAATAAGGGCGCGGCCAATAACAAGCTGCACAAGAATCTCGTCAGAGTTCATTTCGCCTTTCTGCAACCGCAGGCGTATGCTCACGGGTTCGCCGCAAATCATTGTGTTGTTTTCCACACCACTGACGAGCATTTCTTCTACCTTGACGGTGCCGAATCTTGCCGGAAGGTCCTTTTCCCAGGCGGCCAGCTGGCGGCAGGCCGTCCAGTTGTCGTCAGCCAGCATGTTGCGGCGGCGGGCCGCCCGCAGATAATACTGACGGATGTAGTCGTTGAGCATGCGGTTACTGCTGTACATGGCGGTCAGGCTCTTGAGGGAGCGTTTGCCCATAGCGATCCACTGCGTGGGCAGGCCGCTCTGATTGCGCTCAAAGTACAGGGGCAGAACTGCATTTTCCAGCAAATTGTACAGGGATTCGGCATCTACATAGTCGTTTTGTTCGCTGCTGGGCAGCTCGTTGGTGATTACGGGGCCGATGGTCCATCCGTTCTGCCTGTTGTAGCCCTCGCACCACCAACCGTCAGAGATACTCAGATTGACGCCGCCGTTGACGGGCAGCTTCATGCCGCTGGTACCAGACGCCTCGTGCGGGCGGCGGGGCGTGTTGAGCCACACGTCGCAGCCCTGCGACATGAGCCGCGACACAGACAGGCTGTAGTTTTCGAGAAAGAAAATGCGCCCCAGGAAGCGTTCGTCCTGGCACATGCGCATGACTTCCTGAATGAGATTGATGCCTGCCTCATCCGCAGGGTGCGCCTTGCCGGAAAAGACCAGCACCACAGGCCGGGCGGGATTGTTGAGAATACGCGCCAGCCGGTCGGGATCGGCAAAAAGCAGCGTGGCGCGTTTGTATGGCGCGAAGCGGCGGGCAAAGCCGATGATGAGGGTTTCTGGTTTGAGCAGAGCCTCCATACCCTTACGGGTGGCCGGGTCCAGCTTGAAACGCTGCGCAAAGACGGGAACCCGTTTGCGCAGGGCGTCAAGCAGCGCTTCCTTCTGGTTTTGACGGGCAGCCCAAAAGGCATCGTCGGGTATTGCGTCCACATTATCCCACACGCCAGCACCGGGCAGGGCCTGCATCCAGCCTTCGCCGAGATACTTGTGCAGCAATTCGTGCATCCAGCTGCCCACATAGGACGGGGTATGTACCCCGTTGGTGACGTGCCCTATGGGAGTTTCAGCCGTTGGCAATCCCTTCCACAACTTGTTCCACATGTGGCGCGAAACGACGCCGTGCAGGCGGCTGACCGCGTTGGCCCAGCAAGAGAGCCGCAAAGCCAGCACCGTCATTTCAAAGGCCTGACTGTCGCCGCCTTCAATCTGTCCCAGTTTCGTAAACTGTTGCCATGAAAGGCTCAGGTTTTGCGCCATGCCGCCGAAGTAGCGGCTCATAAGTTCAAGAGAGAAGGATTCATTGCCCGCAGACACGGGAGTGTGGGTGGTGAAGAGCGTGTTGGAGCGCACGCGCACCACCGCCTCTTCATAGGCCATGCCCTGAGTCATGCAGTCGCGTACTCTTTCAAGGGCCATGAAGGCTGAATGGCCTTCGTTCATGTGGTAAACGCTGGGGATGATGCCCAGGGTGCGCAAAAGACGCATGCCGCCCTGACCCAGCAGAATTTCCTGCAACAATCGCGTTTCGCGGTTGGCCTCGTAAAGGCGGTCGGTGATGCGGCGGTCTTCACCGGTATTGCGGTCGGTGTCCGTATCCATAAGGTAAAGCGTCACCCGTCCCACCTGCAGACGCCACACGCGGGCATACAGGATGCGGCCCGGCAGCTCCAGTTGCACATATACGGGTTCGCCCAGGGCGTCGTGTACCTGTTTGATGGGCATCTGCCCGAAATTGTTGACGGGGTACTGCGCGATCTGGCGGCCATTGGAGTCGATTTCCTGCATGAAATAGCCGCTTTTGTAGAGCAGGCCGATGGCAACCAGGGGCAGGGCCATGTCCGAAGCGGATTTGAGATGGTCGCCTGAAAGCACGCCCAGACCGCCGGAATAGATGGGTATGGACTCGTTAAGCCCGTATTCCGTGGAAAAGTAGACAATGGGATGTTCCGGCGTCACGTCCACACTGAGGGAGCGGATGGGTTCGGCCATATAGGCGTCAAACTTGTCCATCACCTTGTAGTACAGGGCCATATATTCTTCATTTTCCATGAGCTCTTTGAAGCGTGCGGGCCATGCCTCCTCAAGCATTTTGAGTGGATTGCGGCAGGCTTCCCAAAGCTGCGGGTTCAGGGCCATGAAGAGGGCTTTGGCATGGTCGTGCCAGCACCACCAGATGTTCTGGGCCAGTTCACGCAGGCGCAGAAGTTCGCGGGGCACTTCGGCAACAGCCATGATGGAACGCAAAAAGGGAGTAGCAGAGCAGGAAGCCGTGAGCACGCGCGTAAGCGCGCCGTGCCCCGCATCGTGGTCGGCGCGGGTGTCGGACTTGGTAAGGGCGATCTCAAACGCCTTCATATAGTTGTCGAAAAAATATCCCCATGAGGTTTTTTCGGCCAGGCTACGGGCGTGCCCCCGCCATGCGTGCAGGTCCTCTGCGGAGCCTGCGGTTGCCGCAAGTATTTTTTCGTGCAGAACATTGGCGCTCTGCTCAAAGTTTGTGCCGCGTCTTGGCATGACATATACGCCCCTGCGGTCCATGCCCTCTTCCTTAATCTGTTCTTTGACCCACATGCCGAAGCCCGAAAGGTCGGTAGTAAGGGTGGGTACGGCCCAGGCCGCGCTTTCTTGCGGGGTATACCCCCAGGGTTCGTACCAGGAGGGGAAAAAGCCTCCATCGCAGGCGGCCAGAACTTCTTCGTAGGGCATGTTGAAAAAGCCGTCATGTCCATCAAGCATGGCTGGCACAAAGATGACCTTGACGCGCCTTTCGCTCTTGTTGTTGAGCCCAAGGCGGCGGCAGGCGTTGATAATGGGATCTTCGGGGGCGTTCCACACATGATGGGTGCAAATGAAGGGCTGGCCGTTGTCTGTATCTGCCGGATCGCCGGAGATGGCAGCCGGGTTTACCCCCATATGCCCGCCCATTACCAGACAGAGAACCAGAATGGAGGAGCCGGTGCCAGTCAGATTGCGGTCTGCCTGGGCCAGAGCGTCAAGAAAAACGTCCACGCCCTTGTTGTGCATTTCATAGCGGCCAGAAATGACAAAAATTCTGGTATCTTCCGGCAGGGGATCACGCAAAAAGCGGCCTGCAGCTTCCATTACTTTTGCGCGGGTAGCCAGAGGAATGCTGCGGTCTTCGGAGTAGTCGGGTATGACGCGCAGGTCCAGACCGTTGGTGGTGATGACGTCAGGCTGGCGGCCCAGAAAAACCGTGGACTCCTCACCCGTGATGGGGCTCACGGTCGTAAAGGCGTCGGCCTCACGGGCGGCGGTGCTTTCCATTGACCATTTGGCTGTAATATTCAGGGCCGCGGCTTCGTTGGCCGGGTTGATATTGCGCATGTTGGTATAGATGTCGCGTCCGGTTGCGGCCAGGGCGCGGCCCAGCATGGTGGCGTGGGTGGTGAACACCGTGCCCACCTCGGGCGCAAGTTTTTTGACCGTAAGCAAGCCAGCAGCGCACATCCATTCGTGGAAGAGGGCCACGCTGTGTCCCTGCATGGGCTCCACCCGGCTTTCGTGCACGGCGGCTATGACTTCGCCGCAGGTGGCGGCAAACATGACGGGTTCAATATAGTCCCATCCGCCGGAAAGCGAGTCCACACCGTAGTTTTTCCACATTTCGAAAAGCAGCTGGTTGCTGGAATAGCGTTTGTCGAATTCCACCAGGATGACCTTGGGGCGGCCAGGGATGTTCCAGCGGCCCAGGCGGCACTTGAGATCCCGCGTGGCAAGGCCTATGCGCAGGGAATCCCAGGCGTGCTCGTCGGTTTCTTCAAAGCCGGGGCTCTCTTTCAGGGCCGGGCCAAGAAGAAAGTAGTCTTCGCCAAAATGCTCCACAGCCTGAAGGGCCTTGCTGGTGACAACGGAATGTATGCCGCCTACCTTGTTGCAGACTTCCCAGCTCACTTCAAACAGGGTTACCAGGGACGAGTTGAACTCCATGTCTTCTCCTTGCGCATAATATCGTTAGAGCATTTTCATTTTGAAATGCATATTTTTACAATCAATCTGCTCCAAACAGTGCCGCCTTGAGACGAATTTGTTCTTTATATCAATGCGTACGGGCCATGTATGCAGAGGTGCGTTTTTGTGGCGCCCCACTGGAATAAAGGCTGAGGTTCGACGCAAAAACAACTGGAAAGGCGCTTGCAACGACACTGGCCAGGGGGCGAAATCGCCGTGTTTGGTACGTCATGCGGTGGTGCCAGTTTTGCGGCGCGTGGCAGCGGGTTTTTTTTCTGTTGCGGCTCCCTCGGCCTTTGCGCCAGTTTTTTTCTTGCCTGACGTTTTTTCAGGGGGCTTGGCTTGCGCCTTGCGTCCTTGCGCCGCAGGGCTTTTGGTTTTCGCCGATGCTGCCGATATCGCCGATGCCCCCGGGGCGGGTGCCGCCTGCAATTCTTCAGCTGCCTTGAGGCGCATTTCAAAATCTGCCAGCACGTTCATGAAAGTGATGTAGGCATCGTAGGGGCTGCCAAACGGGCTTGGCCTGTCTGGAGATTCGCTGGAGAACCATTTGGTGGACATATGGCGAAAGTGGTCGGCGGTCTGCAAACGGTCGAAATCGTGTTGCAGGTCAGGCGCTCCGCACAGGGCGACCCGTGAAGACAGGGCGTAAAGCGCGTGTATGGCATCCTTTTGCATGTCATTGCCAAGCCATGCGGTGAGATCGCCGCTTTCTTCATCCCAGGACATGAACTGGGGCACGTCCATTTCGCCCATAGGCTTGAACGCCTGAATTGCCATGCCTGGAGTGGTGAAGTGAAAGTCCTTGCGGGCAAGCAGGGCTTCGGGCAGGGCTTCCATAAAGTCGAAAATGCCCGATTCCTTGCTGTGGCGCAGGCCCAATATATGATAATCGTTGATGATATTTATGATGTCGGCAGATTCTGCGAGCCCGTGGCACCATGAGGCGAAGGTTTCTGCCCTGAGGGGCCAGGCAGGCCATGCAGTGTCGGAAAAGCGCATGCCGATATCGCCCGAAAGGTTGGTGTTGCGCAGCAGCATACTCAGGCCGGGAGCGCTGACGGGCTGGTAAAGATAGTTGGCGCTGCGCCAGCCCAGCACATGATCCGTGCCTTCGGCCAGCACGGCCTTGAAGCCGAGTTCGGCTACGGCGACGGCCAGATCGTTATTGTAGACGCATTCCGTATTTTTGAAGGTTACTGGCTTGTAGCCGAAAAGAGTATTCAGGCGCGCCAGCTGGGCCTTAACCTGACGGTCGAATTCTTCCCGGGAATAGAGAAAGGCTAGGGAATGGGGCGCGGTTTCCGCCACAAATTCCACGCAGCCAGTGCGGGCCAGAGCCACAAAACTGTCCAGCACTTCGGGAACATATTGCTCGAACAGGTCAAGGGCCGTGCCCGAAATGGCGTAGGAGACACGAAAGGCTCCCTCGTAACGGCGGATGAGTTTGAGCATAAGCTCGTTGGCGGGCAGGTAACAAAGGCGTGCGGCGCGCAGCATGGCGTCGCAGTTATGGTCGTCGTCTTCGTATATCGAGTTTTGACCCATATCAAACACAGTATAGCGACGTAGCTGATAAGGTTCGTGAACCTCATAGCACAAGCAGATGGCAGGCATTAGCGACCTCCGTGCACGTTGTGGTAAATGGCCAGCAACTGGTCGGCGGCATTTTCCCAACGGATGGACTTCATTTCTTCACGGCAGTTTTTCACCAGTTCAGCCGCAAGGCAGGGATAGCGCAGGACGGCGCAAATTTTGTCGGCCATTTCGCGGGTATCCCAAAAATCGGCTTTGAGGGCATGTTCCAGCACTTCTGACACGCCTGACTGGCGCGAAAGCAGTACTGGCACATCGTAGAGCATGGCTTCTAAAGGAGTTATGCCGAAGGGTTCGGACACTGAGGGCATGACGTACAAATCGCTCAGGGCGAACATGCGGTCCACTTCTTCACCGTGCAAAAATCCGGCGAAGTGAAAACGGCTGCCCATGCGCAGCTGACCAGCCCTGCGGATGAGGCGCGGCAGCATGTCGCCGCTGCCCGCCATGAAAAACCGCACATTTGGAATTTTTTGCAGCACCAGACGCGCGGCTTCCATGAAGTATTCCGGCCCTTTCTGAAAGGTAACGCGGCCCAGAAACAGCACACGTTTTTCATGCCGGATGCGCGGGGGAATGGGGTAGCGGCGCTGGGCCTCGTGCCGGGCCACGGCATTGTGCACAACCAGAACCTTTTCAGGGGGAATGCCGTAACGCTCGATAACAGTCTTGCGGGTGAGGCGGCTCACGGCCACCACAACGTCGGCGGCCATCATGCCAGCCCGTTCAATACCCGCCACCTGCTCGTTAATGCCGGAGCCGCTGCGGTCGTATTCCGTAGCGTGAATGTGGACGACAAGAGGCTTGCCTGTAAGATTTTTTGCCAGCATTCCGGCGGGATAGGTCATCCAGTCGTGTGCGTGAATGACGTCAAAATTTTCCTGAACGGCCAGAGCGGCAGCCAAACGGCTATACCGCAGCACCTCTGTCATGAGGTCGGGGCCGTAGCCGCCCTGAAGGGTGTAGGTGATGGATTGCCGCTGCCGGAATTTGTGGCTCCCAGCCGGATATACAGTAGATGAGCATGGTTGCTCCATGCAGGTGCGGGTACCGGAACTCCCCATTGCGCTGGCATAGTCCTGCTCGGTCAGGTACGGCACGAGAGGACTGTCCACAGGCAGGCAACGTATTCCTTCGTGCCAGACTTCCTGTTGCGCCCAGGCCATGCGCCGCACCAGATCTTCAGTAATGGGAGTGCCGGATGCCGAACGCAGCCACAGGAATCCGTCCCGCCCCTTGCTGTCGTCAATGCGGGGCAGTACAAAGATTATTTCCGCTCCTCGCCGGGCCAGAGCCTGAGTCATGCCAAAGCAGGCCGTACCCAAGCCTCCGCTGATGTGAGGTGGGAACTCCCAGCCGAACATAAGCACTCGCATGTGTTCTCCCTCGTATGGCGGAAGTTTTTCCGCCGGGTTCAGCGGCCGTTCATGCTGGCCGCCGCAAATTTTTCCTCCACTCCTGTTTGGACATTTTCACTTTGAAATGCTTGCTTGGCGGCGAAGTGAGTTCGCCTTGCAAGCATTTTGTGGCGCGAATTTTTATAAAAATCCGCGCAGAGCAGATAAACATTTTTAATGTTGGTCTGCTCTAACAGGCTGATCCCGGCGCCGGCGTGGCTTCCGGCGCGCATTTATGATGTTTTTTGCAGCCTTCCAGAACCATGCTCACGCGGCAGACCCCTGCCGTATCACCAGTGACAGGGTGGGCCATGCGGTGAGCAGCCAGTTTTTGCCAGCGTTGATATACGGCAGGCGCTGCTTTTTGCACCCGCAGCAAAAGGCGCAGGCATTCGGCGACACTCCAGGCTTGGGCAATGCAGCCATTGGGTTTGTAAGGTGGTGAGCCGTCAAAGATTTCAGAAATACTGCCCAGGCCCGCCTGGGAAATGTGGTCGCAGTAGAGCGGCGTGAGGGTATCCAGCAGGGCCAGGGCAGCGCCATCAATATCCCAGGCCGTGCGCAGCAGCGCGTCGGCATAATGCCCAAGCAGCCACGGCCAGACAGTGCCCTGGTGGTAAGCCGCGTCACGGGCGGCAGGGTCGCCGTCGTAGCGGCCCTTGTAGTGGGGATCGTCCGGCGCAAGGGTGCGCAGGCCATAAGGAGTAAGCAGCTTGTTACGCACGCATTCCACCACCTGGGCCTGATATTCTTCAGGCAAAATGGCGTGCGGCAGGGAAACTGCGAAAATCTGGTTGGGCCGCACGCTGGCGTCGACTTTGCCAGCGCGCCACACGTCGCCAAGGTAGCCCCCGCCGCCGTGAATCCAGAAGCGCTGAAAAAATACCATACGCAATCTGCGCAGGGTCGTGTCGCCCGTAAGGGGCGTTTCGCCGAATCGCGTGGCAAGCTGGTCGGCAAATGCCAATGTATTGTACCAGAGGGCGTTTATTTCAACGGGATAGCCCTGTCTGGGCGTTACAGGGGCATTGTTTGCCTGCGCGTCCATCCAGGTAAGCTGGCTGTGGTCGTTGCCCGCGTGCAGCAGACCTTCGGCGTCAACGTAAATATCCAGTTGGCGCGCCATGCCTTCGCCCGCGCGGTAGCCGGAAATGATCGCCTTTAATGCGGGCCATGCGTTTTCACGCACCCAGGCGAGCTGCCCCGCATCAACTTCAAGGCAGCTTTGCAGGGCAAAGGCGTACCACAGGGCGGCGTCAACGGAGTTGTAAGCGTGGTCGCCCTGCGGGGAAAACATGTTGGGAATGAGCCCGTCTTTCACATGTCTGCCTATATCAGCCAGAACGCGCAGGCCAAAGTTCGTGCGGCCCGCGTGAAATGTCAGGCCCGGCAGGCTGATAAGCGTGTCGCGGCCCCAGGCGTCAAACCAGTGGTAGCCTGCCAGAATTTCGGCCCTTCCTGACGGGCTTTCAACGCAGAACTGCTGGCCCGCCTGGCTCAGATGCCCAGCCAAACCGCCCCCGGTCTTGTGAGCCTTTGTGCGCTCGCGGCTGGCATCGTTCCACAACTGGCGCAGATCCTGCCCGCAGGGTTTGGTACCAGCCGCCAGATAGACGCAGCAGTCATCCGCTCCTCCGGCAAGGGGCGGCATGAACACGTCAAGCGTGCCCGGTACGAAAAGATCTTCGCTGTAGGGGAAGCCGCGTTCGCGTTCTTCAAGGTATTCCACATTGCGGCACCAGTCCGGCTGTGGTGCGAACGAATATCCCTGGCTTGTCTGGCACTGGATGTAGAGGGTGGGCAGTCCCTCGTAGGGGGTGATGCTGAATCCATCGGGCAGCGGGGTTGTATCCGCGCGCAGCTCGGAGTTGGCGTGGGTGAGTTTGTGGAAGTTGCGGTAGGCAAGAAGGGGATGCAGGCGCAGGGTCAGTGGCGGCGCGTGGGTTGGCCCGCGCACGCTCCAGCGCAGCAGTATCTGGCTCTCGCCCTGAACAAGCAGGGCTTCGCGGCACAGGCGCACATCGCCAACCCGGTAGACGCACTGGGGCCACTGGTCAAGCCGGAAGGCCTCCAGGTAGTCGTGGCCGTGAGGGTACAGCGTGCCCGGGTGTTGCCGTGTTGAAAGATGGAATTCCTTGCCGCCGCCCATAAGGGACTCTTCAAGGCCTGCAAGCAATACATGGCGGCCATACTGCGTATTGACCGTGAGCAGGCCGTGGTACTTGCGCGTGTTGCAGTAAAGAATGGTGCTGCTGGCATAGTCGCCCAAACCGTTGGTGAGCAGCCATTCCTTGCGCAATGCCCTGCGAGTGTTCTGGCAGGCGGCCTTGTCAAAGCTGAACCGCATACGGCCTCCGGCGGTATGGGTGCTTGGAGAATAGCGCTGCGTGAGGGCGAGGAGGGGAGGGTAGGTCGCAGCGGGCCTATTTGAGACTACTGAGGGTGTGGAGCCAGGACGCGAAACCGCGCGGGACGGCCGTGAACGGTGCGTGGCACCAATGCTTCAATATGCGCAATGTTCACCTGCGATGCCAATTGAGGGGCACCGTGCCAGTCTGTGGCTGAGGTGTGCGCCGCACACAGGGGTATACGGCCCGTCCCCCTGTTTATCTTGCTTTCAGCCTATAAGATATTTTTATACATGTCGAGTTTTACGGGTTTGCGTCGGAACAATGTCAGAGTAACGTCGCCGGCAGTGCTGTGTGATATATCCCGAATTGTTAGCGCGGGTTTGCCTGTAACAGGCAGGCAAACGCGAGAACAACGGTGTGAGCTATTTTTCAATATGCGAGTGATCGTCTGTATCCATACGGATTACGGGCAGAAAATCTGGGGCTTTTTCTTTCTGGCATTTTAGGGTATGCTATTTTGTTATTATCATCATCGCATAACGGACGGGGGATTTTTATGAAAGCACTTGGTCGTTTGCTTGGGGCTCTTGCCCTCACCCTGCTGGTGCCTGCGGCAGCTCTTGCCGGAGACATCAAAATCGGCCTCATGTGTCCCCTTACGGGCAAATGGGCCTCTGAAGGGCAGGACATGAAGAACATTGTCAGCCTGCTGGCTGACGAGGCCAATGCCAAGGGCGGCATCAATGGCCGTCAGATCAAGATCGTGGTGGAAGACGACGCGGGCGACCCGCGTACCGCCGCACTGGCCGCGCAGAAACTGGCTTCGGCTGGCGTGGTGGCTGTTATTGGCACTTACGGCTCCGCCGTTACAGAAGCAAGCCAGAACATTCTGGATGAAGCCCAGCTGGTGCAGATCGGCACGGGTTCCACCAGCGTGCGCCTGACGGAAAAGGGCCTGCCCCTTTTCTTCCGCACCTGCCCGCGTGACGACGCGCAGGGCCGCGCTGCGGCTGAAGCCATTGTGAAGGGCGGCTACAAATCTGTGGCGCTGCTGCACGACAATTCTTCCTATGCCAAGGGCCTTGCCGAAGAAACCAGGGCCGCCCTGGACAAGGCTGGCGTCAAGGTGGCCTTTTACGACGCTCTTACCCCCGGAGAGCGCGACTACACGGCCATTCTGACCAAGCTCAAATCTGCCAAGCCCGACCTTGTGTTCTTCACCGGCTATTACCCTGAAACGGGTATGCTGCTGCGCCAGAAGAAAGAAATGGGCTGGCCCGTGCCCATGATGGGCGGCGACGCCGCCAACCATCAGGATCTGGTAAAGATCGCCGGCAATGAAGCGGCTGAAGGCTATTTTTTCATCAGCCCGCCCTTGCCGCAGGATATGGACACTGCTGAAGCCAAGGCTTTTCTTGATGCCTTCAAGGCCAAGTACAACGCCGTGCCCGTTTCTGTGTGGGCCGTGCTGGCTGGCGACGCTTTCAAGGTTATCGAGGCCGCTTTGGCCGCTGGCAACGACAAGCCCGAAGCCATTGCCGCCTGGCTGAAAAACCTCAAGGACATGCCCGGTCTTTCCGGCAGCCTTGGTTTTGACGCCAAGGGCGACCGTGTGGGCGAGTTCTATCGCACCTATGTGGTTGACGGTAAGGGCGTATTTGTCTTGCAGGCCAAGTAAACAGGCCGTACAGTGTGCCCCGCGTCTGCGTTTCAGCAGCGCGAAAACAGTAAATACATTAATGATGACGTCCGTGGCGGCGGTTCGGTTTTTCCGGCCCGCCGCCCGGATGCGCAAATGGGAGCCGCCTGGAGCGGCTCCGGCGGCGGAATCGCGCTCCTCCCGGTCACCTTCGGCTACCGGAGCGTGGTAAGGGTACAACGCTTTATGGAACAGTTTTTACAACAGCTTTTGAATGGTCTTGCCGTGGGCGGTATCTACGCCCTAGTAGCTCTGGGCTACACGATGGTGTACGGCGTGCTGAAGCTTATCAACTTCGCGCACGGCGATCTTTTTA
The DNA here is from genome assembly GCF_014202345.1 of Desulfovibrio intestinalis. Taxonomy (NCBI): domain Bacteria; kingdom Pseudomonadati; phylum Thermodesulfobacteriota; class Desulfovibrionia; order Desulfovibrionales; family Desulfovibrionaceae; genus Desulfovibrio; species Desulfovibrio intestinalis. The sequence continues at coordinate 111,334 of NZ_JACHGO010000003.1, forward strand.
CCATTGGCGCCTACCTTGGGCTGACCCTGCTGGTAAGCTGCAATTTTTCCGGGATGCTCAATCCCGTACTGGCTGTATTGGCCGTCTTTGTGATGGTGGCTTTGCTGGTTGCGCTTATCGGTTTTCTTCTGGAGCGCACGGCGTACCGTCCTTTACGCAATGCCGGCCGCCTTTCTGCCGTGGTTTCGGCCCTTGGGGCTTCCATATTTTTCCAGAATGCCATCATGCTCATCTACGGGGCGCGCTTTTACGTCTACCCCGATTATCTCAGGCCCGACTTCACGGTGCAGCTGTTCGGTCTGGCCGTTCCCGGCGTACGCCTGCTGGTCATTGCGGCCAGCGTCATCCTTATGCTTGGGCTTTGGGCTTTTATCCAGCGATCGCGCACAGGCGCGGCCATTCGCGCTGTAGCCATTGACCCCGGCGCTGCGCAGCTTATGGGCATCAACGTGGACCGCATCATCGGTCTGGTATTTCTTATCGGGCCGGGCCTCGGCGGAGCCGCCGGGCTTATGGTGGGCATCTACTACGGGCAGATTGACTTCACCATGGGCTGGACTTACGGCCTCAAGGCATTTACCGCCGCCATCCTTGGCGGCATAGGCAACATCCCCGGAGCCATGATAGGCGGGCTTTTGCTGGGCGTGATAGAGGCTTTGGCCGCAGGCTACATAGCCATCGCCTGGAAGGACGCCATAGCATTTTTTGTGCTCATTCTCATTCTCATCATCCGGCCCACGGGCATTCTGGGCGAGCGCACGGCGGACAAGCTATGAAAACAGAGCCATTGCGCATTGCCGTCAGGGTTGCCCTGGCGGCTGTTATCTGTACGCTGCCCCTGTTCAGCAATGCCTATTGGACTGACGTGTGCGTGAGCATCGGCCTTTACGCGCTGCTTTCTCTCTCGCTCAACGTCATCTTGGGGCAGTCGGGCATCTTTCATATGGGGCATGCGGCCTTTTTCGCCGTGGGCGCTTACGCCACCGCCATACTGAATACGCTTTGCCAGTGGCCTATCTTCTGGACCATGCCCGTTGCCGGAGCAGTGGCGGCCCTTTTTGCCCTGCTGGTGGCGCGGCCCATCATCCATTTGCGCGGCGACTATCTGCTTATCGTCACCATCGGCATTGTGGAAATTGTGCGCATCGCCCTTATCAACGACGTTTTCGGTCTTACTGGCGGGGCCAACGGCATTTTCGGCATCAGCCGCCCCAGTTTTTTTGGCTTCAGGGTAGTCAAGGGCATACAGTTCTATTATCTGGTCTGGGGAATGGTGGGCGTGAGCCTGCTGCTTTTCTATGGCCTGTGGCATTCGCGCTTTGGCCGCGCCCTGAACTACATCAAGGAAGATGACGTGGCCGCCGAAGGCTGCGGGGTCAACGTCACCCACTACAAGCTTATGGCCTTTGTGCTGGGCGCGTTTTGGGCAGGCATGGCCGGAACGCTGTACGCCGCAAAAATGACGACCATTTCGCCGGAATCTTTCAGCTTTATGGAATCCGTCATTATTTTTGCGGTGGTTATTCTTTCGGGCGGCAGCCAGATTGGCGTGCTTATCAGCGCGTTTCTTTTCATCGGCCTGCCGGAACTGCTGCGCGAATTTTCCAACGCCCGCATGCTTATTTTTGGTCTGGCCATGATGGTCATGATGGTCTGGCGGCCTCAGGGGCTGCTGCCGCCGCGCCGCCGCCGCTATCATGTAGGTTCTCTTGTGGAGAACGGCTCCGGCGGCGATTCCAGTGGCGGGTCTGATGCTGGGGCTGGCTCCAGCGGCCAGCTTGATGACGCTGCTGCCACAGGCGGCGAACAGGCCACTGGCGGGAGGCCCGCATGAGTCTTTTGCGCTTGCAGGAAGTGACCAAGGTCTTTGGCGGCCTTGTGGCTGTAAATGACCTGACCTTCAGTGTGGACGCGGGCAGCGTGGTGGGGCTTATCGGCCCCAACGGCGCAGGCAAGACCACGGTGTTCAACTGCATTACAGGCAACTACACGCCGGAAAAAGGCCGTATCTTTTTTGACGGCGAGCCTGTGTCGGGACTGCGCCCGCACAAGGTGGTGGAGCTGGGCATTGCCCGCACCTTCCAGAGCATCCGTCTGTTCGGCAAGCTGTCTGTGTTGGAAAATGTTCTGGCCGGGCGGCATTGCCGCATGAAATCTGGCATGTTGTCCTGCATGCTGCATCTGCCCTGGCAGCGCCGTGAAGAACGCGCCGCCGTGGCCCGCTGTATGGAAGAATTGCGCTTTGTGGGCCTGGCTGACCGCCATGCTGAAGCCGCAGGCGGGCTTTCTTACGGCAACCAGCGTTTGCTCGAAATCGCCCGCGCTCTGGCATCGGACCCGCGCCTGCTCATCCTTGATGAGCCAGCGGGCGGCATGAATGATCAGGAAACCGCCGCGCTGGTTGATACCATTGCGGCCATACGCGACAGGGGCATTACCGTGCTGCTTATTGAGCATGATATGCGCCTGGTCATGAAGATTTGTGAAAAACTTGTGGTGCTGGAACACGGCACCATGATAGCCCAGGGCGAGCCTGATGCCGTGCGCCGTAATCCGGCGGTGGTTGAGGCCTACCTGGGCGTAGAAGACGAAAAGTGGTAAGCTATGTCCCTGCTGCAACTGTCGAATATACGGGTTAGCTATGGCAGCGTCGAAGTGCTGCACGGCATTGACCTGCGGGTGGAAGAGGGCGAGATCGTCACCATTCTCGGAGCCAACGGTGCTGGTAAAAGCACCACGCTGCTTTCCATAAGCGGCCTTGTGCGCCCAGCCTCTGGCGAGATTCTTTTTGAAGGGCAGGATCTGCTGCGTCTGCCGAGCCACAAGGTCGTGGGGTTGGGCATTGCCCAGTCGCCCGAAGGACGCCGGGTTTTCGGCGTCATGAGCGTGCTTGAAAATTTGCGCCTCGGTGCTTTTTGCATTGAAGACAAGACCCGCAGCGAACGCACCCTTGAATGGATATTCGACCTTTTTCCGCGTCTTCTTGAGCGCAAGGACCAGCTTGCGGGCACGCTTTCTGGCGGCGAACAGCAGATGCTGGCTATCGGGCGCGCGCTTATGGCAGAACCACGTCTGCTGCTGCTTGACGAACCCTCCCTTGGATTGGCTCCTCTGCTGGTGCGTTCCATCTTTGAAACCGTGCGGGCCATCAACAAGCGCGGCGTGACTGTATTGCTGGTGGAGCAGAATGCCCGTGCGGCCCTGAAGCTGGCATCGCGCGGCTACGTGCTTGAAGTGGGCAAGGTGGTTATGGAAGACAAGGCACAGAGCCTGCTGAACAATGCCAGCGTGCGTGAAGCCTATCTCGGCGGTTAAGCTCGACTTTTGGACACCGTGTTTCAACATTGGAACAGGTTGCCAAATAGGCCTACGAGGCAAGCGACTGTTCCAAAGCTAACACGCTCCAGCGGCTTTCTTTAACCAGATAATTTTCGCCAAGGGCAAGATAAAATGGCCTTTTGGCGCAGCCAGTAGGGCAAAAGAAGTATTTGGCGGCAGCCTTGGCTTGAAAGGCCAGTGCAAAGGCAAGCAGCGTAACCGTCCTTATACCCCCCAATCTACACACAAGAGCCCCGCGTCTCCTCAGAGGCGCGGGGCTCTTGTGTGCAGATAACGTCAGGTTATTTTTTGACGTAATAATCCAGAGGCTTCACCCGGTAGCTGTTCACGGGCATCTGGTCAGTTGTCACATAGCCGGGCGCCGCATTGATGAGGTCGGGAATGCGGTTCACCAGCGTGGCGCAGGTCAGTTCCACGGTGGAAGGTTTGGTAATGACAACCTGGGTGTCCGGTTCGCCCATCAGGGTCCAGTCGTTGCGGTCCACTTCGCCGGGGGCGTAGACCTTGCCGATGCATTCACTCTCAATGGTAATGCCTTCCTGCGTCTCGGTAGTGACCACGGCAGACATGCCCGTGGCGCGCCCGGCGGGAATGGTCATTCCCAGCGTGTCGGATTTCAGCTCGGTCGAATGGGTCATGGGCACGCATTTCTGCGTCTGGCTCGTGACAGTAAGGCCCAGGCGGGCCGCCAGCCAGCCGTTGACGTTCCACATATAGGAGGGCAGAAATTCGCCCTTTTCTATAAGAGCCTTGCGCTCGGATTCGGGGATATTGTCAGCCGAGGCGATGTCTTTTTCAAAGGCTTCCAGGTCAAGGCCAGCGCCGTGCGCCTTGGCCAGCGCGATGCCGTAATCTTCCACATTATAGCTGGACCTGCCGCGGATTTTTCTGATGGTGTGCATGGCCCCGGCCAGAGTGGTAATGAGGTTGCCCCAGAAAACATCCTGATATCCCGTGCCGCATATGGTGCAGCCGGTCTTTTTTGCCAGCTCGTCTATCTCGCGGGTGAGGGCTGGTGAAGAATTGATGGGATAAATGGCCTCTTCGCATATGGTGATGGCGTTAACGCCGCTTCGCGCGCAGGCCATGAGGGGCTCTTTGAGGTCGCGCAAAAGGCTCATGGTGGTAACAAGGCAGGCGTCGGGCTTGAGTTCCGCAAGCACCTTGCACGCCTGTGATGCGTCCTGAACAATGACGCCCTTGTTTTCGCAGCCCATTATGGAGCCGATATCCTGGCCCATAACAGCTGGGTTCACGTCAAAGGCGGCTACAATTTCCGCGCCTTTTTCGTAGACATAGCGCATTGAATATCGAGACATTTTCCCGCAACCATATTGGGCTATCCGTAACTTGCTCATGGATTCCTCCTGGTTTGGAAACACGAAGTGATTGAAAACAAATTTCAATAACAGTCTATCTCCTCCAGCCGGAAAAGCAAGCAAACCCTGCCCTGGCGCAAAGCGTGACTAGATTAGATTAACTTTGAAATGCATTGCATTTCAAAGTTGTCATTCTGCCGAAAAATGCGATTTTCGGCAGAATCCACGCCGCGTTGCGGCGCGCTGCACGCTTGTGCGGCGTTAGAGCATTTAAACTTTTCAAAGTTAAAATGCTCTGGATCATGCCTGTCACGCCTTTATTTTGCCTTGTCGTGGCCGCAGCGCCACATACAGTCCCGCAACAATGGCCGCAGCCCCGGCGGCATCCTGAACACCAATGTCAGTACCCAGAATCAGGGCAGAAAGCGCCAGCCCTGAAAGCGGGTTGAGCAGATTATACGAAGCTGCCATAGACGGGCCTTGCGTGCGTATGAGCAGCAGCCACAAGGCCATGCCTGTCAGACTGACCACCACCAGCCATATCAGCGCGATTTGCGCGTGCCATGTGAGCTGCAGGGGGCTGGCCTCCGTCATGAAGGCAGCGGGGGCGAAGCAGAGCATGGCGCAGACGGACATCCAGAAATTCACGGGAAGCAGGGGCAGGTCGTCATACTTGCCGCGAAACAGCACCGCGCCTGCCGAAAAGGCCAGTGTAGCGCCAACCGTCATAACAAGGCCAAGGGCCGCGCCAGCGTGCAGACCCGTAATGCCGACCATAATGACCACGCCCGTAAAGGCGATGGCAAAGCCCAGCAGCTTTCCCTTGTCGAAAGATTCCTGCCCACGCAAGGCTGCCATTGTCATTGTCATGAATGGAGCACAGGAAACCACAATGACGACCCATGAGGGGGGCAGCCTTTGCAGAGCTGAAAAATTCAGGCCCAGGTACGCGACGTTATTGAGCAGGCCAAGAAGTATTCCGGCCAGCATGGCCTGTTTGCCCTTGGGCCCCAACAGCTTTTTCCCGCACAGAGGCAGAAGCACCAGCACTGTCAGTACAAAACGGTAGAACAGGGTGGTAAACGGCCCCATTTCCATAACTGTGACCTTGCCCGCTATGAAAGCTGAACTCCATATGACGCTGAAAAGCACTCCCACCGCATAGCGTTCCCAGCGCTGCCCTTTGGTGTGGGCCACAGCCTGTGCCGGGCGCAGGCTTTTCTCCGCTGCATTGCCGGGCTGAGGATATACAGCGGTGTTCTGAGTACTATTTTGTCCGTCGTTGTTCTGAAGCATGTTGTATTCCTGCCAGAGCGCATGCCGTGAGGGTTTTGGTCGGCATAAGACTGTCGTATTGCCTGCGGCATGCATATGAAAGATGATTCCGGCGGCTTGAGCCGTTTTAGATGTTACTGTGCCGGACATTGGGCAGAGGACAGCGATCAGCGGATACTGGCAGCGGGCACTGGCAGCCATAAATACAAATACCGTTGCTCCCTGCAGTTGCCTATATAGTCGTGAGCTGCCGTTTCGTCGGGCGGCAGCAGATCTTTTGTCTGCCTTGCTGAATCTGGACAAGTCCGCCAAGCTTTGCAAAGTTGTGCGAGGCCTACCCTCAGAAGGCAAAACGCGAATAGACAGAATTGGTTTTTTCAAGAGCCTTTGCCTGCCCAGGCGATAAAATCAAGGTTGGTGAACAGTATTTTCCACTTGATAATTTGTAAAATTAATATTTAGCATATCATAATAAGTTTAGATAATATTGAGGTGACTATGCTTCCAGACGTGTCGACCCTGTCGCAAAGCCGGGCCATTACGCTTGAGCATCTGCGTGCCTTTACAGTTGTTGCCCACTGCCGCAGTTTTCAAAAGGCGGGCGTGAAGCTGTGCCGCAGCCAGTCGGCAGTCACCCAGGCCGTGAAAAGGCTGGAAGCGCAGCTTAACTGCACACTGCTGTATCGCAGTCATGGCCATGTAGCGGGCCTCACGCCCGAGGGCGAGCGCATTCTGCCGGAAATTGTCGATGTTCTCTTGCGGTTGGAGCACGTTATTCAGGCAGGCAGAAGGCCAGAGCTTAAGGGGCGCATTCAGGTTGGCATTCCGCCCAGCTTCAGCGCGGTCGAACTGCAAGGAGCCGTTGCCCGCCTGCTGGCCCTGAATCCGGGTTTGCAAATAGGCATCATATCAGACATGTCCAGCGATCTTGAACAGATGCTGGCCGAGGGAAGTCTGGATGTGGCCCTTATCAACCAGTACAGGTTTGATGACGGCACGCTGCCGCAAGGAATGTTTCAGGAACTCTGCCGCCAGCCATTGCTGTGGCTGTGCAATGCGCAGAAAGTCGTGAACCATGCCGGGGAAATTCCTTTGCTCACCTACTCGGCGGGAAGCCCCTGGCGCACCGCTGCTGTGGATGCACTGGATCAGGCAGGCCTTGCCTACAACTTTGCCTATGTAAGTGCATCTTATGAAAGTTTGTGCAGCTCCTTGCTGGCGGGATTTGGAGTTACTGTCTTGCCGGGATGGGATATCGACGAGCGTTTTTGCATTGTTGATGGCAGTTACGGTTTGCCTACCCTGCCTGTGGTTCGCACGGTGCTCAAAAGCCGTTCACAGAGCACAGTTGTGCAGCAGTTTTGCGATTTTATCGCCGGATTGCCGTTTTTTGTGCGCGCCAGAGAGCACAGCCCCTAGGGCGTTTAACCATCGAAATACTCTGCCAGCCGCCAGCCGTTGAGGCTTGAGCGCCAGTTCTTTGCACTGAAAAACGCTGTACCGAGCGTGCCTTGAATCTCAAGAATGTGTGCTGCGATGTTCATTGCCCCAGAGCTGATGCGCATGAAACGCTTTAAGGGATTGGCGCAGGAAAAGCCGTCATGTCTGAGTGGCATAGGGTGAAAGAGCAGAAGGGCAGGGGATTGTTAGCCGAGCGCACAATTTTTTGCATGCGCACCCCCTTTTGCATACAGGCGGCATTCGTGGCTATTGCTGTTGGCTTGAGGCAAAATACGGGCGGAAAAAGTTTGCGCTCTCCGTAGCCAGAAATACTGGTTCAGGAGAGCGCAAGTAGGTAACTCAAAGCCAGGCGGCCTTGGGCAGACTAACCTGGAAAATGCTTAAAAGGCGTACAACAGGCCCGCGCTGAAGGAATACGTTGTGGTGCGTTCCACCATTGGGCTGTCGGTAATTTCATTGCCGAGAAACAACGCCTTGGCACTGGCAATGATGCTCCAGTCTTCGGTAAGAAGCATCCGCATGGTCAGCCCGGCGTAGGGCGAAAAGGCGCTTTCAGGGCTGTATTCCTTAAAGCCGCTGGAGCGGGATTCGCTGGAGCTGATGCTGTAGTAATAGTCGTTATAGTTGCTGTCCGTCCACTGCACACCCACGGCGGGGGTGATCATGACATTCTCGAACCGCACGGGATAGGCGTATGAAACATCGGCCATGACGCCGTTGTTTACGCCCAGCACATCGGTGGACACCGTGGCGGAAGCTTGACCGTACTGCGTGCGCAATGTGTAGTTCAACCCGGCCATCAACGAAGAATAACGGTCATCCAGACGCTTCATCCTGTCGTTGTCGCTCCAGGACGCATAGAAACTTTGCGGCAGGTAGGAGACCTGTACGTTGAATTCCTGATAGCGGTCTCTATAAACATGCACGCCGCCGCTCAAGCCACGCAAATACAACCACTTGCCTTCATAACCGATCAGGGGCAGCGGCGACCCCAATGAATCGATGCCTTTGTATTCCGAAGTGCGCAGCGTTGCACCAGCGCCGGCGTTGAAGCCCCATTTGTCGGCCTGCGCTGCTGCATCAGCAGGATGTTCCTCCCAGGCTTCCTGAGCCATAATGGCAACAGGCTCGCACAGGGTGAAAGTCAGCAGAGTAAGCAGGATCAACCTGCCCAACACGGTATTTTTCATTGAGCCTCCTAGGCCCGGTCTTCCAGAGCAGCTACGGAAGGCAGCTTTTTGCCCTCCAGCAGCTCCAGCGAAGCGCCGCCGCCAGTAGAGATATAGCCCATACGGTCAGCCAGACCGTACTTTTCAACAGCGGCCACACTGTCGCCGCCACCAACAACCACAAAAGCCTTGGAGTCGCCCAGATATTCGGCCAGCGCCTTGGTTCCGTCGCCAAAGGGGTCGATTTCAAAAGCGCCCACGGGGCCGTTCCACACCACGGTGGCGGCTTTGGCCAGGTATTTTTCATACAGGTTCAGGGTTTCGGGGCCGATGTCCAGTATCATCTGGTCGCCCGGCACGTCGCCCACGGCATGCAGCATGGCACGCTGGCCGGGGGCAAGCTCCTCGGCGGTGATTACGTCAACGGGCAGGGGAAGTTCCTTGTTGAGGGTCTTGGCCAGTTCCATAACTTTTTTGGCTTCGGGCACAAGATCTTCTTCGTACAGGGACTTCCCTACCATATAGCCAGCCGCAGCCAGAAACGTGTTGGCAATGCCGCCGCCCACGATGAGCACGTCAACCTTGTTCAGCAGGTTTTCAAGCAGGTTGAGCTTGGTGGAAACCTTGGCTCCGCCAATGATGGCAATCAGGGGGCGGGCGGGGTTATCAAGTACCTTGTCAAAGGCTTCCAGTTCTGCCTGAAGCAGAGGCCCGGCGCAGGCTACCTTGGCCACGCGAATGGCGCCCTCAGTGGAGGCATGGGCCCGATGGGCAGCGCCAAAGGCGTCCATCACATAGACATCGCCAAGGCCTGCCAGTTTTTCAGCCAGCTGGGGATCATTTTTCTTTTCACCAGGAAGAAAGCGCACATTTTCCAGCAGGGTCACCTGACCGGGTTGCACCTTGGCTTCTTCCAGAGTTTTGGCAAGCGCCACAGGTTGCCCCAGCTGTTTTGCAAGGCTTTCGGCAACAGGGGCCAGAGAGAACTGCGCGTCGTACTGTCCTTCAGTGGGGCGGCCCAGGTGTGAAAGAAGAATAACGCCCGCGCCTTTTTGCAGCGCCAGCCTGATGGTGGGCAAGGCCGCGCGGATGCGCTTGTCATTGGTGATGACGCCGTCCTTCATTGGCACATTGAGGTCTTCGCGAATGACAACGGTTTTGCCTGTGAGATCCAGATCCTGCATCTTCTTTATGGGCATTGCACGCTCCCTTTGCTGGACTTGCAGCGGATATTTTTTATGTAAGGTCAGGCCTTGGCAGGCCCAGCCCGGGTTGGCGCGGGGGCGGGATGAAACCCCCGGCCCCTGCGCTAAACGCCGTCAGTTTTTGCCCATAAGGGCGTGAGCTTTTTCCAGAGCATTGGCGACAGTAAAGCCCAGGCGTTCGAAAACCACTTTGCCCGGGGCCGATGCACCGAAGCCTTCCATGCCGATGACGGCTCCGTCCAGACCCACATATTTGCTCCACCAGTCTGCGGCGGCGGCTTCAATGGCTAGGCGCGCGCGCACGGCGCGGGGCAGCACGCTTTCTTTGTATTCGGCGCTTTGGGCGTCAAAAACTTCAGCGCAGGGCATGGACACCACGCGGGCCTTGCGGCCATCGGCGGTGAGCTGGTCGGCAGTTTCAAGGGCCAGGCCCACTTCAGAGCCAGTGGCCATGATAATGATTTCAGGCGTGCCTTCGCAGTCGCGCAGCACATAGCCACCGCGGGCGATGGCCGCTACCTGTTCCTGGTTGCGCTGGCAGAAGGGCAGGTTCTGGCGTGAAAGGGAAAGGCCGGAAGGCGTGTGGGCGTCTTCAAGCGCGCTGATCCAGGCCACGGCGGTCTCCACCGTGTCGCAGGGACGCCAGAGGTGGAAATTGGGCATAAGGCGCAGCATGCCAAGCTGTTCCACAGGCTGGTGCGTGGGGCCGTCTTCGCCCACGCCGATGGAGTCGTGCGTCAGCACCCATACCACGCGGATGCCCATAATAGCCGCAAGACGCAGGGCGTTTTTGGCCTGATCGGCAAAAGCCAGAAATGTTCCGGCATAGGGAATGAAGCCGCCGTGCAAAGCCAGGCCGTTCATGATGGCGCTCATGCCGAATTCGCGCACGCCGTAGGAAATGTAATTGCCTGTGTGCTCCTTCACATCCATATGCACCGAAGAGCTGGTGAGGGTGCCCACAGAGCCCGTGAGGTCGGCGGAGCCGCCAGCCAGTTCAGGCAGGCGGGGTACAAGGTATTCCAGCGTTTTTTTGGAGGCCACGCGGGTTGCCGTGCTTTCGCCCTTGCTGACGGCTTCCTGCAGCGCGCCTGTGGCGATTTCTGCCCAGTTGGCAGGCAGTTTGCCCTGCATGCGGCGGGTCAGTTCGGCGGCCAATTCGGGATGGGCTTTGGCGTAGGCGTCAAAAAGCTTGCTCCAGGCTGCTTCAGAGGCCTTGCCGGCATCGTGGGCATTCCAGGCAGTGTAGATGTCTTGCGGAACCGTAAAGGGCGCTTCGTGCCAGCCAAGAGCGTCGCGCGTGGCGGCCACGCCGTCTTCGCCCAGAGGGGAGCCGTGGCTTGAGGCCGAGTCGGCCTTGGGCGAACCAAAGCCGATGTGGGTCTGGCAGATGATGAGGCTGGGGCGGGACGGATCGGCTTTGGCCTCGGCCAGAGCCTTGTCCAGCGCAGAGGCATCGTGCCCGTCCACAGGGCCGATGACCTGCCAGCTGTAGGCGCGGTAGCGGGCGGCCACGTCTTCGTCAAACCATGCGTCGATCTTGCCGTCGATGGAAATGCCGTTGGAGTCGTACATGACAATAAGCTTGCCCAGACCCCAGGTGCCTGCCAGCGAGCAGGCTTCATGAGAAACGCCTTCCATAAGGCAACCGTCGCCCACAAAGACGTAGGTGTGATGGTCCACAACCTTGTATTCGGGCGTATTGAACTGGGCCGCCAGCATGCTTTCGGCAAGGGCCAGGCCCACGGCGGAGGAAATGCCCTGACCCAGGGGGCCGGTGGTCATTTCAATGCCCATGTGGGGTTCGTACTCGGGATGCCCGGCTGTTTTTGCTCCCCACTGGCGGAAATTGCGAATTTCTTCCATGGGCAGGTCGTAGCCCGTGAGGTGCAGCAGAGCGTAAAGCAGCATGGAGGCATGCCCGTTGGACAGGATAAAGCGGTCGCGGTTGAACCACAGGGGATTGGCAGGGTTGTGCCTGAATCCGTGCCGCCAAAGGGCTTCGGCCATATCGGCCATGCCAAGGGGAGCGCCGGGGTGGCCGGAGCGGGCTTTTTCAACGGCGTCCATAGCAAGGGCGCGGATAGCGTTGGCGCACTGTCTGCGGGTGGGCATGATCATTCCTCTATTTTTGCTTGGTATGGGGATCTGCTGAAGGCTGACGCAGAGCGGCAGCCCGAACGGTGGGGCGAATTTCGCGTCCGGCCAGGGGCTTCATGAAGGCAGCCAGACGTGCGTCGTAGGGTTTGTGCCCAAAAAAGGCCGAACCTGAAACAAGCACGTCGGCCCCGGCTTCTACCAGTTGGGCCGTATTTTCGGGGCACACGCCGCCGTCCACCTGAATAAGCACATCCGCGCGGCCACAGGCGTCCAGCAGGCGCCGGGCAGCGCGGATCTTGTCAAAAGTGGCAGGTATGAACGCCTGACCCGAAAACCCGGGGTTGACGCTCATGATAAGCAGCATGTCCATATCGTTGACGAGCCAGCGTATGGCGCCAAGGTCTGTGCCAGGATTCAGCGCCACGCCAGCCTTGCAGCCCATTTCGCGTATGGCGGAAAGCGTGCGCTGCGGGTGGCGGTCGGCCTCTGCATGGATGACCAGCATATCCGCGCCGGCGTTTTTGAAATCGCGGATGTAGCGGGACGGGTCTTCCACCATAAGGTGCACGTCAAAAAAAAGCCCGCTGCCAGGCCTGAGAGCCTTGATCAGCGGGGGACCAAAGGTGATATTGGGCACATAAGCGCCGTCCATCACATCAAGGTGCAACCAGGTTACCCCGGCAGCTTCAAGAGCTTGCAGCTCTTCAGCCAGACGTGAAAAATCGGCGGAAAGCAGCGATGGTGATAGAATCATGCGTTTTGTTCTGCTGTTTTACGAAAGGGAACCCTGGTGATTCCTGCATCCGTAGTTTGACCGTCTGCCTTTCAAAGCAGCAGGCGGTGATAAAAATTCTGCGGCCGGGTGCGGCCTGCGTGGCAGCTTTCTGTATCAATGGCCTGCTGTTTGGCAGGTGGCGCTTCACGCGCCATTGCTTGAAATTTTAATTTCACCACGAACGCAAGGCATTACATCATATGCGTGTCTTTTGCCTTGCCTGCCCGGCTTTGCCCGGTTTGCTTAACGGTATCACGCCGCCGTGCAGCCCCGCAAACGCAGCCCGGTTTTCATACTGTGCCGTACAGCGGCGTTATTCGTTGCTGAGCAGGCGGCGCACCGCTGTCAGTTCACGTTTGAGCATACGCATGAAATCCGGGTCAGGCACTGCGGCCACACGTTCGGGCAGGCTTTCATCCAGCACAGCGCTGCCTTGCAGCACTCGGCGCGCGCCTTCGATGGTCATACCCTGTTCGTGCAGCAGTTGCTGTATGCGCCGCAAAAGGCCCACATGCTCTTCGGTGTACAGACGCTGCCCCTTGCCCGTGCGCAAGGGCGCCAACTGGGGAAATTCCGTTTCCCAGAAGCGCAGCACATGGGTTTTGAGGTTGAGCAGTTCCGCAACTTCACCGATGCGGTAGGTTTTTTCGTCGTTGTGGTCCTGCATGGGCCCTCCGGACGTCCTCCAGAGCATTTTTAATTCCGGCCTGCGTAGGCAAGAACGTTTAAAAGCATCTCAACCTTTAGAGCAGATGAACTTTGAAAATGTGTATTTTCAAAGTCCAATACACGCTCATTACGGCGTCTAACCGCGCAAATAAATAGCGCTTACGCCTCCACAGCGGGCATCTGCTCACGCAGCCACCTGAGCATTTTAAAATTGAAATGCTCTAAGATGTTGCAATGCCCGGCATGTCCAGCACCAAGCGCCGGAAACATTGCAATATGCCCCGGCGGCGCAGGTAAGCGCAGCAACCTTCGCCAGTTGGCAGCGTTTGCTCCCAACTGGCGTATGCTCTAGATTTTGACGCCCAGAGCCGCTACCAGCGACTGTGCCACTTTTTCCCTTTCCTTGTCCACTTCCGCATCCTTGAGGGTACGGTCAGCGTGGCGGAAGGTCAGGCGGAAGGTAAGGTTGCGCACGGCTTTCTGTCCTTCGGCTGCTTTGGGTTCAAAGCAGTCAACCAGCACCATATCTTCCAGCAAGGGCAGGCCAAGGCCGCGCACATGAGCCACAATGGCGCTGACGGTAAGCCCCTGTCCGGCCATGACCGTGATGTCGCGCCGAACCGGCGGATACACGGGCAGGGGGCGGAAGCGCACCTGCGCTGCGTCATGCAGTTCGCGCAGAACTTCGAGGTTCAGTTCGGCGAGCCATACTTCTTTACGGGCGTGGAATTCTTCGGCCATAGCGGGTTTTACCCGGCCCATGACGCCAACGGCGCGGCCATTGACCGTCACCTGAACGCAGGGCAGGAGGAAGGGATGCCCTTCCGCCAAGGTGCATTCCGGCGCGGGCAGGTGCAGGAAGCGCAGCAGGTTTTCCACAATGCCCTTGATGTCCGTATAGTCCAGATCACCTTCCGGCTGGGGCCAGGCGGTGTCAAAGCGTGCACCGTAGAGCAGCACGCCAAGCATGCCTGTTTCGCGCGCCGTGGTTTCGGAGGTGGCGTCGGCTTCAAAGATATTGGCCAGTTCAAAAAGACGCAGCCCCTGAATGCCCTGGGCGAGGTTGTTGCGCAGGTCGTAGAGCAGACCGGGAGCCAGCGCGGTGCGCAGGGCGTCCTGTTCTGCCGAAAGGGGATTCATGATGGATATGCGGCCTTCACGCGGGAGGCCAAGATGGTCCATATCCTTGTGGCCCACAAAGCTGTAGTTGACGGCTTCGTTCAGGCCAAGGCCCGCTCCCCAGTGCTTGAGACGCGACCAGAAGCTGAACCGTGATTCCGGTTCGCCTGCGCGGTCAAGATTGCGGGCCACCGAGGGCAGTTCGGGCGCAATGGTATCCAGACCGTGCACGCGGCCTACTTCTTCCACCAGATCGGCCTCGCGGGTGAGGTCGGGCCGCCAGGAAGGCTGGCTCACGCGCCACACGCTTGAAGAGGTATCCACCGCGCAGCCCATGCCCGTGAGCACTTTTTCGTCAAATTCCGGGGTCAGGTGGACGCCCAGCAGGGCATCGGCGCGGGCCGGACGAAAATCTATGTTTGCGGCCTTGAAGGGGCGCGGTTCGGAAATGGAAAGCCCCGGCTGCACCGTGCCGCCGCTCATGGCTGCCATCATTGCGCAGGCGCGGTCCAGCGCCCAGACGGTGCGCTGCTGGTCGATGCCGCGCTCAAAGCGGTAGGAAGCCTCGGACGAAAGACCAAGGCGGCGCGAAGTTTTGCGGATCGTGCCGGGACGAAACACGGCGCTTTCAAGAAAAACATTGGAGCTGGCTTCGGTAATTTCCGTATTGAGGCCGCCCATAACACCAGCCAGACCAACGGCGCGGCCGCCGTCACGGATGCAGAGATCCTGCGCGGTGAGCGTGCGTTCCTGCCCGTCCAGCGTAGTGAATTTTTCGCCTTCCTGCGCGCGGCTGACTTCGATGCGGCCACCTTCAAGCTTGTCCAGATCAAAGGAATGCAGCGGCTGACCGCATTCGAACAGGATGTAGTTGGTCACGTCCACAATATTGGATATGGGGCGCACGCCTACTGAGTTCAGGCGGTGGCGCAGCTGCATGGGCGAGGGGCCAATTTCGACGCCCGTGATGACGCGGCCTGAATACAGCCAGCAGAGATCGGGGTCCTTGATGTCGAGAGGCACAAGGCGCTGGGGGGCGCTTTCATCAATCTGAAGGGGCATGGCCGGAATATTCAGGGGCAGATTGAAGGCCAGCGCCGTTTCGCGGGCCAGACCCAGCACCGAAAGGCAGTCTGCCCTGTTGGGCGTAATGGAAATGTCCAAAACCTCATGGTCCAGCGTGAGCTGGTCCACCAGAGGCTTGCCCACCACAAAGCTTTCAGGCAGCACCATAATGCCGGAATGGTCTTCCGTGAGCCCCAGTTCACGCTCTGAGCAGATCATGCCGAAAGACGGCGCGCCGCGCAGTTTGGCTTTCTTGATGAGCATGCCGTCAGGCATGGTGGTGCCCACAAGCGCCACAGGCACCTTTTGGCCTTCGGCCACGTTGGGTGCGCCGCAGACGATGTCCAGCAGTTCACCCTGGCCGGCGTCCACCTTGCAGACATGAAGGTGATCGGATTCGGGATGATCCTCACAGGCGACCACAAGCCCCACTACAATGGGGCGGATGGAATCATAGGGACGCCGGATATCTTCCAGCTCAAGGCCGAGCATGGTCAGACGGTCACCCAGAGCTTCAGCCGTGCCTTCGTAAGGCGTAAAATCACGCAGCCATGAAAGTGAGAGCAGCATAGCATGTCCTGTTTTCGCGGGGCCTCTGGCCGCCGCGTTGGGCGTCATTGATAGTGGTGTTCAATACAAATCTGTGGCCCGAAGGCGCAAGCAACCTAGAGTATATACACTTTTTCAAAGTTAAAGCGCTCTATGTTCCGCCAGCCCTAGTTAAAACTCCAGGCTGGTGTTGTGTCCTTTGGCGTCGGGTCCGGCAGGGGGCGGTCATGCTCCTGCACGCCCCTGTTGCCATATGCGCCGGGTCCGGGTCTGCGCCTCGGGGCTTTTTCTTCCGGCTGCGCCTCGGTGATGGTATTGCCGTAAGCATCCGTATAGCCCATGCCACCTTCGGAGGTGCGGCTTACGTTTCTGCCCGGCAAGCCTTCCATCGGCTTGGGGCCGCCAGGAGGTTCAAGACCGGAATCGCGCGCATTGGAGGCCGATTTGGCCCAGGCCATGCCCGCCATATCACCGGAATCCGCCACAGGCCACAGGCCGGGAGCGCACACCAGAAACGCCGCCACCACGCAAGCCAGCACGGGGGCACGGCAGCAGAGGCCAGCCAGCCCGCGCGTTGGCGCGGTTTGCTGCCCAAGGGCATGAACAGTGTGATGGTGGCACAGGGGCATGATACGGTCCTAGCGGGCGAACTGGCCCAGAAAACGGGTGTCGTTCTCAAAGAACATGCGCAGGTCGCCGATACCGTACTTGAGCATGGTCACGCGTTCCACGCCCATGCCAAAGGCAAAGCCGCTGACTTCGGGGTCATACCCTACGGCCTCGAAAACCGCCGGGTCCACCATGCCGCAGCCAAGAATTTCAACCCAGCCCGTGGTTTTACACACCCGGCAAGGAGCGTCGCCAATGTGGCCTTTGCCTCCGCACATGCAGCAGCTTATGTCCACTTCAGCCGAAGGTTCGGTGAAGGGGAAGAAACTGGGGCGAAAACGCACCTGGGTGTCGCCGCCGAAAATGGCGCGTACAAAAGCAGTAAGGGTGCCGCGCAAATGCGCCATGCTGATGCCTTCACCCACCATGAGCCCTTCGATCTGATGGAACATGGGGGTATGGGTGAGGTCGCTGTCGCGCCGGTACACCTTGCCGGGGGCCACCACAGCCAGCGGGGGCTTGCGGTTCAGCATGGTGCGGGCCTGCACTGGCGAGGTGTGGGTGCGCATGAGCACCTTGTCGGTAATGTAGAGAGTGTCCTGCATGTCGCGGGCCGGATGTTCCGGCGGCATGTTCAGGGCCTCGAAGTTGTAATAGTCGATTTCAACTTCAGGGCCGGACACAATTTCGAAGCCAAGGCCGTTGAAAATTTCGCAAATCTCTTCCATCACCAGGGTGGTGGGGTGCAGGGTGCCGCTCCAGGGGGCGCGGCCGGGCACAGAGGGGTCGAAGCGTTTGAGGGCTTCGGCTTCACGCCCGGCTTCAAGAGCTTCTTTGCGGGCTTCAAACAGCGCATTGCAGCGCTCTTTGACGCTGTTGGCCGTCTGTCCAACGGCGGGGCGCTGCTCAGGTTCCAGCTTGGGAAGCTGGCTCATGATTTGGGCGATCCTGCCCTTGCGGCCCAGAAAATCTACCCGCAGGGCCTCCAGCTCATCCAATGAAGAAGCCTGATCCAGACCTTTTTCAAGCTCAGGGACCAGGCCTTCCAGTGCAGAAATCAGATCCATACGGATTCCCAATACCGCCTGCGCGGCGCTGACGTTGAATATTACGCAAATTGAAAAACAAAGGGCGTGGGCAGCGCATCGCACCGTCCACGCCCCGTATATCATGCATGACCCTGCTCCCGCAAGCCAACCAGCATGCGGATAACACCGTTCTGGCTAGCGCGGCCTGGAGGCCTGCTCCGGCGCGGGGAGCGCCAGCTCTGTGCCTAGTTGGCCAGAGCGGCCTTGGCCAGATCCACGATCTTGGCGAAGTCGTCCTTCTTGTAGACGGCCAGGTCGGCGAGAACCTTGCGGTTCAGGTCGATGCCAGCGGTCTTCAGACCGTGCATGAAACGGCTGTAAGACAGGCCGCTCAGGCGGGCGCCAGCGTTGATACGCAGGATCCACAGGGTGCGGAAGTCGCGCTTACGCAGTTTGCGGCCCACATAGGCGTACTGAAGCGAACGTTCCACAGCCTCACGGGCGGTGCGGTACAAACGACTACGGCCGCCACGGAAACCCTTGGCAGCTGTCAAATATTTTTTGTGACGGCGATGACCGGCAAGACCTCTCTTGACACGCATGGTGTAACCTCCTTCTCCCAACCAGGCGGAGGAATGCCCGTTGGGGGGTGTAAAGTATCATGTGCCCTCTGGGAGGGGAGCGGATTGAACGTCAGTTGCGGCTCCGCACGCGCCGCGACGCTTTCGCGTCATAGGATTTATCAAAAGTCCACAGGCTTAAATCCCGTACCCATCAGCTTGATATATAAGCGTTGGGCAGTTTCGCTTGGCGGTGGGCAGACATGGCAACACAAGTGAACGCTGTAAAGCGCATAACATCTGCGTGCAACAATGACCGACCGCCCAACAAAAGCGCAGGGGCTTTAGCCGTTGGGCAGCATGCGGCGCACAGCTTTTTCGTTGGTCTGATCCACGGTGGTGGACTGACCAAGACGCATCTTGCGGCTGGCGGCCTTCTTGGTGAGAATGTGGCGCAGGTTCTGGCGACGACGCTTGAACTTGCCGCTGCCAGTCTGCGAAAAACGCTTGGCGGCGGAACGCCTGGTTTTAATCTTGGGCATGGCGTACTCCTTAACGAAAGCATATACCCGGCATGTCACAGGACGCACCAGGGGAAGGGCATAATGCCCCAAAGCGCCTCGAGGCGCAAGAGGTAATGTCAGGTGTCAAAGCAGCAAAAGCTACTTTTTGGGCACCAGCATCATCTGCAGGGTACGGCCTTCGGCACGGGGCTCCTGATCAACCTTGGCGATATCGGCAAGGTCTTGCACCACACGTTCCAGAATGGCCATGCCGCGATCTTTATGCACAATTTCGCGGCCCCTGAAGAATACCGTAATTTTACAGCGGTCACCGTCTTCAAGAAAGCGACGGATGTGGCGGACCTTGGTTTCGTAATCGTGGTCGTCCGTTTTGGGGCGAACCTTGATTTCCTTGATCTGCACCACGGTCTGGTGCTTTTTGGCTTCCTGCTTTTTCTTCTGCTGCTCGTACTTGAATTTGCCGTAGTCCATGACGCGGCAAACAGGCGGCTCCGAGTTGGAAGAAACTTCTACGAGGTCCAGGCCCGCTTCTTTAGCCAGGGCGATGGCCTCATTTCGTTGCAGAATACCAAGCTGCTCACCATCGGCAGCGATCACACGCACTTCACGGGCGCGGATTGTTTCGTTGCGACGCACGCTGTCTTGCGGCATGTCGCGGCGGAATCTCATGTTAGGCGAAGCTATAGCGCATCCCTCCTTTTTTGAAAGGCTCTTCGGCGTCTGCGCGAATAAGCGCGGCGATTTCGGCCACAGACTTAAGCCCTAAGTTATCCCCGTTGCGCAGGCGCACATTAGCGCCGCCCGCCTGCACTTCTTTTTCTCCCACAACAAGAATGTACGGCACCTTTGCCAGCTGAGCCTCGCGCACCTTGAATCCCAGTTTCTCGTTGCGCGTGTCGGCCTGGGCACGGATGCCCAAAGCCTTGAGTTCGTCACACATCGTGGCGGCGGCTTCGTCTCCGGCGTCGGTCACTGTAAGCAGGCGAGCCTGTTCGGGCGCGAGCCATGTGGGCAGAGCCCCGGCAAAGTTCTCCACCAGAATGCCGATGAAGCGCTCCAGCGAACCCATGATAGCCCGGTGTACCATAACCGGACGGTGGCGTTCGCCGTCTTGACCCACATAGGTGAGGTCGAAGCGCTCGGGCAGGGTGAAGTCAACCTGAATGGTAGAACATTGCCATTCGCGGCCAATGCAGTCCAGCAGGCGCACGTCGATCTTGGGACCGTAAAAGGCACCGTCGCCTTCATTAATTGTATAGGGCAGGCCGGCTTTTTCCACCGCTTGCACAAGTGCGCTGGTGGCCATTTCCCACGCTTCGTCCGTGCCGATGCTGCTCTCGGGCCGGGTGGACACAGCCACCTTGTACTCAAAGCCAAAGAGGGTCATCAGGTCGCGGATAAGGTGGATAACTTCAAGGATTTCGCCTTCAAGCTGTTCCGGCGCGCAAATGATATGGGCGTCGTCCTGCGTGAACTGGCGCACACGCAACAGGCCGTGCAGCACGCCGCTCTTTTCGTGGCGGTGTACCACGCCAAGCTCGAAGTAGCGCTGCGGCAGGTCGCGGTAGCTGTGCAGTTCGTTACCGTAGATAAGCATGTGCGAGATGCAGTTCATAGGTTTGACGCCGTAAGCGTCTTCCTCGATCTGCGTGAAATACATGTTCTCGCGGTAATGGTCGTAGTGGCCGGATTTCTGCCACGTTTCAACGCGCAGAAGCTGTGGGCCCTGCACGATGTCGTAATTGCGCTTGAGATGTTCCTTGCGCCAGAAGTCCTCAAGAATAGTGCGCACAAGCATGCCCTTGGGCAGCCAGAACACCATGCCGGGGGCCACGTCTTCCTTGAAGGTGAAGAGCGAAAGTTCGCGGCCCAGCTTGCGGTGGTCGCGGCGTTTGGCTTCTTCCATCATCTTCAGGTAGGCGGCAAGGGCTTTGTCATCCGCAAAGGCTGTGCCGTAAATGCGCGACAGCATGCGGTTCTTTTCGTCGCCGCGCCAGTAGGCGCCAGCCACGCTCATAAGCTTGGAGGCTTTGGCAAAACCCGTGTGCGGCACGTGCGGGCCACGGCACAGGTCGGCAAAATCACCGCAGGTGTAGACCGACACGGTTTCAGCGTCGATGCCCTCGATGATTTCAACCTTATAGTTTTCGTCCATAGCCTTGAAACGCGCCACGGCCTCGGCCTTGGGCAGCACTTCATGGGTGAAAGGCGCACGCTCGTTGGCTATGCGCTGCATTTCAGCTTCAATGGCGGGAAAATCTTCAGTGGAGAAGGGCTTTTCTACGTCAAAGTCGTAGTAAAAGCCGGAATCGATGGAGGGGCCGATAGTGACCCTGGCCTTGGGGAAAAGTTTTTTCACTGCCGCCGCCATAACGTGGGCGGTGGAGTGGCGGATCATCTGCAAGCCTTCGGGCGAGTCGGCGTACACGGGTTCAAGCCCGTCGCACCCGGCAGGAACCGGAGAAGAGAGATCAAGCAGGTCTTCCGCGCCGTTAAGTGCGCGGGCGGCCACAACGGCCTTGAACTTTTTGCCGCTCAAGGCTTTCTGGAGCACGGAGGCGATGCTGTCGCCAGCCTGCCCCTCAACCATTTGCCCTTCCACACGGACTTCCATGAAAAACTCCTTAGCGTTGCCGGAGGCGCTGCCCGGCCAGACAAAAAGCCAAAACAAAATGGGGAGGTAAACCTCCCCACTGCGCCGATACCGGACATTCGGCCATCTTTCGATAACCTGTGCTATGGGCGGGGCCAAGGCCTTCCGCCGTTAAGGGGAATAAACCCCAAAGTTTCTTTTGGTAGGAACGAACAGACTTGAACTGTTGACCCCTTCCGTGTCAAGGAAGTGCTCTAGCCACCTGAGCTACGCTCCTACATGAGGCAGGAGGTTATATAGCCACTCGCGCCCTGCCCGTCAACAGTTTTTTGCACTTTCCTGCATTTTTTCCGGCTAGTTCCCTAATTTTATGCTTTGTTTGTGAATTGCAGCGTCTTTTTGGTCGTCTTTGTATTGGCGAGCATTGCGAATACGCATGGTACGGGATAGAATTCTTCTATTATCTAAAGAACATTCCTTCAAGCGAAGTGCCAGACCCCGCTCGGGCAGGCGCGTGCAGGCGCAACCGATACGCCCGGCGACACGCTGGCAGAACCGCCATCAACCAGAGGAAAGCACAATGGGTATTATAAAGGCTATTTGCACCAGCCCCAAAAAGGGCACTGCCAAGAAAACCGTTCCCTCAGCCACCCTTGTGGTGGATCACGGTATTGAGGGCGACGCGCACGCCGGAAAATGGCACCGCCAGGTCAGCTTGTTGTCCTGGCAGGCTATTGAGGACTTCAGGGCCAGAGGGGCCATTGTGGCGCACGGCTGCTTTGGCGAGAACCTTATTGTGGACGGAATCGACTTCGCGGCGTTGCCCGTGGGCACGCGCCTGTCCTGTAATGAGGTTCTTATGGAAGTATCGCAGATAGGCAAGGAATGTCACAGCCATTGCCAGATATACCACACAATGGGCGACTGCATCATGCCCCGGCAGGGTGTGTTCGCCAAGGTTTTGCACGGCGGCCTTGTGCAGCCCGGCGATGTTATGCATGTGCTGCCCGCTGGAGACGAGGGCTGTCAGGAAGAGGCGGGGGCATAGGTTTTTGTAGCTGTTTATTACGGCGTCAAGCGGCCCTTTTCTTTCGGTGGAGTATGGAAAAAGTACGCCGCCGTCATGAAAAAAGCCGCTTTTTGTTCGAGGGGAAAGGCGTTTCTTAAGGGTGGTCCCTAATCGGGCGCGATGGTCTTCTGCACCAGTTCAAAGTCTGCAAGTTGAGAGCAGATGCAGCTGAGCAGGTCCAGCGGGCGGGAAAGATTGTTGCTTATCAGGTGCAACTGAAAACCAGAGAAGTGCGCGCCGTCGTCAAGATTGCGCATTAGCAGGATGGTTGCGAGAAAGTCGTCGTAAACGGAGTCCAGCAGTTGAAAGAAGCTTTCCTTTTTGTGCTGCTGTAACAACGCGTATTCCTGACGAACGATATAATGTGGCAGGCGAAAGCAACGAAGCTCGTCGTGAAACTCGCCACGTGCATAGGCATTTTCAATGGGATCGGGGCATTCTTCATTGTAGCCGTGGGCATCCGCAACATCCGCAACGTCAGCTTCTGGCGTGTTGCCGAAACTGTGCAGGGTCTGCGCTGCCTCGTGCAGTATGGCGGCTATGGCGTGAAGGTCTGGGGAGGGCGGCCCGGAAGACAGCCCGGAAGGCAGCGGATGGGCTTGCTGGAAATTGGACATGAGACACCTCTTGGATTTTTAGTATGGGAGTTTCTTCAGAAAGAAGAACTCCGGGTGCTACTAACTGCCCAAGAGCAGCGGACTATTTTCCTGTTGCCAGGTCTTGTATTTTGCCCACACCCGGAGAATACAATGCAGCAAACCGCGCCGTGTCAAAAACAAGGCGCAAGAAAGCCCACTATCTTTCGGGGTGGGTAAACCGTCTTGGGCGGAGTTAGTAGCTCCAAAAAGAAGAAAACATACTAAATAGTCAGGGTCAAGGCAGAGGTGTGGGGACTGTCACGGGGAAGGCGTGTGGTTATGAGGTGGTAGATTTTGGATGCTTTGATTATGGCAAATTGTATGAAGGCAAGTCCGAGAGGGCATAGAGTGGGATATGGTTTCTTCGGTAGGGTCTTTAGAATTCAATTTATCCTATTGACTTTACCTCAATTGCCATCCGAATGGCTCTATCATTGAGTGGCACTAGTGTGGAGAGGGTTTGAATTTTTTAAGCTGTGTGCCAATTTTGACACATTTTTTGTTCTTTATTTGGAGGGGGACGTGTGTTAAAAAAGACACTACAAAGTGCATTTTCTCTGGGGAATCTTCTAGCTTGTGGGATTCATAGCAAACATCTGCGCACCGTCCAACAATAAAGGCAAGACATGGCAGACAATAGGAAATATCCCCAGCAAGACGTCAAAATTCTTTACGGTAAAGCCGCCGCGCGTTGCGCTTTTTCGAAATGTCGGAAGGTACTAGTTCTTGAGGATGCTTTTTCCGGCAAAGCTAAGCAGATAGGTAAAATTGCCCATATTGTTGCACATAGTCCCTCAGGACCGCGTGCAGATCAGAGTTATCCGCAAGATAAGCTAGACCGCTATGTAAACTGGGTCTTACTTTGTCCAACCTGTCACGACATCGTAGATACCCAACCCGAAAAATATTCGACAGAGGTTTTGCTCAAGATAAAACAAGAGCACGAGAGTTGGGTTGAGGAGCAGCTAGATGAAGAAATGTCTAATGTTTCTTTTGCGGAGCTTGAGGTTGCGGCAAAAGCGTTATCTTCAGGCAACTTCTGCGGATCAACGGACTTTCATGTAATTCCTCCAGAGTTAAAAATTACCAAAAACAAACTCACGCAACTCTCTCGTTCTTATATTTTAATGGGGCTTAGCCGTAGTTCCGAAGTGGAAAGGTTCTTAGTGAGCATGGCCCAGCTTGACTCAGAATTCCCAGAACGGTTGAAAAATCGTTTCAAGGAAGAATATTTGGAATTGTGTAAAGTCAGCTCTGGTGATGAACTTTTTATGGACATGCTCGCATTTGCAAATTCGGGTGTAAGCGACTTCAAACAACAAGCCGCAAGGCTCGCCATAGTTTCACACCTGTTTCATTTGTGTGAGATATTTAAAAAATGATTATGCCATCCAAATATCTTAGAGAAGATGAAGCCCTTATTGGTGTGGGGGGGATTCTGTTGCAGCGAATTGAGGGCCGGAAAAATATTTCTAGCCTTTGGGAAGATGTAAAGGCAAGTCACGCTGTCGCTACATTTGAACGCTTTATTCTTGCCCTGGATTTTTTGTTTCTGCTTGGCCTCATTGATATTAAAGGCAATGAAATAAAACGAGTTGGGCCATGATCAAAAAAATATATGCAAGCGACAAACGATTCAAAGCTGTTGAATTTCAAAAAGGCTTGAATGTTATCATCGCGGAACGCGTGGAAGGTTCTGGAGAGAAAGACACGCGGAACGGGGCAGGTAAAACGACTCTTATCAATATTATACACTTTTGTCTTGGCGCTGACGTTAAAAAACTCGGGCTACCCTATGCAGAGATTGAGGATTGGGACTTTTATATTGACATTACCATCTGTGGCAAGAACATAACAGCAAAAAGATCTATAAAAAAAGCTAATTATATAATCGTCAGTGGTGCCACTGACGATCTGCCGATCTTTGCAGAAAAAGACGCTGATAGTGGAGAGTTATTTTATAAGAATGATGACTGGAAAAAACTTTTAGGTCTGTGTCTCTTTAACCTTCACGATGGGCTCAGGTCAAAGTATAAACCTTCGTTTAGAAGTTTAATTTCATATTTCATTCGGCGTGGAGTAGACGCCTATTCGCACCCATTTACACATTTCAGAAATCAAAAAACATTTGATTTTCAAATTAATAATGCATACTTGCTCGGGTTAAACTGGGAACACGCTTCTGAAGCACAAGAAATTCGGGATAAGTCTTCTGCCCTTAAGGCACTAAGTTCGGCTGTTAAGGCTGGGATTGTTTCTTCACAAGGCGAATTAGAAGCAGAACGAGTGCGCCTTGAGAAAACGATTTTAGAAGAAAATAAAGCTATCGAAACATTTAAAGTCCTTCCTCAGTATAAAGAGCTGCAAGACAGAGCCAACCTTCTGACAACAAAAATCCATCATAGTTCAAATAATCTTTTAGTGCTGCGGCGAAAGCTGACACGCTATGAAGAATCCATTGCAACCGAAACTCCACCTGAAGGAGATAGTGTTGAGAAGCTATATGCTGAAGCTGGTATGTTTTTTTCTGAGTCAATAAAGAAGACACTGGGTGAAGCAAAAACGTTTCATGCTTCCGTTATAGAAAATAGAAAGAAATTTTTGCAAACAGAGCTTGCAGAAATAAAAAACAAAATTATAAAAATTGAGAATGATATTAATTCTTCGACAGATGAGCGCGCAAAGCTTATGCGCCTTCTGCAAACGCACGGGGCTCTGGAAGAATTTTCGCTTTTGCAAACTAGAGTTGTCGAAAAACAAGAACGTCTTGAGACAGTTAAAACAAAATTATCGGAATTGAAAAATATTTCCAACGAGCAAAAAGAAATTAAAGCAAGAAAGCTTGAGTTGGATACGAAACTTCAACGCGACTATGAATTGAGCCGTCCAAACTGGGAACAAGCTGTTGCCCTTTTCAATGAAGGCTCTCTTGCTTTGTATGACGAGCCTGGAAACCTAATTATAAATACCACTGAGAATGGTTACGAGTTTGATGTCGAAATTTCTCGAAGCAACAGCGAGGGAGTGGGGAAGATGAAAATCTTCTGCTATGACATGATGCTGGTTGAACTTTTAGCTGAAAAAAATGGTATTGATTTTCTCATCCATGACAGCACGATTTATGATGGCGTTGATTCTCGCCAACGCGCCCATGCCTTACAATATGCGTGCAGTAGAGCTGAAGAACACGATTTTCAATATATTTGTGCCCTAAATTCTGATATGGTCCCTTATGATGATTTTGAAAATGGGTTTGACCTGTGCCAGTTCGTGCGTTTAACGCTTGGGGACAAGAATCCTTCAGATTCATTGATGGGGTTTCATTTTGAATTAAAAAAAGAGGTTGGCCGCTCTCCAGAGTAGAATAAAGATGATGTTGTGACAGCCACCGCGTGAGTGTAGGCGTGAGTATGAGCAAGGAACGTGACAGCCATCATAGCCAACGAGTAAAAGGAATGGCCATGAGTAGATTCTCCGTTCGAGACAATTCAGTCATAGGGGGAAAAGGCCTTACAGTCTGTTCTTAGCCTTGCTCAAAAAACTTGATGATCTCCAGTTTCTCATCCCAACTCATACGCACATTTCCGCCCATCGCCGGCAACGCCATCAATGCTCCCTTTTGCAATATATTATTGATCTCCAGCCGTGTAGTTACGCGTGATATTTTTGGCAGACCAATATATTTGCGGGTGGGTAAGGTTGCCCTCAAATCCGTCTAGGCCAGCATCAAGCCGTTTGTTCAGCGCATTGCGCTGGCTCTCGTTTAACTATGTTTCACTGTGAAGCTTTCATAAATTGGTTTTCATAGAACTTTGTTGAGCCGTATTTGCGTAGCGGCAACAGCACGGCCAAAGCCGCAAGAAACCACAACAGCCACTCTGGCACACCTTCTCCCGTAAGTGGTCGCCCTGTTTTTTTCGGATCTCTGCCAATGGATATGGAAGGGGTGTCGCATCAAAAAATATCAATTTACTAAGTTTGGCAGGGTGTTATACTATCAAGACTTTTATTTTTAGTAAAATTTTTTAATAAGCTTGTGCAGGTTCTTTATTTGTGGCATATTGGGAGACGATGAAATTTAATATTGAGATTACGAGAAAACAGAGGAAAGAGATTGAACGTGTTTTGTCTAACTGGACAAATTATCTTAATAGTGTGCCGCCAACCTCAGAAGAGGTTAAAGTTCATAGATGGTTTGGAGCAAGTACGTCAATTGTGAAAAAAGATGAATTTAACAAGAAACTAAAGATGGTTATTGACGAAACAAGGATGAGACTAAAGACAGCACGTATTCGTGATAACTGATATAGAGCGCCGTGTATTCCCTATGGAAAAATCTCCCATTCCAGTCAGGCCATGCCTAAGATGTGGCATGCTTCCAACGCGCATAGCAGCCTCAAGACCCATTGGCCGCACTCGCGATCT
Organism: Desulfovibrio intestinalis; assembly: GCF_014202345.1. Classification (NCBI taxonomy): domain Bacteria; kingdom Pseudomonadati; phylum Thermodesulfobacteriota; class Desulfovibrionia; order Desulfovibrionales; family Desulfovibrionaceae; genus Desulfovibrio; species Desulfovibrio intestinalis. The sequence goes on from NZ_JACHGO010000003.1 coordinate 138,825, forward strand.
TTATCGTATCACCTGCCAGTGCGGTAACGGGCCTCTACGGTGGTCAGTGAGCGAATCCTCGGCCATACGCTTATGGAATTCTCTTGAAGCTTAAACGCTTCAAGAGAAGACAATAAAGCATCAAAAACCGCCCTTTGGGCGGTTTTTTTTGTGGCCATTGATTTATTGCTTGCGGCAGAGTTCGTTGTTATCTATCGGGGAATAGGAGATCCGGGTGACATCAATCATCATAAACAAAAAGGATGATATTACGTATGGAACGGAAGAAAATAATTTTTTCAGAGTATGCCAAAGAAATTCTTGAGGCTCTTCCCAAGGGTATCCTTCTCACAACCAAGGCAGGGGACAAAGTAAACAGCATGACAATTGGCTGGGGTACTTTGGGCATTGAATGGTCAACGCCAATATTTGTTGCCTTTGTTCGTGAGCACCGATTCACGCGGGAGCAGCTTGATAAAAATCCCGAATTCACCATTAATGTGCCATTCGGGCCGTATAGCAAGAAGATAATCGGCATCTGCGGCGCCAAAAGTGGCAGGGATATGGACAAAATAAAAGAAGCGGGACTTACGCTTGTTGAGCCAGAGGCCATCTCGGTGCCTGCCCTCAAGGAACTCCCGCTTACTCTGGAATGCAAGGTCGTTTACCAGCAGAAGCAGGACCTTTCGGTCCTTGCCGAAAAGTTTTTACCTGGATGCTATCCGCAGGATGTGGACGGCTCCTTTGTCGGTGCCAACAAGGATGCGCATATCGCATACTACGGCGAAATTGTCAGCGCTTACATCCTTCAGTAACTGATCTGCTCCGTGTCGGGCGCATCCGGCACGGAGCATGGGTGGATACGGTTCGTATTGTCTTGAACCGCTTGACTGCTGAAGTTCTATTTGCCGCAAGTTTGCCTGCGTGTTACCCCGCCGCAGTTTTCAAAAATGGACACTCGGAAAATTTGCGCTGGTGATGCTAGAGAGCCATGGCGTAAGCACTACTGAGCAGCCAGCGGAAGCCGTGCAGGGTTGCGTAGCCTCTGCGGCGTATCCGCACTCTCCATTAGAGTGGTCCACGATTTGTAATTGCGACCATGCTTGCTCCTTGCGCTTGGACCAAGTGGACCAAAAGTGGACCAAAAAAGAAAATCCCCGGATTCGCCATTTTTGACGAATCCGGGAATTTGTTTGATATTACTTGGTACCCGGAGCGGGACTTGAACCCGCACAGCCTCGCGGCCCAGGGATTTTAAGTCCCTTGTGTCTACCATTCCACCATCCGGGCAGAGGTGATTTTTGCATGCATGCTGCCTGAAGGGCAGCTAATTTTCTTCGCAGGGCGGGGCGTTGTCTGTCTGAGGTTCCGTCATATCTGTGGCGGTTCCGCCAGTTTTCCAAATTTTAAGCCCCTGTGGCGGCTCAAAGGGAACAGGCCGTTCCTCTTCTTGCCATTGCCCCGTGCGCAGCCAGTATATATGCAGGGAATTGAAGTCCTTGTCCAGACACAACAGGCGTCCCCGCACACCGTTTGGCAGCAGTATTACTGTTTCTGCGGCAATTTTGCGGTATACATAAAGCTTGTGAGCTTCAAAAACGCACTGGAACATGAGCGCATCACCCTGCGGCGTAAAGTCCAGGTGGGTGGCCCCTGCCCGCAGCAGCAGGCTTGTCATGTCGGCAGTAAGAGCTTCCTCCACTTCCAGCAGAGCCTCATAGGTGAGGTCATCGTCGTAGCTGAAGTGGCCAAAAAGTTCGCTGCGGTTTTTGTCCATGCCATGCCTATACGGCAAAGCGGTTTCTTAGGCAATGCACAGGGGTTACACCCATACACAGTGAGGCGCTGGGCAGGTCCTTTACGCAGTTTTCCACACGGTTCCTTTCTGGTCTTGCAGAAAAAAAATGGATAGACTGCCCACGCGTGCCGTTTTGGTATGCGAAAATGTTTGCCGCTGCGCTTGTTACCGCCCGGTTGTCGTCATTGACGCGCGGATCGTGTGGTTCGCGTAATCTGTATCGCCCGCTGATGATGTTCTGCCGCGGGTCAAAATGTGCAGCTGGCAGACATCTGAATTTTCGCCGAACTTCCGACTGGAGGATGTATGCGCCTGATCGACCAAATAACCTTGTCTTTCTGCCGACTTGGCGTGGCCGGGCTGGACCCCAAGGCTCCCGGAACCTGGGGCACGGCCATAGCCTGCCTGTTGGCTCCGTATGTTTTTTTGCCGCTGAATTTCTGGCTGCGGCTTGCCTTGCTGATAGTGCTGTTCTTTCTTGGCGCAGTGGCGGCAAGCAGGGCAGAAGTGCTGCTTGAGCGCAAAGACCCCGGGGAAGTGGTCATTGACGAACTGGTTGGCGTGTGGCTGGTGCTGCTGCCCTTTCCCAATCCCAGTTTCTTTATGGTGCTGGCGGCCTTTGTGCTCTTTCGCATTTTCGACATCGCCAAGCCCTGGCCGGTCAAGGCCTCTGAAAACTGGCTGCCCGCAGGCTACGGCGTCATGATAGACGACGTGGTCGCCGGGTTGTGGGCCTTGCTGTGCCTGAGCCTGCTTGCCTGGATGGGGCTTTCGTAAAGCGAAGGCAGCCAACTGGCTGCGAAAGAGAAGAGGGGGCGCGGCCACGGGCGGTTCAGCCACGTCAGGTGGCGGTAGAAAAGCCGCCGCGCCCGCTACTACTTCATGCGGTAGGTAATGCGTCCACGGGTAAGGTCGTAGGGCGAAAGTTCAACCTTAACGCGGTCGCCGGGAAGGATGCGGATGTAGAATTTGCGCATTTTACCGGAAATATGGGCCAACACTTCGTGGCCGTTTTCCAGTTCCACGCGGAACATGGCGTTAGGCAGGGCTTCCTGCACTACGCCGTCAACTTCAATGGAACCTTCTTTAGCCATGTGATCTCCGTAAAAAAATATTTGGATAAACGGCGGTCAGCTTCACAAAAAAGCGGGCAAGTGTCAACCTGCGCGGTTGCTCACAAACCCGCATGGGCCTATTCCGCCCGGCAGCCCATGCAGCCGTTTTTATTCACGGCCACATGGGCGTCCATCAATCATTCTTGCCTTCGCAATCCCTTTCAGGATTATTGAATCTGTGTTGCAGCCGCAGCAGGGCTGTTTATTTTTTATGCTTGTTCTTTTTGTTTTTGCGCTGTCTGCCATTTTCAGAATCTGATCCAGAGTCCCCGGACTGCGGCCCGGAACCTCGACGATCCAGCATCACATGCATGCCGGGCTGCGCTATGGGAGCGGAGCGGCAGAGCAGCCACAGGCCCACGGCAATGAGCGGCAGGCAAAGCACCTGGCCCATTGTCAGCCAGCCAAAGGCCAGATAGCCCAGCTGGGCGTCGGGCACGCGCACAAACTCCACAGCAAAGCGAAACACGCCGTACCCCAGGGCAAACAGGCCCGACACTGCGCCGCGCTTGCGAGGCTTCAGCGAGTATATCCATACCACGGTGAAAAGAACGATGCCTTCAAGCAGGGCTTCGTACAACTGGCTGGGGTGCCGAGGGTAGGGGCCAGCGCCGGGAAAAATGACGCCCCACGGGCTGTCTGTAACTTTGCCCCAGAGTTCGCCGTTGATATAGTTGCCCAAGCGGCCAAAGAACAGGCCCGGCGGAATAAGGGGAGCCACGAGGTCCGAAATATCCAGAAACGAGCGGTGCCGGGAGTGCGCAAAATACCAAAAAGCCCCAAGCACGCCGAGCAGCCCGCCGTGAAAGGACATGCCCCCGTTCCAGATGCGCAGTATCTCCATCGGGTCGGACAGATAAACGGGCAGGTCGTAGAACAGCACATAGCCCAGGCGGCCGCCCAGAATAATGCCGATCATGACGCAGGTCAGCAGGTCGTCCACATCAGACGCGCGCCAGCCGGAATTGGGGCGGGATGCGCGCCAGCGCCCCAGCCACCAGCCCAGGCCGAAGCCCGCGAGATACATGAGGCCGTACCAGCGCAACTGAAGGTTGCCGATACTCAAGGCAACGGGGTCGATATGAGGCAGTGTCATCAATCCATTTCCTGTGCGTTGAAATCGCCGCTTTTGCCGCCGCGTTTGTGCAGCAGACGCACCCGGCTGATAATTATGTCACGCTGCACGGCTTTGCACATGTCGTAAATGACGGCGGCGGCGGTTTGAGCGGCCACAATAGCCTCCATTTCCACGCCAGTGCTGCCGACGGTGCGGGTTTCTGCCTCAATGCGGATGCGTGGCGGCATTTTGCTTACTTCAAAGCGAATGTCGGCATAGCTGAGATTGAGGGGATGGCACAGGGGAATAAGATCGCCCACCCGCTTCGCGGCCATAATGCCGCCAATCTTGGCGCAGGTCAGCACATCGCCCTTGGGCAGCGCCACCTTGAGCAGCAGTTCAAGGGTGGCGGGGCTCAGTTCCACAACGGCCTCGGCAATGGCGACGCGCTCGGTGGCGGCTTTGTGGCCCACGTCCACCATCGTCACATTGCCCTGTCCGTCCAGATGCGAAAAGTTATTGTCCATAACAAACCTCGGCATTTCAGGCGTTATACCGGCATGGGCCGTACGGCAGCGTGGCGCGCCGGGGCGTCGTGGTGCGGCAATGCCGCTCCGCCGGGTAAAATTTTAGCGCAGGCCTATCAGCCAGTCCCAAAAAGAGGGCGGCGTGGGAACCATCGGGCTTTGCCAGTGCGAGTCCTTGCCGCTGTCCGAAAAGCGCAGGCGTTCGCGCACAAGGCGTGCTTCGCCCGGGTTTTGCCCTTCATCCACAAGGGCCGCGGCCTCGCCGGGGGTGCTGAGTTCCAGCTCTGCCATATATTTGAAAGGAACGTCGGCATTGGGGCGGCTGGCTATGATGGCGCGCACAAATGCCAGGTCGCTGCCAAAGCGCAGGTCGTTAAACAAGGCGTAGGCAAAGCGCGTATCTTTGGCAGGGGTATCGCTGGCTGCGGCGCTTGGCGCGCGTGCGTCGTCGGGCGTGTTTGCAGCATCTGCAGGGCTTGTGTTGTCTGGCGAACTCGCCGCGTTTGCAGTTACTGTGCCTGCTGTGGCTGCAGTGGTCGTTGCGCCCGTTGCGGCTGTCGCGTCTCCAGTCCCCGGCAGGGCAGGGGCCGCCGCCCCTGCAAGAGCTTCCGCAGGCTTAAAGTCGTCGGACAGAGGACTTATGACTGGCAGCAGGGTAAAACCAAAAAATGCTTCCGCCGCAACGGACTGCCGTGCCAGCTCTGCCAGAAGTTCTGGCGGTGCGGCTCTGTGGGCTGTTGCGGCGTTGCGGGGCTGTCCCAGGGCGTTGAGTCCCTGACTGTAGACCATTCTGCCTTCGGGGCCGTCCGTTTCATACAATGTGCGCCAGAACAGGGGGCCGAAAGCGTCGGGCAGCAGCACAACCTGCCGCACGGTCTGTTGCGTATTTTGGCCTTCAGCGGCGAGGCGACTTTCGGTCTGGGCCGTATGCCAGGCATTGAGGCCTATGCACAGCGCCGGGTAAACAAATATCCAGGCCAGGGCCAAACGCATGAGGCCGCGTTTGGCCCGCCAGCGCAACACGGCCCAGAGCAGGGGCAGGGTCAGCAGCAGGTCAATAATATATACGGCATTAAGCCGCACCCTGTCATAAGAAAAGGGCAGATAGATCATTGTGCCGTAGGTGGTGACGACATCCAGCCAGATGTGCAGCAGCACCATGCAGACCATGAACAGCCAGACCTTGGGGAAACTCCAGTGGCCGGGCGTGCCGGATTTCCACATGGGGCGCGCCAGCAGCGTCAGAAGCAGCCCCAGCAGCGGAGCCGCCGCCAGAGAATGCGTGATGCCCCGGTGCAGGAGCAGAAATTCCAGAGGCGTATGGCAAAGGGTGACGTCAATATCGGGTGAAGCTGCGGCTATGGCAGCCAGTGGAACGGCCCATCGGGTGGCGGGGCGGTTTGGCATGGCCAGCATGGCTACAGCGCCGCTGGCGGCATGGGTAATGGGGTCCATAGGTAGCTACTGCTTGAAGGGGCTGCGTTGTTTGGGCACGGCTCTGTATGCCGGGTCTTCAGGGCTGACGTCCTTATCCAGGCCGTGGGCCCGGTTGAACTGCTGCATACGCCACTGTTGCGTGTTAGCCATAACATCCGGGCGGTTTTGCAGATAGAGCAATTGTTGCGTTCTGCTGGCTCCCATGATGGGGTAGCGCATCTGGTCTTCGGCGCTCACGCCCAGAGGGCGTGATTCATTATCAGAAGAGGTGCCTGCGCCGATGTCCTTGGGGCCGCATGCAGAGAGCAGTCCTGCCAGGGCAAGGCTGCACAGCAGGACATAACGGAACGGACGGTGGGCGAACGGAGTCTTCATGACTGTAGTATAGTCTCGTGCGCGGCTTACGGCAAGAGGCGGTTTTTCAAAGGCGGGCAGGCGCACTTGTGCTTGCCATGCGGTCGGTGTCAGGCTATGCTGCTGCATTGATTAAGTAACGGTGCGGCGAGCCCGCGCACTACATACAGGAGATGCCATGCGTCCCGCCCACTGCGGTATTACCCCTGAAGGATGGCCCTGCATAGGCCTTACCGGATTTTCGGCCCTTGTGTTCGCAGCCTTGGGCTGGTGGCCTTTGGCCCTGGTATTTCTGGCCCTGTGCTGGTTCAGCATGCATTTTTTCCGTGATCCCGAGCGCGTGACGCCGCAGGGCGAGGGGCTTGCTATCAGCCCTGCCGACGGCAAAGTTATTCGCATTGAAGAAAAGCTCGATCCTTTCAGTGGCGAAAAACGCCTGTGCATCAGCATTTTTATGAATGTGTTCAGCGTGCACGTGAATCGTTCGCCCGTGGCGGGCACGGTGGAAGATATTCGTTATTTCCCCGGCAAGTTTGTCAACGCGGCCTTTGACAAGGCTGCCACGGACAACGAACGTTGCGCCTACAGCCTGCGTGATGCTGGCGGAAAACAGTGGTCTATGGTGCAGATTGCGGGTCTTGTGGCCCGGCGCATTGTCTGCCGCACTGCCATCGGCGATACGCTTGAACGCGGTGAACGCTATGGCATGATTCGTTTCGGATCACGAGTTGACCTTTACCTTCCTGAAGGATATGTTGCTGCAGCGCAGTTGGGACAGCAGGTTTTTGCAGGGCAGTGTGTTGTTGCCCGCGCAGGACAGGAATAGGTTTTTTTGTCTCGCTGCATAAGGCCAAACGGCCATAATGGTGAAGCATGACCACAGAAGTTAAAAAGCCACGCAAGGGAGTATACCTCCTGCCAAACATGATCACGACGTTGAGCATGTTTCTTGGCTTTTTGTCTATGGTATGGGCCGGGCAAGGGCGCTTTGAAGCGGCCTGCATGGCTATTCTGCTTTCTGCCGTTATGGACGGTCTTGATGGAAAGGTGGCCCGTCTTACCAACACCGCCAGTGAATTTGGCGTTCAGTACGACTCGCTTGCCGACCTTGTGGCCTTCGGCCTTGCCCCTGCCATGTTGCTGTGGCAGTGGGAGCTGCATGACCTCAACCGCATGGGCATTGCAGCGGCTTTTATTTATGCCGCCTGCGGAGCTTTGCGGTTGGCACGGTTCAATGTCAGCACTGCCGCAACGGGCAAGCGCTTTTTTATCGGTCTGCCCATTCCGGCTGGCGGCTGCACCGTTGTGACCTTTGTATTTTTTGCCGCTTTGTTCCCTGACGTGTTTCAGCCTGCAAAGCCGTACATGGCCCTTTTGCTGGCCGTGGGCGTGGGCATTTTGATGGTGAGCCGGGTGCGTTATTTCTCCTTCAAGGAGTATGACTTCCTGCGTGCTCATCCCATCCGCACCATGCTGGCTTTTCTGCTCATCCTTGCCACCGTCATTTCCTTCCCGCGCGTCATGGGCTTCATGCTTTGCGCCGTTTACATTGCCGGTGGCCTTGTCTACACCTTTGTCATCCTTCCCCGCCGCGACCGTCAGCTACTACGCGCCCTATCGCCTCAGAGCGATTAAGGTTGCGTAACGGTTCGCCGCCCATTGGGCGGAATGACGCTCTCTGGACCGCCGCCCTGCCGGTGGCCGTTATGCAAGAATATACCACTTGTCATACCCAGAGGAGATAGTCATGAATAACCGCGTTTATTTTTTCGATACCACCTTGCGTGATGGCGAACAATCGCCCGGCGCGACCATGAATTTACAGGAAAAATTGCGTCTGGCCCATCAGCTTGAAGTGCTGGGCGTGGACATTATGGAAGCGGGCTTTCCCGCCTCCAGCCCCGGCGATTTTGAGTCTGTGCAGCGTATTGCGGCGCAGGCTGGCGACATCCAGGTTGCGGGCCTTGCCCGTTGCGTGGCTGGCGATATTGACCGCTGCTGGGATGCCATCAAGGTTGCCAAAAATCCCCGCATCCACATTTTTCTCTCCACCTCCCCCCTGCATATGCAGCACAAGCTGCGCAAAGACCCCGCCGACGTTCTGAAAATGGCCGTTGAGGGAGTCAAGCGTTGCGTGCAGCACACCAGCAATGTTGAGTTTTCGTGCGAAGATTTTTCGCGCTCCGAACCGGAATTTCTCTGCCGGGTTGTGGAAGCTGTCATCAATGCCGGGGCTACCACCGTCAATTTGCCGGACACCGTGGGCTATGCGCAGCCTGCCGAATACGCGGCCCTTATTGATCATGTGATCCGCAACACGCCCAATAGCGACAAGGCCATCTTCAGCGTGCACTGCCACAACGACCTTGGGCTTGCCGTTGCCAACACGCTGGCGGCCTTCAAGGTGGGCGTGCGCCAGGCCGAAGTGACCCTCAATGGCATAGGCGAACGTGCGGGCAATGCTTCCCTTGAAGAAGTTGTCATGAATCTGCGCGTGCGCCACGACTACTTTGGTTTGGATCACAACATTATCACCGAGCAGCTTTACCCTTCGTGCCGCCTGCTTTCGATGACCATTGGCCAGCCCATTCCCAACAACAAGGCCATTGTGGGCGCCAACGCCTTTGCGCATGAGTCGGGTATCCATCAGGACGGCATGCTCAAGAACCGCGAAACCTACGAAATCATGACACCGCAGTCTGTGGGCCGTACTGAAAGCAACCTGGTGATCGGCAAGCACTCTGGTCGTAATGCCGTGCGCAACAAGTTTGAGAGCATGGGCTACACGCTGGAAGACGAGCAGCTCAACCTTGTGTTTGAAGCTGTGAAGCAGCTGGCTGACCGCAAGAAAACCCTGCACGACGACGACCTCATGGCGCTTGTGCAGGAAGAAGTATACCGCACGCCCGACCGCTTCCGCTTGCGCCATGTAAGCGTGCAAAGCTCTGACGCTGGCGGCGTACCGCCAACGGCTGCCGTCATTATGGATGTTGACGGTATGGAAAGCAGCAGCGCAGGTTTTGGCGTTGGTCCGGTGGACGCCCTTTTCAACGTCATTGCCGATATGGTGGGGCGTGAACCAGAGCTTGAGCAGTATGCCATCAACGCAGTTACGGGCGGTACCGATGCTTTGGGTGAAGTGACCGTGCGCCTGCGTGAGGGCGAGTTCAGCGCAGTGGGACGCGGCACGCATCCTGATATCTTTGTGGCCAGCGCCAGAGCTTACGTCAACGCGCTGAACCATCTTTTCAAGAAGGAAAAGGAAGGGCCGCGGCTGCACTGCCAGCACGACCTGAACTGATCGGGGCAGAATACCTTTGAGGATGCGTATTCTCAAAGGTTGAGGAACGCTCGTTACGGCGCTTCGCTACACACCAAGGAGTGCTAACGTCTTCAGGGCTGGCGTCTGCTCATGCAGCCGTCAGAGTGTTTCAGCATGAAGATGCTTTGGGATTGAATGCTTCTGGCAGGAGGCCGTGTTTTTGGCCTCCTGCCGGGCAGAAATGTTTTAACGTCGGCACATCCGCCCCAAAGGCGGTTGGGACAGACAGAGTCTGCCTGGCTGAATGTTGCTTCGCAAAAAACACCGGTGGTCTGGAAAGCTGACACGACAGCTTTTCTGCGCCGCTTTCAAAAACACTTATCTGTGGAATCGCTTCAGGATAGAAAGGAGTTCAACATGGCTCAAACGCTTGCGCAGAAAATTTTGCAAGCTCATACGGACGAAGCCGTGGAGCAGGACGGACAGATTGTTCAGTGCCGCGTGTCTATGGTGCTTGCCAATGATATTACCGGCCCTCTCGCTATCAAGTCCTTCTACGGCATGGGCGCGAAAAAGGTTTTTGACCGCAACAAGATCGCTCTTGTTATGGACCACTTTACGCCGCAAAAGGACATTGATTCCGCCAATCAGGTGCTGATAAGCCGTAAATTTGCCCAGGAACAGGGCATCGTACACTACTACGGAGGCGGCGATTGCGGCGTGGAACACACCCTGCTGCCCGAACAGGGGCTGGTTGGCCCCGGCGATCTCGTTATTGGGGCAGACAGCCACACCTGCACCTACGGCGGCATCGGCGCTTTTGCCACAGGCATGGGCTCCACCGACATCGCAGCGGGCATGGCCCTTGGCGAAACCTGGCTCAAGGTTCCGCCCACCATCCGCGTGAACATCAGGGGCAATATGCCCAAGTGGCTGCGCGGCAAGGATCTTATGCTCATGCTCATCGGCGCCATTGGCGTTGACGGTGCGCTGTACAAGGCTTTGGAATTTGGCGGGCCCGTGGTGGACGATCTTTCTGTTGAAGGCCGTTTGAGCATGGCCAATATGGCCATTGAAGCCGGAGGAAAGGTGGGCCTTTTCGCTGTGGACGCCAAAACCCGCGCCTACTGTGCCGAACACAAGCGTCCGGGCGTGCTTGAAAATATGGCTGCCGACCCCGGTGCGCACTATGACCGCGTGGTGGAGATCGACGTTACGGGCAAAGAGCCCGTGGTGGCCTGTCCGCATATTCCTTCCAATGTGAAGCCTGTTTCCGAGGTGCGCAATACGGCGGTACAGCAAGTGGTCATCGGTTCCTGCACCAACGGCCGCATCAGCGACATGCGCGACGCAGCCGAAATTTTGCGTGGCCGCAAGGTGGACAAGAATGTGCGCTGCATCGTTTTGCCCTCTACGCCCACGGTGTGGAAGCAGTGCCTCAAAGAAGGCCTTATTGAAACATTTATGGAAGCGGGCTGCATTGTTGGCCCCTGCACATGCGGCCCCTGCCTGGGCGGCCATATGGGCATTTTGGGCGACGGCGAACGCGCGGTGGCCACTACCAACCGCAACTTCAGGGGCCGTATGGGCAGCCTGAATTCTGAAGTCTATCTTGCCAGCCCCCTGGTTGCCGCTGCCACAGCCGTAACCGGATTTGTGGCTGGCCCCGACCAGCTGTAGGCCGCCGCGCTTTACGCCGCCCGCTTTGTGGCATGGAACCGTCGCCAGCTAGGCGGCAGTGGTCGAGCCGGGGTGTCGTAACGCTGCTAACGCTGTAAGGAAAAAAGAAAACTCTTCTACGTCCCGCATTGGGTAAGAAGGACCAAGCATATGAACTACAAAGGCAAGGCCCACAAAGTGGGCGAGCATATTGATACGGACGCCATTATTCCCGCCCGCTTTCTGGTCACCACAGACTCCAAAAAGCTTGGCGAAAACTGCATGTCCGGTCTTGAACCTGACTGGGCCAAGCGCGTCAAGGTTGGCGATATTATGGTCGCAGGGCGCAATTTTGGCTGCGGTTCTTCGCGTGAGCACGCCCCCATTGCCATTTTGGGCGCGGGCATGCCCGTGGTCATTGGCCACAGCTTTGCGCGCATCTTCTACCGCAACTCATTCAATATGGGCTTGCTGCTTATGGAAGTTGGCGATGAGGTTGACAAAATCAATGACGGCGACGAGCTGGAAATTGATGCGGCCACTGGCGTTATCCGCAATCTGACCAACGGTGAAGAGATCACCTGCCCGCCATTGCCAGCCTCTATGGCCAAAATTTTGGACAAGGGCGGTCTTGTGGAATACGTAAAAGAAAGAATCGCGTAAACGCAGACCAGATTACGTTCATTTTCCCCGTGCCTTTTATAGCTCTGGCGGCAGGCTGGAGGCCGATTTTTTGAGGGATATAACCCGAGAGGGGCCTGTGTTCTGCGGGCCTCCTTTCGGAAAAAGCCGCGTCAGAAAAGGCTGAAAAGAACAGCCGACAAACTGCCACAAGGATATTGCATGAAAAAGTCCATCTGCCTGCTGCCTGGTGACGGCATTGGCCCGGAGATAATCGCTCAGGGCGTTAAGGTTCTGGAAGCCACGGCTGAAAAGTTCGGCCATGAATTTACCTTTGAAACCGCCCTGATCGGCGGTGCGGCTATTGACGGCGCTGGCGACCCCCTGCCGGAAGCCACCGTGAGCAAATGCCGCGGCGCTGACGCCATTTATCTGGGCGCAGTGGGTGGCCCCAAGTGGGACAACCTGACCCCCGAGCTGCGGCCTGAAAAGGGCTTGTTGCGCATTCGTAAAGAGCTGGGGCTTTTTGCCAATCTGCGTCCGGCCATGCTGTTGCCGGAACTGGCTGGCGCTTGCCTGCTGCGGTCTGATATCGCCGCCAAGGGCCTTGACCTGCTGGTGGTGCGCGAACTTACGGGCGACGTCTATTTTGGTGAACCGCGCGGCATTGAAACTCGTGACGGCCTGCGCACAGGCTACAACACAATGATTTATAATGAAGAAGAGATCCGGCGTATTGCCTGGGTTGCCTTTGAAACGGCCCGCAAGCGCCGTAACAAGGTCTGCTCGGTAGAAAAAAGCAACGTGTTGGAATGCTCACGCCTGTGGAAAGAAGTTGTCATGGAAATGCACCGCGAATACGCGGACGTGGAACTGAGCCACATGTACGTGGATAACGCCGCCATGCAGCTGGTGCGTGATCCCTCGCAGTTCGACGTGATTCTTACGGGCAATATCTTCGGCGACATTCTTTCTGACGAAGCCTCGGTTATCACAGGCTCTTTGGGAATGCTGCCTTCGGCTTCCACAGGTGCCGAAGGGCCGGGCCTGTTCGAACCCATTCACGGGTCCGCGCCGGACATCGCCGGGCAGGACGTGGCCAACCCTCTGGCAACCATCCTTTCCGCTGCAATGATGCTGCGTTTGGGCTTTGATATGGCTGAAGAGGCCGATCTTATTGAAAAAGCCGTGCGCAAGGCGCTGGCTGACGGCTACCGTACCGCTGACATTATGGAACCCGGCAAGGATCTTCTGGGTTGCAAGAGCATGGGCGACAAGGTGGTAGAGCGTCTGTAACTGGTGCCAGAGCAGACTAATTTTGAAATGCGAAGTATTTCAAAGGTAAGATGCGTTAAATATTGAGAGTGTACGTTATCAACGTTGCTCTGTGCTAATCAGAAAAGCCCGCTTCAAGCGGGCCTTTCTGATTGCTGGCAGAATCGGTGATTTTGAAAAAAGCATGCGAGCCGGGGCGTTGCAGCGCCGTTGGCATCAGTCTCTATTTTCTTCAGCCAAAAGCGAATCACGGGCGTTCTGCTGCTCGCTGACGGTCAGTTCCGCATAAAAGACGCACTGGTTGCGGCCACGGCGCTTGGCCTCATAGGTGGCCATGTCGGCATGCTTGTACAGGTCTGTAAAGTCTTGCCCGTCACTGGGGTTGCAGGCAATGCCCACGCTGGCGGTCAGAGGCACGTCTTCTGCGTCATGATTGCCGCATTGCAGGTGCAGTTGGTGAACAAGAACTGTGGCTCGTTCACGTATCTTTTGCATGGGCATGGGTTCTGTGCAGAAAACCAGAAATTCGTCCCCGCCCACACGGCCTACAATGTCAGTGCTGCGGAAGTTGCGGCGGATTATCTGGGCCATCTGGTAGATGGCCTTGTCGCCCACGGCATGACCGAACCTGTCGTTAATGCTTTTGAAATTATCAAAATCAATCATGAACATTGCATAAACGTCAGGGCCGAGGTTGTTGTGCATGCCAAGAAAACGTGAAATAGCCTGTTCTGTGGCGCGCTTGTTGTGCATGCCCGTGGCGCTGTCGCGTGTGGCCTGCGTGCGCAGACGCAGTTCAAGCAGCTTCTGCTTGTCGATGTCGGTAATAATGCCAATGATATATATGGGCTTGCCCTGAGCGCTGATGAGGTTGGACGCCTCGATGCGGTACCAGTGGTACAGGCCGCTGGTGTCGCGCAAACGCAATTCAACAAAAAGCTTACTTTCATGCAAATTGTGATGGACGTTTTTCTGAAAATCTTCCAGCAGTTCCCTGTCGTCCACATGAACAGGAATAAGACTCAGGTCCGTATCCGGCTCAAGGATGTTGAATACCTTGCCAAAAGTCTGGATCCAGCGTGCGGAGCAGGAAAAATGGCCGCTTATGAGATTTTGTTCGAAAATGATAATGTCGTGCTGCTCCAGAATAAACTGGTAGCGCTCGTCGGAAATACGCTTGGCTTGGGCGGCTTCCTTGTTATGGGTACTGTCGAAAACAATGCTCTGGATATAGGTTTGCCCCGGCCCGGCCTGCACCAGTGAACCTTTGTGGTACAGCCAGATGAGGTTGCCGTTTTTGGCGCGGGTACGGTATTCCACGTCAATGGGAATGCCAGAATCCAGCTGTTGCTGCATGGTGCGTAACGCACTTTCCCGATCCGCCTCAAAGATGGAATGGGCAAAGCTCATGCCAAACCGCTGCAGGAATTCTTCCTTGCGGTAGCCAAGCATTTTGAGAAAATTGGGGCTGATAAATTGAAAGTTGCCGTGCAGGCCGGCAAACTTAATAACGCCGCCAGAGATGCTTGAAATAATTGAGCGGTAGTCTTCCTGCTGGCGACGGATGGTACGGTTGTAGCGTTGCAGAATGAAAATGATGAAAAGCAGCACCAGCCCGGCCAGTACAGACATACGCCACGCCAATGTGGAGGTGATGGCGTTCTGCCTGTCCACCAGGTGGCTCACGACTTCTTCTGGCAACAGGGAAACAATTTGCCAGCCATATTTTTCAAGGGGAATGTGTGTCAGGTAGTAGGCGTGCTTGTCGTCTTTGATGAACCGGCTTGTCTGACTTTGCGTGTCGGAGAATACGGTCTTCAGATATTCGCGCAGCGGCGGAGGCAAGCCTTTTTCTTCCATCTGCGGAAACACTTTTTCAATGTCATTGCCTGGGGGAACGGCCCAGAACAGCATGCGGCCCTTGTCGTCAAAAACCATATTGCAGGTTCTGTCGCCAAACGCTCTGGTGACAAGGTTTTTCTTCATGACCCTGTCTTCAAGTTCGCCCAGAAGAATGCTCACTACCTTGCCATTTCGGCTAAGAGGAATGGCAACGGCAATCTTGCTTCCCTTGCCGTCGGAAATGGCGGCAAAGCCGGCGGAACCACTGAGCGCATGGTAGAACAGTTCTTCTTTTCCAGTGCTCGTCAGGTCAAATGCCTCGCCCTTGTCTGAGCAAAAACCTTTGCCATCCAGGTCGACAAGGGCGAATTTTTTAAGGCCTGCCGCACGCAGCAGGGGCGCATAGTAAAGAACGCATTTTTTAAACTGCCTGCAGTCTTCCTGCGCCATAAAACTGGTGATATTCTGTAGCTCAATGAGCTGACTATCGATATTGCGGTCAAAGTCGTCGGCAACCCGGCGGCTTACTTCGGCCAACCGGGTGGTGATGTCCTGCGACAAATGCCCGGTCGTTTCCGAGGTGTATTCGCGCACGACTATGAGCAATGCGATGAGAAACATCGCTATGCAGATGATAGTTGTGAATGTGCTTGACGGTTTGGCCATGAATCTTCCTGCATTAGACTAATCGTTTAATAATACGTTTTTTGCCTATCAAAGGGAAGAGCAGTTGCCTGTGTGAAAAAAATAATCTACGTGTGTAGTTTTTTGCGAATTGCGCGCAGGTTGGTGCAAGAAGTTCCGTTGTTGCAGCAAGTTGCTCGGCACTTGCCATAAATCGGGTTTTCTAAGAAGCTGCCGTGCAGAGGAGATCATATGCAGAAATTGTCCATAGCCCTGGTGGGGGGCGGCCTGGCTGGTTGTGAATGCGCCCTGCGGTTGGCCCGCAGCGGACATGAAGTTGTGCTGTTTGAGCAGAAACCCCATCACCGCTCACAGGCTCATGTCAATGATGACCTGGCGGAGCTGGTATGTTCCAACTCATTGCGGTCGGACGAAGTTACTTCCGGTGTGGGCTTGCTCAAGGCTGAAATGCGCGCTTTGGGCAGCCGCTTTATGGAAGCTGCCGACGCTTGCCGCGTGCCAGCGGGCAAGGCCCTTGCCGTTGACCGCGAAGCCTTTGCCCGCCGTATGAGCCAGATGGTGGAGGCCGAGGGCAATATTCGCCTTGTGCGCCATCAGGTACAGTCTCTGGATGATGCGGTCTTGGAACCCTTCAAGGGTGAAGGCCGCGCCATCATTCTGGCTGCTGGGCCTATGGCTTCAGAGGGGCTTTCAGCCTCTTTGGCCAGCGTGCTGGGCGAGAAGCACTGCTATTTCTATGACGCCATTGCGCCCATTGTCTGGACGCATTCGTTGAATATGGATGTGGTTTTTCGCGCTTCCCGCTATGGGCAGGAAAGCGGTGACGCCGAAGGCGAGGGCGACTACCTGAACTGTCCGATGAGCCGGGAAGAATACGATATTTTTTATCAGGCCTTGTTGGACGCGCAGAAAGTGGCTGCTCATGAATTTGAGCAGGAAAAGCATTTTGAAGGCTGCATGCCTGTGGAAGCCCTGGCTGAGCGTGGCCCCCGCACATTGACCTTTGGACCTCTGAAGCCAGTGGGCTTTGTTGATCCGCGTACAGGGCGGCGCCCTTGGGCCATTTTGCAGTTGCGCGCCGAAAATGCCAACAGCGACACATGCAATCTTGTGGGCTGCCAGACAAAACTGACCCAGGGCGAGCAGGGGCGTGTGTTCCGTCTGGTGCCTGGGTTGGAGAATGTGGAATTTGCGCGTTTTGGCAGCATGCACCGCAATACTTATGTGAATGCGCCGCAGATTCTGGCGGAAGACCTGTCGCTCAAGGCCATGCCGGGGGTTTATCTTGCCGGGCAGATCACCGGGGTGGAGGGCTATGTGGAATCCGCAGCCAGCGGATTGTGGCTGGCCATGCTGCTGGACGCGCGTGCTCGTGGCATTGCTTTGCCCCGGCCCCCGGTTGAAAGCGCCCTTGGCGCTTTGCTCAACCACCTGAGCACCCCAGTGAAGCGGTTTCAGCCGTCCAACGCCCATTTTGGCCTTATGCCGGAATTGGGAGAAAGAGCGCGCAAAAAAGACCGCAAAGCCCTTTATTCGGCTCGGGCGCTGGAAAGTTTTGGCAACTGGTTTGAAGAAGCAAAGACGGCGGGCTTGGTCTGATATTGCGAGACTATTGAAGTATGCATGGCCGCCTCTGGCATTCAGGGAACACCCTTGAATGCCGGAGGCGGCTTCGTTTTGTAGTAACGCGCCGAAAAACAGCCTTTTGACGCAGCCAGTTGGGCAAAAGAATTATTTAGAAATAGCCCCCTAGGGCATTTTACCTTTCAAGAGCTCAGGTCGTTGCGTAAGCAGACGCCCGCCGTTGGAGGTGTAAGCGCAATTTGTTTGCGTCAGTTATTTGCGCTGTTACACGCCGTAACGGGCGTGGCGTAACCTCTGAGAATATATGTTCCCAAAGTTAATCTGTTTTATCTGAAGAAGCCCCGGTTTGTTTTGCGGCCTTCCGTTTGGTCATCAGCTGGCGAATATGCTCACCCAGCATGATTAACACCACGGAAGAACCAATAAGAGCAATACCCATAACCAGAGGCAGGCTGAACGGTTCGTTGAAAACCAGTATGCCTACAATAACAGCGGTGACGGGTTCCATAACACCCAGAACCGAGGCAAGGGTTGAGCCAATGCGCTGCACTGCCAGAATAAGGGTGAAGTTGGAAAGCACTGCTGTGACCAACGCCAGCAGCACGGCTAACAGCAATTCGCGCCAACTGGTCAGCAATTGGAAACTATTGGTAGCCAGTGAATTGATCAGGGAACACAGCGCGCCAAAGGCCATAACGTAAAAGGTCAGCATCAGGCCCGTGATATTGGTAAGGCCAGCAGTATAGATGCTTGTGATGTACAGCGAATTGCACAAGGCCGACACAAGGGCCAGCGTAAGGCCAAGCATGCTCATGCCTGCAAATCCCGCCCCGTTGGCCCCTGTGGCTTCGCCATTGCCCAGCAGATATACCCCGGCAATGGCAAGAGTAATGGCTATGGCTGTGACAGTAGAGAAGCGCTCATGAAAAAACGCTATCATGATGAGCATGACCATGACCGGATAGGAAAAGTGCAGCGTGGCCACAACACCACTGGGCAAATGCTTGAAAGCCTGCATGAAAAGCAGGGCAGCCAGTGAATACATGAGGCTCATGCCCGCCAGTTTGAGCAAGTTGCGGCCTGATGTGTGAAAGCGCTCGCCGCGCAGCAAAAGCAGTATTCCCAGAACTATGGTGGCGATAAAAAAACGGTAAAAAAGCACCGTGGCGGGAGACAGCCCCTGAGCCATGAGAGGCAGGCTGAAAAGGGGGATGAGTCCGAAGGTGGCCGACGACAGCAGACTGAAAAAGAAACCCATGACATCCTTCTTTATGCGCAGGTGCGCTGACACCTGAATAACGAAGAAAGGTAAGCGGGGCAAGGAGGTTAGGAAAAAACATTCGTTATGATTGTTCTTCTGCTTTTCCGAAGGGTTGCCTGCTGGAATGAAAGATAAAATACGGCCCGCCTCCTGCAATGCAGGGCGGGCCGTAGAAGTATGCTGGCAAACGCGGGCTATTCTGGTTTTTTGGGGCGTCGGTCAAAAATGGGCCGAAGAGGTTTGCCCCCTGAAATGGCAGAGCTGTGCCGCGTCAATGCCAAAAAATGTTGGGCCGAAGTTAGCCGTACCGGAGCAGATTGGCGTTGATGTTTTTCATCCACCGTCGGCATCCATCCAAAACTTGGTTTTGGGCTGAATCCTGGCCGCATTGCGTCGGTGGGCCAAGCTGAGCGCCGTTGGCGCTACATCCTTTATGTCAGGCTGCGCTAACGGGATTGGTCCAGCACAACTTCTGCTTCGGGGTGAGCCTGGCGCAAGGCTTCATGCATGGCCGCGGCGTCAGCAAATGCCCGGAAGGGGCCAATGCGTTCATCGCCCATAGCCGCATTGTAGCGCACATAGTAGGCCTGATCGGCATGCAGCGGCGTGCCGCTTTCATCGCTGACCACTTCCAGTTCTACCTTGCCCACGCCGCGTCTGCTAAGATCGAGCTGCTGGGCGGCTGCAAAGGAAAGGTCGATGATACGTCCGCGCACAAAGGGGCCACGGTCCGTTACGCAAACCATGACACTCTTGCCATTTTCCTGATCGGTCACGCGCACAACAGTGCCCATAGGCAGGGTGCGGTGAGCGGCAGTAAAGGTATACATGTCGTAGTTGAGGCCACTGGCAGTGGAGCCGCCGTGGAAATCGCGTCCGTACCAGGAGGCTTTGCCCGTGAAAACTTCACTTTCCTGAGCGCGCTTGAGCCAGATGTCGCGGCTGTCGGTGCTGTTCTCAGAAACCTGCTGGTCTTTTTTTGAAGACTTTGAGGATTTGCTGCTTTTGGCAGACTTGGACGATTTCTCAGATTTGGACGATTTGCCAGATACTGCTGATTTTTCTGATTTGCCGGAACTTTTAGATTTCTGCGACTTCTCAGACTTGGCAGAGCGCGACTCGGATTTCCGTGAAGCTTTTGACGCGTCAGTCGAGGAAGAGCTGGAAGAGATATTGGCAGAAGGAGAGCTTGCTGAAGCCGCGTCGGCTTTCATGGGGGCGGTCAACAACATACATGCAACCGCAACAGCCAGCATGGAAGGCCAGCGTGAATACTTCATGATCATTCCTTGGTTACTGTTCGAGGCTGTTCGCGGTGCGAACGGACCACGCCCGTGGTCCTGACCCTGGAGACCCTCCAATGACGGTAAATGCGCCTTGCGCACTGAACCTGTCAGCCTCTGTCAGGGGATGCCTTTTCTTGGTGCGGAGAATATACCGCAATAAAAACTTCTGTGTCAAACTGATAATATTTTTTATTACACACAGTTAGCAGCAATATTTTTCTAGAGAAACACTAAAAAGACAATATCGGGTTAATTTATCGTCTATACGGTTGAAATTAGGAGATCCGATTGACGCCCAAAACGGGTTGAAATCCGAACGGCTAAATACCTAACTTTTTCTGGTAAAGCGGGCCACGTGCAACAGGATGGTTCCGCATGCTGCTTTAATAAAATGGCACCGGGCTAACTACCCGAACCATCAACCGGGCAACAAAACAAACTGGTGGGGTATGTTGGTATGGTACTGGCCGATGAAGCAACGCTGTTTTTATGAATACATTAATATTTCATCTAATTATGTGGATTTTTTGAAATGATGCCATCAAAAGATGGCCGCAATCTCAGGTTTACATTCAAAGAAAGTGCGCGGCTGATGGTTTGCGTCGCGCTTGCGTGCGATTTTTACCGTCCATCTCGCCAAAGAGCAAAGGCCTGGCGCAGACAGGCTTGAACTGTAAAATAGCAATTATATAACTACTTGTAATTTAAGTGCAGATTTGCCTGAAGCAGGGTAACGTCTGAACCCCTTGTATGTGAAATGCCCGCTTCAAATGAAGAAACTTCCTGAAATTTACAGGAATAAAAACAGGAGTTTTTGGAGGGGATGTTGGGGCGGAGACCCTTTGGCAAAAGGACCCCTCCCCATAAGGCGGTTTAACGTAACAATGTTCTAAATCGGAAGAGCTAGATGTCGCTTTTGGGCGGGCGCTGCAGCATGTGCTCCAGCGTTGTGGTGGCCTCTTCGCCTGTGAGGCCCAGACGCGGTGCCAATTGGGCCAGATTTTCCACCGCATCGCAGGGGCGCACATAAAGAGGTTCTATGTCCGCATCGGCATAATCACCATGCCGGGCCAGTAGGCAAAGGGCGTTGATATCAGGAATTGTGAGATCATCAAGTGTCGTGACCGGGGCGCCGCCATCGGTTTGGTGCTGTGTGCCGTCTGGCGACGGGCGCAGAAGATCCAGCGGGCTGAAAACAGCGGCATTGCGTTCAAGACCGCTGCCGCAGACCCATACGACGCGGCTGCCTTCGGGCACTCCTGCGGGCAGGGGGGCCGTGCGGCTGGCCAAGATGCGATCCAGGGCTTCTTGCGGGGTGCAAAGGTCCACAGGGGCCAGTGCCTGCGCAGGAATCATCGGCCCGTATGACAGAAAAGACTGGCAGTGCACAAGGTTGCGTCGGGCATGGGTGAGCACCCAGATGGTTGTGCCGAAAAGAAGCTGGGCACGCAGCACTGCTGTAGTGGCAAGGGCTTGCATGTAATCAAGCCCGGCCACCTGGGCATTTCCTGTTCTGCGCAGGGCCGCAGCTGTTGCCAGCACAAGGCGTATGCCTGTGAAGGAACCGGGGCCGCGCACGCAGGCCATGCGCCGAAAGCTGTTGGGCTTTATGTCCAGTGCGGCGCAAAGGTTTTCCAGCGCCGGAGCCAGAATTTCAGTGGCGCGGTCGGCTCTGTGCCACTGCTGGGAGCAAAGCGGCTTTTCGTCGTCGGTAACGACAATCTGCAGTACGCCTTCAGCCGCATTGAGAATAAGCTCAAGTCCGGTGGAGTATGCGCTCATGACCCGCTCCCAAACCAGCCCGCACCCTTTACGATGCGCCAGATGTCATTGTAGGTGGCCAGCAGCATGAGGCCAACCAGCAGGGCCAGACCAGCCCGCATGGCGTATTCCTGCACCCTGGCGTTGATGGGGCGGCGGAAGATCATTTCCCACAGGCAAAAGACGATCTGGCCGCCGTCAAGCACGGGGATGGGCAGGAGGTTCAGTACCCCAAGGTTGATGCTGATGAGCGCCGCCAGGGCCAGCACTCCCGCAATACCTTCATGAGCCTGTTTGCTCACCATCTGCATGATCATGATGGGGCCACCCACCTGATCAAGAGGAACCACCCTTTCTATAAGCTTTACAAAACTTTTCCATGTGAGGGCAAGCATGTCGGAAGCCTGGGCCGCTCCGGCACTGGCCGAACCCCAGAATCCGTGTTCCACAAGCCGCACCGCGCCTGTATTGCGAATGCCCACAAGCCAGGCTTTTTCATCTTCGCCAAAAATGGTTTTGCGCACAGACATTTCGGGGGTGATTTCAACCGTCAGCATGGTGGCTGGCGCGTTGCCATGACCTGATGCCACTCCAGCGGAATCCACGGGGGCGGTGTCGTGATCTGCCTGAGACCCGCCTTCGGGGGCCGTAGCGGCAATCTTGGCCGGACGTTGCAGAACAATGCTGAGTGGCTGACCGTCGCTGCGGGCAATGGCGTGGGTCATGTCTCCCCAGTCATTAATGGCCTGACCGTCAATGCTCACGATGGTGTCGCCGGCCTGTACGCCAGCCTTGGCCGCAGGGCCGTTTTCCACCAGACCTCCCACCTGGGGCAGCAGTTGGGGCGTGCCCCAGCCAAAGGCCAGTATCCAGCACAAAAGCCAGGCCAACAGCATGTTGGCCACAGGCCCGGCTGCGACGACAAGCAGGCGCTGCCAGGCAGGGCGCAAGGAAAAGCTTTCTTCTTTGGTGAAGCCTTCGGGCAGTTCGCTGTCATCCTGTTCGCCAACCAGAGCGACATAGCCGCCCAGAGGAACCAGGGACAGGGCATATTCCGTCTTGCCCCATTTGTGCTTGAGAATCTTGGGACCAAAGCCGAGGGAAAAGGTGGAAACACCCATGCCCAGGCTACGGGCCACGGCAAAATGCCCCAGCTCGTGGAAAAAGATAAGGCCGCCAAGAACAAGGGATACAGCTATAACGGTAATCAGCATGCGGGTTCTCCGTCGCGGGCGAGATTGCGTACAAGCTCGCGGCTCTGGCGGTCAAGGCGCGTGAGGCGCTCCGCCAGGGTATGGGCCTCGTTTTTCAGGGCGGCCATGTGGTCAGAAGCCACGGGCGCGTCCTGCTTCAACGGGGCACAGAAAGACTGATGGCCGGGCTCGCTGGCGTCGTGCGCCTTAAGAGCGGCTTCTATCAGCCGGGGAATGTCAAGGAAGGCACAGCCGCCTTCAAGGAAAAGCTCTACAGCGGCCTCGTTGGCCGCGTTCAAAACAACGCAGCGGCCTCCGCGCTGGGCAAGAGACTGGCGCGCCAGATCAAGACAGGGAAAAACGCCGGTGTCCGGTTCGTGAAAGGTCAGAGCCGTGGCCGTAAGGTCAAGGGGCGGCACGCCAACAGGCAGGCAGCGGGGCCAGAGCAGGCAGCTGGCAATGGCAAGGCGCATATCTGCCGTGCCAAGCTGGGCAAGCTGGGTTCCGTCTTTAAACTCCACCAGCGAATGGATCACCGACTGCGGGTGTACAAGCACCTTGATGCGCTCGGCGGGCACCCCATACAAATGATAGGCCTCAATAACTTCAAGGCCTTTGTTCATAAGAGTTGCGGAGTCGATGCTAATTTTCGCGCCCATGCTCCAGTTGGGATGCTTGAGCGCCTGCGCCGGGGTTATGTTGCGCAGGTCTTCACGGCTGCGCCCCCGAAAGGGCCCGCCGCTGGCCGTAAGGATAAGGCGGCTTACTTCCTGCCCGCGTCCGGCCAGGCACTGAAATATGGCATTGTGTTCAGAATCCACGGGCAGAATGACGGCTCCGGTGCTGGCGCAGACGCGTCGCACCAGGTCGCCCGCCAGAACCAGCGATTCCTTGTTGGCAAGGCAAATGACCTTGCCTGCCAGGGCGGCGGCCAGGGTGCCGTCCAGTCCGGCTGCGCCCACCTGGGCGGAAAGTACTGTGCCAGCCTCGGGCAGGGCGGCCAGTTGGGCATAGCCTTCACGGCCTATTAAAATCGTGGGCGCATAGCCCTGCGGCAGAAGGGGCTTCAACCTGGCGGCGGCTTCTTCATCCAGCACTGCCAGATGGGACGGACGCCAGCGGGCGGCCTGTTCGGCCAGGCGTTCCACCTGCCGGGCGCAGGCCAGACCTTCAATACGAAAAGCTTCTGGATGGCTTTCAACCACGGCCAGGGCGCTGCGTCCGATGGAGCCCGTTGATCCGAGTATTACCAGACCACGCGGCCAAGTGTTGCTCCATGTGGCGCTTGGCGAGCCGGAAATATAGTCTGTGGATGGGCCGCCTTGACCCGGCCAGAGTTCTGCCATGTCTGCATCCTGTGGGTTATCGCCGTGTTTGTATCCTGCGGGCATGGGCAGGCGGCTTGCACCAGTGAATAAAATAAGTCTGCTCTTGGAAAACTCAAGCGGCCCTGTTTATGGGCCGCCTCAGAGTACTGTTCGCCCCACGCCGGAAGCCAAATTTTATTGCGGCTCCAGCGGGGCTGGCAAGATATTCGTACTGGCATGCCGCGTCAGCGGGAGGCAGCAGGTTTTGAGGCATTTAACTGAAAGGCAGCTTCATTTCCCCAAGGCGAACATATACCGCTAGAGCTGGCAAAGCCGGGCGAGACTGCCGTTCAATGCGGCCAAGGCCATTCATGAAAGGGCAGTCTCGCAGGCAAAGACGTTTAAAAGAAGAAAAACCACTGGTCTACAACAGCCACCATCGGCATGGCGAACAGCAGACTGTCAGCCCTGTCCAGAACGCCGCCATGCCCGGGCAGCAGATGGCCTGAATCCTTTACATTGACCGAGCGCTTGAGAGCGGATTCAAAAAGGTCGCCCACCTGGGCAAAGGCGTTGACCGCGATACCCAGAAGCGCAAAGGAAAACCAGCCAGTTTTGCCATACACTTCGCCGTAAATGGCGCAGAATATAACGCAGGCCACAAGGCTGCCCACCGCGCCTTCGGAGCTTTTTTTGGGGCTTACGCGGGGCCACAGTTTGTGGTGCCCAAAGCGTGTGCCCACGAAATAGGCTGCGGTGTCTGACACGGCAACGGCAGCAATGACAAAGATGAGCTTGGTGGTGGAAAGATAGGTTGCCGGCAGCAGCAGCAGGGGCACATAGGCCAGGCCTGCCATAAAAATGCCGCTGGAAACAAAGGCGTTTTCCTCTTCAAGCACATCCCACCTGAAGAGAAAGCTCATGGCTGAGAGCACGAAACCCGCGCCTAGAAACACAAGGGCGTCTTGCGGCCGGTGCATCCAGGTAAGGCTCAGCATGCCCCACCCCAGCGCAATGGCGCAAACACGGCTGGGAATGCGCCCGGTGGGCCCCCAGAACAGTGAAAAAAACTCCCAAAGTCCCAGAGCGGAAACCAGCAGAATGACGAACAGCAGGGGCCAGCCCCGCAGCCAGAGCACCAGCAACAGCACTGCGGCAAGAGCCACGCCTGTTATAATGCGGCGGATGTCGATGGGATTGGCGGTGGGTTCAATGGGCATCAATTTGCTCCTGTGTTTTGCCGAAACGGCGCGATCGCGCGGCATAGGCTTCCAGTGCCATACGCAATTGCGTGGCGTCAAAGTCGGGCCAGGGCGTGGGGGTGAAATACAATTCACTGTAGGCGCACTGGTAAAGCAGATAGTTGCTCAGGCGTTGCTCGCCGCTGGTGCGGATGAGCAGGTCCGGGTCGGGTTGTCCGGCTGTGTAGAGGCGTTGGGCCAGGCTTTCCTCGGTAACGTCCTCGGGGCGTGCGCCTTCACGCAGAAAAGACTGAACCGCGCGGATCAGCTCTGCCCGTGAGCCATAATTGAGAGCCAGATTCAGAGTCATATGCGGCCCGGCAGCGGTGCGCTTTATGGCGTGGCGTAAAGCCGTGCGTTGCGCCAGGGGCAGACCGTCCAGATTGCCCAGCACCTTGAGGGCAATGCCTTGCTCTTCAAGACGGGGCAGTTCCTGACGCAAAAAATCAAGCAGCAGGGTGAACAGGGCGCTGATTTCCGTTTTGGGGCGGTTCCAGTTTTCGCTGGAAAAGGTGTAGAGCGTCAGGTAGCGAATGCCTATTCTGCGGCACTCTGTCACCACCGCGCGCACGGCTTCGGCGCCCGCCTTGTGTCCAGCCTCGCGCGGGAGGTTGCGGGCCTGCGCCCAACGTCCGTTGCCGTCCATAATAATGGCAAGATGGACGGGCAACTGCTCCAGCGAAAGTTCCGTTTGCGGCCCGGCCTGAGGCTCGGGATCCGTATCGGAATTTCTGGCTATGGGCTGGACGGATGGGGGCGTGCTTTGTTGCGTCATGCTTTCAGCCTGTACAAAAAGTGTCCCTGCGGTGTTGTTTTGCCCGATGCACGTCTGCAAACCAGATGCGCGCGGGCTGGCAGCGCCGCGCCTGCCGAGCCCTTTCGGGCGTGGCAGGCGGCGGCCCGTGGCGGAAACTTCCGCTCACGGCTAGATTTCCATAATTTCCTTTTCTTTGGCGGCGCATTTTTTGTCCACATCAGCCACGTACTTGTCCGTGAGCTTCTGCACGTCTTCGGTAGCGCGCTTCTGATCGTCTTCGGTAATGGTCTTGTCTTTTTCCAGCTTTTTCAGGCTGTCGTTGGCGTCGCGGCGTACGTTGCGCACGGCCACCTTGCCATCTTCGCTGTACTTGCGGGCCACTTTGCCAAGTTCCTTGCGGCGTTCCTCGGTAAGGGGGGGCATGACAATGCGAATGACCTTGCCGTCGTTAACCGGGGTAAGCCCCAGATCTGACTTCAGAATGGCCTTTTCAATCAGGGCGATGCCGCCCTTGTCCCAGGGCTGAATGGTCAGGGTGCGGCTGTCGGGCACGGCAACCGAGGCCATCTGGCTGATGGGGGTGGGGGTACCATAGTAGTCGGCCTTGATGCCGTCCACAAGTGCGGTGGTGGCGCGTCCCGTACGCAGTTTGGTAAACTCGCGGTCAAGAGCGGCAAGGGCTTTTTCCATGCGTTCTTCGGCATCAAAAAGGATGCTGTCGATATCCATAAATATTCTCCTTGGGGCTGCGGCCTGCGGCCTGTTCCTGTGGGGATGGCGCTGCGCCTCCCTTTGCGAAAGATCTGTACGTCTGACTTTTGAAATGTCAGACATTGCGGCACGAACGGTTACACATCCACGCCGCTGAATATTCTGTGGCATTTCAACCATTGCACCGCGTCTTTCATTGAAAGGCTCCTGCGGGGCAAAATGTGGCGGAGCAATTGCTGCGTGACAGCAGATTTTTTACTGCTAGATAAGCCTGTTATGATCGGCAAGCCTAGTCGTTGCGTACTATGGTGCCCACGGGTTCGCCCATGACGGCACGCCTGATGTCGCCGCCGAACATGCGGCAGACAATGATGGGTATATTGTTGTCGCGTACCAGGGCAAAGGCCGTTGCGTCCATAACGCCAAGATGGCGGGCCAGGGTTTCATCATACGTGATGGTTTCAAATTTTACGGCGTCGCTATACTTGGCAGGGTCTTTGTCATAGATGCCGTCCACCTTGGTGGCCTTGATGATGGCATCGCACTTCAGTTCCATGCCGCGCAGCACTGCCGTGGTGTCGGTGGTGAAGTAGGGATTGCCCGTACCTGCCGCGCAGATGACCACGCGGCCTTTTTCCATATGGCGCAGGGCACGGCGGCGGATGAAGGGTTCACATACTTCCTGCATGGTGATGGCGGAAAGCACGCGGGTAGGATAGCCCTGCTTTTCCAGCATGTCCTGTACGGCCAGAGCGTTCAGCACTGTGGCCAGCATGCCCATATAGTCGGCTGATGAGCGCTCCATACCCTTGGCGGAACCCGAAAGCCCGCGAAAGATATTGCCCCCGCCTATGACCAGGGCCATCTCCACGCCCATAGCGAGAACCGTGCCGATTTCACGGCAGATTTCGGCCACGGTGTCGGGGCTGATGCCAGTTTTGTTGGTGCCCGCCAAGGCTTCGCCGCTCAGTTTGAGCAAAACTCTCTTGTATGTCGGTGACATTTGTCCGCCTTCGTCTTGATAACCGGCCTGTTTGCCGGGGATTGTGCAAGGGAGCGCCCACTGCGCGGGCGCGAAAAAACGGGACCGGGCCACCCCGGGCCCGTTCTCCCGCAACAGGGCAGTCATAACAGAAAACGCGGCTATCTCAAAGCCTTTTTGCACTCCTGGGGGCGGCAGGCAACGGGCCACTCTTCAATGCTAAAGGGCAGACTTTGGACCATTTCGGCAAGAGCTGTTCGCGTTTCTTTTTCAAGGTGCGGCGAAAAGACAATTTTGAGCAAAGCAGTTTTGGGTTCCAGCACTGTAAAATAGGCTGTGTGGTCATAGGCTTCGAGCAAAAAACGAAACATGGCGGTGTCATGAGGGGCCAGACGAACCAACAGACGGCCACTGTGCTGCGGTGCGGCAAAAGCCGGGGCAGGCTTGCGGCGCTTGCGCAAAGCCGGAGGCTGCGCAGACGAAGGGTTGCTTGTTCCGCTGGCGTTCATCAGTACAGGCCCGTGTAGCGGGCCAGTATCACCAGCCCGATGCCCACAACAATGGTCAGAAAGTAATTTTTGCTCCACCATGCCACCACAAGAGCGGGCAGGGCCGCCATAAGAAAGAGGTTGGACGGGCCGGGGTTGAACTGCCCTTCATAAATAAAAACATCAGGACCCACCAGAGCGGCCATAACGGCCACCGGCACGAATGACAGCCAATGCCGCAGTGCCGGGGGCAGATTGTCGCCCCGCAGAAAGGTCACAGGCAGAATTTTAGGCAACAGGGTCACGATGGTGCTGCCCGCAATGCACAAAATAAGAACAAGGTGGTTATCGAGCCAGCCTGCTTCGGTCATGAGTTTGCCTCGTCAGGATTTGCCGTCATCCGGCCTGTTTCGGTCTGCATGCCTGAATTGTTTTGGCTTTCATCCCGCGCCGTGTTCCGCTCAATATTCTTTTGGTCTGCGTTCGAAGCGGTGTGATCGTATTGCGGCGTGCTGGCTTTATTATGCCCGGTATACGCGGCTTCTTTTTTATCCCTGTACAAAAGCAGGGCCGTGCCAAGGCTCGCGCCCGCCACCGTGGCCACTGCGATGTTCCACTGGCTCATGCCCGAAACCTTGAGGGCGATGGAAAGCGTCATGGTAAAGAGAGCGATCAGCACATGCAGGCGGCTGACGCACTGCGGCACCAGCAGGGCCAGAAACATGGCCGTGAGAGCGTAATCCAGGCCGAGCGGTTTGACGTCGGTAACAAGCTCGCCGCAAAAAGCGCCAATGGCGCAGCCGCCCACCCAGGCGAGCTGTGTTGTCTGATTGCAGACAAAGAGTGTGGTGAGATTGCGCTTCCAGCCGTTTTGAAAGGCTGTAACGTGTACGGCAAATGTTTCGTCCGTGATGCCCAGGCCCAGCAAAAAGCGCTGAAACTGTGGCAGCCCTGCCAGCCATGGAGATTCCGCCGCTGATTGAAGCAAATACCGCAGGTTCACTATAAAAACTGCCGCCATAATGGACAACGTGCCCGCGCCCGCGCCCCACATGCCCGCAAAAACAAACTGGCCGGACCCGGAAAACATGAGTACGGACATGGCCACAGCCAGGGACGGGGGAATGTTGTTTTTGACTGCCAGAACGCCAAAAGCGAAGCCCACTGGCGTGTACCCAAGTACAATGGGCAGTGCGCGGCGCAGGCCCTCCGCCAGGGGGGAAGCGGGGGAATTGCTCGACATGTGTTGCAACCTCACCAAATGCTGAAAAAATATATGGCTACTCTTTTTGGTGAGGTGTGGCAAGTGTGGTCGCCTCTGTTACAGAGGCAGTATTACTGATGCTATTTAACGGAAAACGCATTTTGTAGTTCAACGGCAAAACACGAATGCTTTACCACCAGAAAACAGGATATTTTTTTCTGGCTGCAAGATTGTTGGCGGCCAGGGCCAGCACCAGCATACATACGGCTCCTGCGCCGCAGGGCAGCAAGACATACCAGTAGCCCATGTCGTGAATGCCGGGGCCGCCAATAACGGCAATAAGCGCCGTGGCTCCACCTGGAGGGTGCAGGGTCTGGGTCATATGCATGAGGGCGATGGCGGTGGAAACGGCCAGAGCCGCAGCCAGCACGGGTTCTGCGCCCAGCATGGCCTGGCTGCTTACCCCCACAAAGGCGGAAAAAACGTGGCCACCCACAAGGTTTCGCGGCTGTGCCAACGGGCTGTGGGGCGCGCCGAAGGCCAGCACGGCGGACGCTCCGAAGGAACCGATAAGCAGGGGCAGGTTCCACTCCTGCGCGCAGACCTTTTCCAGCAGGGCAAGGCAGGCGATGGAAAGACAACTGCCCGACCACGCCCAGAAAATTTCATTCCAGCCCACGCGGGCTTGAGCCTGGCTTGTGCGAATGCGGTTCAGAATGCGTGTCATTGCATATCCTTGTTATTTACCATTCCCGCGTTCAGATGCGGGCCATGAACAGAAAGGCCGCGTGCAGGCCCGCCAGCAAGGCGGTAAAAGCGCTTCCGGCCCAGGCCGCGCTTGATGCACGCCCAAACCACGTTACTGCCAAAGCTTGCTTGGGGCATACATTCGCGCAGTCACGGCAGAGATGGCAGGCCATTGTGGGTGTGCCGCTTTCAAGCGTTTTTTCAGTCATTGCGCCTTGGCGGCATACGCGGATACAGGCGTGGCACCTGCAGCACGGGCCAATGCGGTGTATGCGCCAGGGAGATATGCGCCCCAGCCATTGCCCCAGAAGGCCCAATGGGCAAAGGCCGCGGCAGTAGGATGCATACCCGCGGGCACGGCTGATCAGGAGCGCGCAGGGCAGAAGTAGCAAGCCGAGCAAAAGGCCGCATGAAAGGGCCGCTACAGTGGACGCGCCCGTAAACCGCAGTGCCAGGGCCGCGATCAAGGTCAGGGCCAGTATGGCCAGACGCAGGCGGGGCAACCAGACCGGGGCCGGGCTGCTTTTGGATTTTTGCGCCGCTGTGGCGTCCCATACGCCGAAGTAGCACAGCTGGCTGCACCAGGCCGCGCCTACAAGCAGGGTAGAGAGGCCAAAAAGGCCAAGCATAAACCAGCCGCCGCCCCGGTAGATCGGCCCTGCCGCGATGAGGCCCGGCACTGGCAAGTGCAGACTGCCTGTGAGCAAAAAGCGGCTCTCAACAGCAAGGCCCAACACCAACTGGCCGAAAAAGACCAGAGAGAACAATCGCCAAAGGCGCATGCGGGCGCGGGGAGCCTGCTGACGGCCGGCAAGCCAGCCTGCCGCCAGTACGGCCCACAAGGCGGCCAGTATGATCTGTACCAAGCCGCCCTGAGGAATGAAGCGTTCCAGCACCAGCAGTTGCGGGTTCATGAACCACACGGGCAGCAGCAGGGCCAGACATACGATCATGGCCCCTGTTTGCGCGTTTGCTGTGTCTTCTTTGCGGCAATACCACTGAAGCGTTTTTTGCCGGAGCAAAAGCAGGGCGGTCAGAACAGTAAACAGGGCAACCGACAAGAGGATGACGGCAAGGCGTTGCCAGGGCTGCTCCAAAAGTTGCCGAATCTGTACGAACTGCGCCGTGGTCCATATCCAGCGGGCAGCCAGCAGGGGCAGGGTCAGTAGCAATAGTTGGCGCACCCAGGCAAACCGCGTCCAGGCCAGCAGGGCCGTTATGCCGCAGCCGACGGTCAGTGAAGGCCAGTCTGCACGCCAGAAGTGCGCGCCAGCCAGCACGAAAGCCAGAAAACTTGGCAAGGGGATAAGACGGGAAGTTCCGCCCATGTCAGACTTCCTTTAAAAACAAATTGTTATGATAATTCGTCAGTGCGTTGCGATTTGCCGGGCTGCCTCTACCGCCGTGCTGTCATCCCTCAAGCGTCTGCCGTAGAGGCGTAAACGCTGCTGCAACAGCCCGGTCCGCATTTGCGCGGTCAGGCGTAGTAACCGGCGCTTCGTAACCTTTGAGAATATGTGTATCTCAAAGGTTATCTGCTCTGGACGGTGCCGTCACGAGTTGCATTTCCTTGTCACTGCAGGGGAACAGACCTTTTATGACGGGAGTTGCCCTCGGGGGCCTGACCGGAACAAAGGGTAAGGTTCGACGCAGAGACAACCGGAACGGCGCTCGTGACGGCACCTTTTAAGCTGTTCCAGAAGGCAGTCTACGCTTGCCCACCAATTCTTCTATGTCTATGCGCACAACGGCTGTGCGCTGTATGCTGGCCGTTGGGGTTGGTTGTGGGCACAGGGCGGCGTAGCGCTGGGCAATGGCGTCCAGGGCGCGGCCTTTTTCGGCTTCGTCCTCAACAATACAGGCCTGTCCCTTGCCGCAAAGTGACTTGAAATAGGTGGTGGATTTTTCGCGGTGAATTGTCACATCCGTAACCACGGTAAAAGCCACACGGGGATTCTGCCGGATGCAGTCCATCTTGTGACCTTCAAGGGCGCAGTGAAGATAGAGAGCCTGCCCCTGACGGACAAAGTTCAGGGGCAGCACATAGGGATAATCACCATCGTGCATGGCGAGAAACAGCTCGTCGGCAGCGGTGAATACTTCGTCAAAAAAGGCTGGTTCGTTACATTCGCTTTTTGATCTGCGCATGAGTAGCTCCTTATTGGTGAAAGGCGGCGCGGGCCGCTGTCAGGCAGTTCAGCCAGCGTTGGCTGGCCGCCTGTAAATCGTTTACATCGGGATGGCGGGCGGCTTCTTGCAGCCGCTCTTGCCGGGCTGCGGTCATCGGGTGGGTTCCCTTGCGTTGCGAGGCCGCTACAACCTGGGGATTCACCTTGCCCTGGCATAAAAAATCATCCAGCACAGTATTGCCGCCTTCTTCAAGTAACGCTCTGGCGGCGCGCTGGCAACGCATGGCATGTTCTGACTGGGGCCACGCGCCAAGAGTGCCAAAAGAAAAGATGTTTTTGCCATGAATGCTCTGTATATAGCGTTGGGCCCGTGCGTCGGGCAGGCCTTTGCGAACCCAAAAGCCCACAGCCAGCAAATCATAGTCTTGCGGGTCCGGGGCATGACGCAAGGCATAGCACGGCAGGCCGGACGCTTCGGCCATGGCTTCCGCCACTTTACGGGTATTGCCAGTGCAGGATGAGTAGACGATACAGGCTCGCATGGTTTCTACCTGAGCCCGTTTTGTAAAAGACAGGCCGCGCGGCGGTATGTGAAGCCATTTGCGCCGATTTTACGGGTAGCATCGCGTATTATTCTGATTGACCGGAGCATTTTTCAGTACCTGCAATTTAAAATTGAATATGCCTTTTGCCAGAGCATACCGCATTTACCCAAGTAATCGTTAACTGTAGCCCTGTGGAGATGCGATTCTCAATAGACGATCTGCACTTATGGGCACAGTATTTTTACGAATATGTATTTTCAAAACCTACAGCATATATTGCGGTGTTTAACAGCGTAAACAGGCTGTGCTTGTGGCTCGCAGGCAGAGTCTGGGCGGGCCAGCGAAGGAGCGCTGCCAAGTAAAAATACTCAAAATTAAGCTGTGTTACCCTTGGGCGCGTTGTACCAGAGCGTCGTGATCCAGAAGAGTGATGCTGCGGCGTTTGTGGTCAATGATGCCCGCTGAGGAAAGCGCCGAAAGCTCGCGGCTGAGGCTTTCGCGGCTGATGCCCATAAGGCGCGCCAGTATTTCCTGAGTGACGCCCAGTCGCAGCGTGGCGCTTTTTTCCATTTTTGAGCGGTGCAAGAGCCATGCGGCAACACGCCCTGCCACAGATATGCGCCCTTGTGATCCTGCGATTTTGGTGATGAGCAGGCGCTGCCGCAGACTCATGGCCCCCAACAGACTAACGGCCAAAGGCGCATTATTTTCAAGCGTATGCAAAAAAGCCCTGCGATTGAGGCTCAGAACCGTGGTGGGTTGCAGGGCCACTGCCGAGATAGGGAGGCCCCCTTCATAAAAGAGCACGCCAGCGTCCAGAAATTTTCCGGTATGCACGAGGTGCAATACGCATTCCTTGCCCTGGCTGCTGTGGCGGCACAGCTTGACCAGACCGGACAGCACCAGCATGGCGTCAGCGTTTTCATCTCCTTCCTGAAAGAGGGCAACGCCAGGAGCATAGGTTTGCAGGCGCGCATGGCGGGACAGCGCATCTCTTTCATTTGGCGTAAGGGCGCTCAACAGCCCCGTGCACAGGGCATCAGCCACTGTGGCGTGCTGTGAAGCCTCTTCGCTCGAAAAGGAGTCGAAGTGAGCGTCGTGCTGTCGGTTTGTCATAAAGCCTCCTGTTTTCCCGGCTGGGGGGTGTGTCCGGGCAGACGTGCGGCTGCCTTGAGGATGCAGGTGCAGTGTAGCGGGCACAGGTTCAGTGTACAACACAAAACCCCCTTGCAATCTGTGACCATGCTCACAATTGCGGGTAAGGTTCTGATTTTTGTGCAGGCGGAAATAAAGGCAATTATACGGGCTACGGAAAATTGAAATTGCACTATGCGGGTGTAGACAGCCGACATGGCGAAGGCAGCTTCTGACAACGTTGGCTGCATATTTTTTTGAAGCAGTTTTTAATATATTTTACGTATGTTAACGGTTATTTGCATGATGCCGGATCAAAAAAATATTTATGAAACAGCTGTAGATCATAAAAAATTGAAAATCCCCGCTTCTGAAGTTCAGAAGCGGGGATTTTAATGTGTTTTTTTGTAGTGCGCGCATACCTGGTAAGTATTTCAAACGGAATTTTGCGCAGTTAAATTTTTACAAGTTAAAATGCTCAAATCTGCCGTGATGTGCCTTCTGTTTTGTATTTGAGAATACACATTTTCAAAGCCAGTGCGTATTAACCGCGTGGGGGCACTTTGCCGTACGCTCCAGGTAACCTGCTCGGGGTAAAACCCCTGGGTGCGGCGGGCGGTTGACTCATGGCCTGATCAAAGGCCTGCACATGCGCTCGGGGGGCTGTTTGCACCGGAGCCGCACCTGTTGCAGAGGGGGCATTGTGCGCAGCAGGCGCTGCGGGCATGGTAGCCTGGCTCGCAGCCGGAACCGGGGGCGGAGCCGGAGAATAGCCCGGCAGATTGGGCTGCGGGGCGGCTGCGGCTGCAACCATGGCAGCACCGGAGGCGTTCATTGCCTGGGGCGGCATCATCGCGTTACGCCCGTAGGCCGCCTGTGCATGGGCACGGGGCACGGCTGTGCCCTGGTGCTGCATGATGGGCTGCGCAGTTTTGGTCACCGATCCCGTAGGCTGCATGCGGGTTGCAATGTCTGCCGCAACTTTTCGCGCCTCTGGAGTTTCTATTATCTGGGCGTAGGCTCCACGCAGTCCAGACAGTATGGTTTCTACACTGTCCAGAGATTCCACATCCATCTTGAGGTTGGCGCGCAACAAACGGGCGGTGCAGAGCAGATAGAGGTTATTGAGGTTAACCGCCAAACTGCCGCCTTTGTCCATATTCAGAGATGCGGCAAGTTCGTTAACTATATCAATGACCTTTGAAATCATGATGCCCTTGCCGGCAAAATCTTTGGCAAGCATTTTGGTGCGCGCCTGTTGAATGTATTTAAGGGCGCCGTCATAGAGCATGAGCAAAAGCTGCCCCTGATCCGTGGTGCCAACCTTGGTCTGAAAGTAAGCGTTCGCCGCTTTGTTCATATCTGTATCCTTGTGCAAGCCCGTTAAGAGCTACTGCTGCTATTCATCTTGGCAATCTGCGACTCCAGCTGGCTTTGCATGCTGCTGTAGTTGCTCAACAATGTTTCCAGATTGGCGAAATATCTTTTCTGCCTTGTCTCCCAGAGGGACAGGCGGTTTTGCTCCTGGGTAATCTTTTTGTCGATATTATCCATAATGGTCTTGTAGTTATTGCGCAAGACCATGAGCGCGCCGTTCTGCGATTTAAGGGCTATGGCGTCGGCATTTTTGCTGGGGTCTGTCCCAGAAATGTTGACGTCATTGAATACCAGCTCGCTTTTCAGAAAGCTGTTGACTGTTTGCACCAGCCCTTCCTTGATGCGCACCTGGCCAGTGTGTTCCCCCTCGCTCAGGTCGTCGATGAGGATGGCCAGGCCTCGGCCATCACCAGATCCCACGCTGTAGTAATAACCAGCCTGGCTCAGATCTCGCTTGGCTTCGACGCCGCCTACCATAACCTTTTCAATGTTGCCGCTGGCGTCAACCGTGTAGCTTACGTCATACGTTCCGGCCTTGGTGATGCCAGCAACGTGGCTGCCGTAGCGGAAAGACGAGGATGTGCTGGTACCTGTGCCGTCGGTACAAAAAAAATCCACCACGGCTTCCAGGTTGTTGGTTATCATGTTGGTATAGTTATCCTGATCCATTTGCTGCAAGGCGGCAATACTGGATGAGGGCGCTATTTCCAGCAGACCAAATTTGTCACTGGCTTCATTATTGTTGACCTTGATACCCAAGTTGGCCAGGTTCGCCAGCACATCGCCCGAAAGCAGGTCGTCTGCGGAGGTGCGGCTTTTGAAACCTGGAGGCGAACTGCCGAGCAGGCTGTTAAATCGCGATTTGAAAAGCTGTACGCCATAGTTGCCCTGAAGCAGGCCGCCCTTTTCTGCAGTAAGCTGCGACGGGCTGTAGTTGGAGTTACTGGCGTGATCCGGGTCGTTGGTCGTTGTTTCCTTGTCTTCGTCAAATTTGGTGAATTCGCGAATAGTCAGCAGGACAGAGTTCACGGCATCCAGAAATGTCTGAATGGACGTTTCTACCGAGGTAATGTCGGTACTTACACTGATGCGTGCCTGTCCCGTGTCCTGAATGGTAAAAACCACGCCCTCAATGACATCACTGACGCTGTTGGAGGCCGACTCCATTTCAATGGGCCAGTTATCCACAGTAAAGCGCGCGTTGGTGGACCGCTGAATATTCCAGTTGGAAGATGAGGCGACCTGTCCCTTGATGCCCGGGCCGCTGACGCTTTGGACGTTTGTGATGGAAAGGAAGGCATCACCGTCGGCTGCGCTGCTCCAGGGGGTGCCATCGGCCTTCACAAGGCTGGCCGTTGCACCGGCTGCCTGGGCGGCGGCGTTGGTCGACAAGGTCTGCTGGATGCTGTTGACCACATCCTGCATGCTGGAGCCGCTGGCGATGTCAGGCACAGCTATCTGAGTGCCGTCGTTAAGGGTAATCGTGTATTTGAGCGGGGGCTGCGTGGCATCCAACTGGTTGCCCGGTGTCAGCCCTGTGGCCGAAGTTGTGGTAGCGGTGCTGGTGGTCAAGCCATCCATCCCGCCGCCCGTACCCTGGCTGACGTAAAACTGAAGCGTATTGTCAAGGGAAAATGACAGGTCGCTGCCGCTACTTGTTGGAGCAACGCCAGTTTTTGCCTGTATTTCGTTTGCAAGATCCTGATACGTTGCGTCGTTGGCCAAAGTTATGGTCTGGGTGTTGCCGCTCTTGTCAACGATTGTGTAGGTAAAATTTTTGGTGCCGTCTGCGCTGCTGCCGCCCAGCTTGCTTGAAAGCATGCTGCCCTTGAAGTTTATGCTGGTGCTGGCGGAAGACAGTGTATCGTCTATGCGGGTACCCAGAGTGCTGGCGGTGGTGGTAGTGGTGAACAGGGCTGTGTCAGCCGGATCCGCGCCGGAATCAAAGGTGATACCGGTAATATTGTTCAGGTTGACCGACCACCTGCCCGAACTGTCCATGCTCAGGTCAGCCGTCTTCATGCCCGTGCTCTGGGCCATCTGGATGAGCGCGTCTCTGAGGTTGGTTCCGGCCTTGATCGTGAGCTGACGTGTGCCTGTTGTGACGCCGTCATCGTAATTCAGGGTCATGGTCAGATCAGCTTGCAGCTTCGTATTTATGGGGTCGGACCCTACGGTGACCTTGGTGCTGGCGGTAGCGGATTTCTCGATCACGCTTGTGTCGCGCTGGTACATGGCGGACACGCCCGAGAGCGTCAGGTTGCCGCTGCTGTCCAACGTAGCTACGTTGCGGCCTGTCTGCGTGTTGATCTGGTCCGCAAGGTTCTGGTTGGTCTTGTCGCCTGTGATGGAAACGGTGAATTTGGAACCGTCTTCCATAAACAGGTCAAAGGCGTATTTTTTAGGATCAGAAAGTGTGGCGCCGAGGTCCAGAGCACTGTTGGTCTTCCATACTGAAGTGCTGCCAGCCGAACTCATGCCCACAAGACCGCTGTTGTGGACAATCAGGTCGTTTTCCGCTCCGGTGCTCTTGCCAGCCACCTGAAAAACGTAGCCCGTCCCCGTCTGCACAAGGCTGACTTTAATACCGGGGTTTTCTGTAGAATTGTTGACCATGCTGGCAAAAGATTCCAGCGTGGTCTTGGGCGGTATTTTGATGCTCTTGGTGGTTCCGGCATAGGTGAAGGTAAAATTCTGATCCACGCCGGAATCGTTGATAACGTCAGTTTTTGAGCTGAACACATGCCCCGTGTTGGCCCATACAGCGTTGTTGGCCATTTGCAGCACATTGATGGTGTGCTGCACGTCCTGGGCAGAAGCGTTTGCAACAGCCGTCAGAACATTGTCATTGCTGCTGGAAACGTTTTTGGAGACAAAGCTGTTTTTGTTGCCCAAATTTGAAAGCACGCTGCTGGCGATCTGCACCTGTTCAATAATGGAGCCGAACGCCTCATAGCGCAGATTCCAGTCTGACTTCCAGGCAGTCAGCCGGTTGAGCTGTGTGGATTCAACCTTCTTGAGTTTGGCAAGCACTTCATCAAAGTTGGTGTCCATGCCGCTCAAGCCGGAAATGGCGTTGGAGCCGGATATGCTGGTGGCCATAGGCGCCTCTCATCAAATATTTTTATGTCCGGCTGAATGGGCATATATGCCGGGCACATTCTCTTTTTGCAAGATGCGTGCAACTTTTTAAGGCAGTTTTTTCCTCTTGTTTTCCGGTTGTCCGGCAGGAATATGCGCGTGCAGCCGTTGGATGGCAGCGCGTACCCGCTATACATAATAACGGCTGTGGCAAGAAAAAGTTTAGACAAGCGCGCGGCAGGGTGCACGTGAACGTAAAAGGCCGCCTCGTTGCGAGGCGGCCTTTTACGTTCACAGTCTCAGTTTACAAGCTGAAAAATCAGTGCATGACCTGCGATTTGCGAAAGTTCACATAGGCTTCGCGCATGGCAATATAAGGATCAAGAGCCACGCTGTTCAGGTCTTCATAGAGGGGCAGCACGTCGCCAAGGGCGTTAAAACGAAGGCCTCCACTGACCCCGGCGCCAAGTTCCCAGGGCTGCAGGTAAAAGAGCGGATCGGCAAAGAGGTCGCCCACGCGCCCGACAGTGTCACGTGCTGAACTGGGGCCGATGATGGGCCATACCAGATAAAACCCCTGGCCTATGCCCCATCGTCCAAGGGTCTGGCCAAAGTCTTCACCCGTGGGATCAACAGCCACAATGGCTTTTTTACCCTTGGCCACATCGGCGAGGCCAAGGCTGGAGGTGGTGTTTATGACAAAACGGCCAAATTCCACACCAGCTTCCATAAAGCGGAACTGAAGGATGTTATTCACAAAACGCACGGGAAAGAGCAGGTTTGAAAAGAAGTTCTTCAAACCCCCGCGGATTTGGTGCGGTGTGATGAATACCCATGCATCATAGGCTGGTCTGGCGATGTAGAGATAAAAAATATCATTGAAGTGGAACCAAAAGC
The DNA here is from genome assembly GCF_014202345.1 of Desulfovibrio intestinalis. Classification (NCBI taxonomy): domain Bacteria; kingdom Pseudomonadati; phylum Thermodesulfobacteriota; class Desulfovibrionia; order Desulfovibrionales; family Desulfovibrionaceae; genus Desulfovibrio; species Desulfovibrio intestinalis. The sequence goes on from NZ_JACHGO010000003.1 coordinate 178,081, forward strand.
GGTTCCAGGGTTCTAAGGGGTCGGCGATACTGCCGAGGTCCGCGATATCGTAATCATCCAGCTCGTCCGATTCGCGCAGAGAACCGTAAGGCGTTACGGTAACTGCTCCGGGGGGCAGCATGGGCGCGCCCCCATAAACCGTAGAAGGCGCCGGAGACTGTTTGACGCCCTGCGCCGCAAAAGATTTGCCGCTATCCAGACAAATGACGCCAGCCAACAGGAGCAGGCTCAGGGCAAAAGCCCGGGCCTGACAAGGTAAATATTTATTTGCCATGTTCCTGCCGCACTTCCATTGCCTTGGACTTGATTCGGGCAATGAGGTTTTCCGGCGAATCCGTATTCAGAATGTCCTGAAATTGGGTGCGGTAGTTTTTGACCAGGCTGATATTTTCAATAAGCACATCGTAAACCAGCCATTTGCCGTTTTTGGGCAACATGCGGTAAGCTACGGGTACTTTTTTGCCATCCTTCATCGTGATGACGCTGCGAACTTCAACGCGGTCGCCTTTGGCCGAAGCCACTTCGCCAGTATAGATCACCTGCTCGCCGTTATAGCCGTCAATTTTGTTGACGTAGGTATTGATAAGCAGGTCGGCGAAGGCATCGCTGAATGCCTTTTTCTGCGCTGGGGTGAAGGTGCGCCAGCGCGGTCCCACGGTGCGTGAAGAAAATTCGCCGAAGTCGAAGATGTGCAGCACTTCGTCTTCGATCTGCTGACGAATGGGCCCGCGCGTGGCAGGGTTCACGTAGTCGGGATTTTTTATGAAACTCAAAATGCGGTCAGTGGCCGTTTCCAGAGCCTGCTTGGCTGGAGAATTGGCCTGCGCTGCGGCAGGCAAAAGAATAAAAGCCAACAGGAGGCCGCACAAAGTGAGGGTGATACGGCGTGAAAATGCATGGGTGAACATTTATTTCACTCCTCCAAAAGCGTATTTGCTGATAAGAGTGCCCAGATCGACGGAGGATTCTGTTTCCGTAATGGTGTCGCCGGGTGCAAGTGTGTGATCAGATCCGCCACGGGAAATGCTGATAAACTTGTCGCCAATAAGGCCGCTGGTGCGAATAGAGGCAATGCTGTCATCGGAAAGGTGCATGTCTTTATTCAGCCGTAACCGTACCACAGCCTGATTGCGCAGGGGGTCTGAATCCAGGCTGATGCCTGTGACCTTGCCAACGGGTACCCCGGACATTTCTACATCAGCGCCGACGCGCAGGCCCGAGACAGAGTCAAAGTTGGCGTTGAGCTCGTAGCCCGTGCCAGAAAAAACTTCCATCTTGCCGAGCTTGATGGTCAGGTAGGCAACGCAGAGCAGGCCAATCAACACAAAAAGGCCCACAGCGGTTTCGCGTACAGTACTCATTAGGTTTGCATCACTCCCCCGTAGCTGGCGCTACAGTCTTTCTTCGATACTATATGGAGGCAGTCGTAAAGTTTCAAGCCCCTTGGGGAACTAGGTTGGGCTGTTCGGGTACCGCAGCGCCAACCTCTTGAAAACTGGGGCGGCAGGGTTCAGGGGCTTGCCCCGAAGATGCTGACCGCTTCTGCCTGACGGCAAAATCTGTTTGTTGCAGTGGCCTGCGCATGCTGGCGCAAAACTTTAGCTGCAATATGAATACGGGCTGTTATGAAGCCAGCCACGAATCAAGGGCTTTACTCACGGCCGGATCAATGGGCTGGTGCAGGTCGCGGCGTTCGTCTCCGGCCTCGCGCTGCAAAAACTGGCGCAAGTAGGGATTTTCACTGGCTTCAAGTTCGGCCAGAGTGCCAGAAAACAGCGCTTCGCCATCTGCCAGCACCAGTACATGGTCGGCAATGGCCCGCAGACTTGCCAGATCGTGACTCACTACAACCACGCTCATGTCGGCGTATTGCTGGCGCATGGCCAGCAGCAGGTCATCCATACGGGCGGCGGTGATGGGGTCAAGGCCAGAGGTTGGCTCGTCGCACAGGAGCACACGCGGTTCTGCCACGATGGCCCGGGCAAGCCCGGCGCGTTTGCGCATGCCGCCGGAAAGCTGGTTGGGATAAAAATCGGCAAAATCTTCAAGGCCAACCATGCGCAGTACCCGCAGGCCCGCTTCACGGATGGTGTCGGGAGGCAGCCGCAGGTGTTCGCTCAGAGGCAGGGTGACGTTTTGCACCAGTGACAGGGCGCCGAGCAGGGCGCCGTCTTGAAAGAGCACGCCCATGTGGCGGCGGATACGGCGAAAGTCGCTTTTGCCTAGGGCAAAGAGGTCGCGCCCGCCAACCAGCACCTGGCCGGAAAGTGGCCGCGAAAGGCCGATAATATGGCGCAGCAGGGTAGACTTGCCGCAGCCGGAGCCACCCAGAATAACCGAAACCTTGCCGCCGGGCAGTGTGGCATTGATGTCACGAAGGACCACATGACTTCCATAGCCCACGCTGAGCTCGCGAAATTCCAAGTCCCATGCCTGCATGTAACGCCTGCCTTAAAGATGGTTGCCGGAGCAGTTTGCTCCGCCGAAAAACGTTCGGGTTCTTTGCAATAAATTTTTATTTTCCCCCTCGGCTGCCGAGGAGGGAGTACAGTCTAACCCAGGTGGGGTGTGGGAACAAGTTTGACTTTTCAGCCCGAATGGCAGTTGCAGTTTGAAAGAACTGCGTAACGACGGGAAAATGCTTCGCCTGGGGCAAGGACTTGAGAACAAATCCTCGCCCCTTCAGGCGTGAAAAGCTTTAGTCGGTGGGCATGTCGTCAGGAAAATCCACGTTGGCGTAAACGTTCTGGACGTCATCGTTGTCGTCCAGCGCGTCCATAAGGCGCAGTACTTTCTGGCCCATGTCAGAGTCAACGGCCACCAGATTTTGCGGTACCATGGCAAGCTCGGCAGACTGCATGGCAATGCCGGCGGCTTCCAGAGCGTCACGCACGGCAGTAAAATCTGTCATGGCCGTGTGAATGGTCCATTCGTCCTCATCATCAATCACATCGTCAGCGCCGGCTTCCAGAGCCGCTTCCATAATCTTGTCTTCAGGATAGGCGTTTTTTTCAATGCTGATGACGCCCTTGCGGTCAAACATCCAGCCAACGCTGCCGTTTTCGCCCATGGAGCCGCCATGCTTGGAAAAAAGGTGGCGTACTTCAGCCACGGTGCGGTTCTTGTTGTCGGTGGCCACTTCAACCATGACGGCAATGCCGCCCGGGCCGTAGCCTTCGTAGAAGGTTTCGGTGAGATCGCCGCCAGCGTCTTCGCCGGTGCCCTTGCGGATGGCGCCCTCAATCTTGTCCTTGGGCAGGTTCACCGCTTTGGCTGCGGCAATGGCCGCGCGCAAGCGGGAGTTACTGTCAGGATCGCCGCCGGTTTTAGCGGCGATGATGATTTCCTTGGCAGCCTTGGTGAATATTTTACCGCGTTTGGCATCCTGACGCCCTTTGCGGTGCTGAATATTGGCCCATTTGCTGTGACCAGACATAAAACCTCCGAAACCTTTAGGGAATAATTGTTTTACCGGCCCGGCGGCGCATCCACTGGGTCAGTCTGGTTCGGCTTGTCGCGAAAGCCAAGGCCCACAAAAAAAGTTTCCTTGCTTTCAGGACGCGAACTCTTGGGTTTGAAGGACTTGACCGATGCAAACGCTTTGCGCATTGGCGCCAGCAATTCCTGAACGTCCGGGCCCATGAAAATTTTCACCACAAAGCACCCGCCCTGCTTCAAATGCAGGCAGGCAACAGACAACGCTTCCACGGCCAGATCCAGCGAGCGGGCCTGATCGGTGAAGCGGGTACCTGTTGTGCGTGGGGCCATGTCGCTTATGACAAGGTCAAAGGGGCCGAGTTCTTCCAGCTTGGCCTCAAAGGCCGGAGAGCGGTCGAACACGTCCTCTTGCATGAAGGTGACCTGGGGGGGGAAGGTCGTCTCCGTGCTTTGAATGTCACAGGCTAGAACCAAACCCTTGGAACCCACCTTTTCCGCCGCGCCCAATGACCATGAGCCAGGGGCTGCCCCCAGGTCCAGAATCTTTTGGCCGGGCCGCAACAGGCGGAACTTGGCGTCCAGTTCCTTAAGCTTGTAGACCGAACGCGCGGGATAATTCTCGCGCTTGGCCTTGAGGAAGTAATGGTCTCGATATTCCTTCATAATATATACCAACACGTAACCATACTCTTTTTTATTCGCTTCGCCAAGTGGCGCGTGGGGCAATAGTCCGCGAAAAAAATTGACGCGTTGACCAGACAGAGTGGATGCGCTAGCTTATTAGTAAGGTTTCACAGGTGTCGGTGAGTTGTCTCGCTGCACGCCATAACCAAAGGAGACTTCTTATGAAAAAAATTCTGCTGTCCTTGTGTTTTGTGTGCTGCGCCCTCTGGATCGGAGCGGGTGCCGCCCAGGCGGAGAGCGTCAAGGTTCCTGTTAATAAGATTACTGACGACGGTGTGGGTGAAGCCATCGGCTTTATTACGTTTACCGATGATGGCAAGGGTGGTCTGGATATTCTGATGGACGTTGTGGGCATCAGCGAAGGCCAGCACGGCATTCACGTGCATGAAAATCCCTCGTGCGCTCCAGCTGAAAAAGACGGCAAGAAAGTAGCTGGCCTGTCAGCTGGCGGTCATTTTGACCCCGATAAAACTGGCAAGCATGAAGGCCCGGTCAAGCACGGCCACAAGGGCGATCTGCCCGCCATCACTGCCGATGCCAAGGGTGAAGTCAAGGGCCAGCTGAACGCCCCCAATCTGGCCGTTAAGGATCTCAAGGGCCGCTCTGTCATTATTCATGCGGGCGGCGACAATTATTCCGACCAGCCCGCTCCTCTGGGCGGCGGCGGCGCTCGTATAGCTTGCGGCGTGATTCAGTAAACAGCCGTAGAAATACAGCCAAGGCACTCCTTTAGTATTGACCCCGCCACAGAAAATGTGGCGGGGTTTTTTCGTGTGCCGTACTTGCCCGTGGTGGTATGCATTGGCTATGCTGCATGCCAGCACAGCCTGAACCGTGTCAGGCGAGCGCTTTTCAGGTGTCTATGGATAATTTTTCCATTTGTTCCAGCATAGTATCAAGGAAATACACTGCGCGTAAAAGGCTCGTTTTCTTAATACGACAAGGATATTTGTCTCGTGGCGACACGGCCTGAGATCGCTGCGCTTTGGACAGATCACCGCGTAAAAAAAACGATGTTTTTAAAAATGACGTAGTTTCCAGCAGAATCCGTACCGCGTTGCGCTGGCAATTCGTACAGTATTGCCATGCTGCCATGCCATAAAGCGGGCAGCGCAACTGTGGTGACAGCACGATAGCAAAGGGTAGTCAGGCAATATATTGAATGCAGATAGAGCATCCAGACCTCAGCGTATAAGCCTGCCCGATTTTTTCGGGCGAAAGCTGACGCTGCCTGAAGGCCAGGAATCCTGGCGGCGTGCGGGCGAGGGGGAAGACGCGCTGGTGTTGGGCCTTGGCCCCGGCTGCCCGTGGCAAACCTCTCTCGCGGCTGGAGCTCGCGCTGTTTACTGGCTGGAGCACGAGCCAACCCTGCAATCCTTGCCCGCGCTGAATGAAAGGGACGGGGCGGGGCCGCCCGACCATTGGAAAAAGGTGTCGCAGGAAGAGGCCGTGGCCTTGGCTGCTCAATGCGTGTGTTTTTTTTATGGCCCGGGCATGCGGCTTGCTCCCGATTTCTGGGGGCCGCTTCTGGGCCGTGTGGATGCGGCCCTACTGGGTGCCCCGGAGCTGACGAAAGATAATTCGCCAGAAAACAGCACTGCACTGGCCCCGCCGGATGCAGCAAACGTTGACAGCCCTGCCTGCCTGGCTTCACGGAAGGGCAGGGGGGAATCGCGCGGTTTCGTACTTTTGCCTGGGCATGACGGACAGCTGCTGCATCAGGAATTGGTGCAGGCCTTGGATTCTTGCGGATTACATCCGGTTTCAGCTGTACCGGACGCCTTTCAGGCGCATGTTGATGTGCATGCTGTTTGGCGTGACATCCTTCGTCAGGGCAAACCGCGCCTTGTGTTGTCTGTAAACCTGCGTGGGCTGGATGCGGAAGGGCGTGTTTTTCACCTTTGCCAGGGCATGGGCATACCCGTGGCCCTATGGTTGGTGGACAATCCCTGGCATGTATTGTCGGCACTGCGGCTGCCGTGGTGGCGCGAAGCCCATATATTTGTCACAGACGCTTCCTTTGTGCCGGAGCTTGTAGCCGCCGGGGCGCGGCACGCACATCACATGCCGCTGGCTGTTGCGCCGCATATGTGGCGGCAGGCAGCGCCTGACTTTTTGGCAGCGCCAGAACCGCTTTTTGTGGGCCGATCTGCCTTTCCTGAGAAAGAACGCTTTTTCGCCGCAGCCAAGGTGCCAGACGGGATGCTGGCTGAAGCGCTGGCATTGCTGGAATGTGACGAGACGCCAGCACGGGGCCCCAATTATTTTTGGTGGCAGCAGATGCTTGGCAGAGCCAGCTGGCCTGATCCGGCTATACGCAGCGCCGGGCTGGGGGCCGAGGCGTGCGCCTGCGCCAATCGCGTTCGCTGGTTGCGGACGATTCTTGAGGAAAGGGCGTCTTCGTTCGCCGAAACGAATATTGATCCCGGTGTGAGTCCCAGTGTGAACCCTAATGTTGGTTCTGTTTCTGTCCCCACAGTGGAATTGGCGCGCCCGTCAATGCGCATCGTGGGGGACGCAGGCTGGCGTGAGCTTTTGCCCGGTGCGAATATCCAGCCCCCTGTGGATTATTATTCGGCACTGCCCGGGCTTTACGCCCAAGCGGCGGTGGTCAACGTGACGAGCCTGCTTTTGCCGCACAGCCTGAGCCAACGTCATTTTGATGTCTGGGCGGCGGGTGGATTACTGTTCAGCGACGCCACACCGGGCCTGGATTTGTTTCCAGAAGATTTGGCAGAAGCCGTGCGGCTTGACGCTCCCAAAGATTTTTGGCCGCGCTGGGACACTGTGTGCTCGCGGCCGGCCTATGCAAGGGATCTGCGGTTGGCCTGGCGTGAGCATTTGCGTGGGGGGCATGAATATAGGCACCGTGTGCGGCGCATATGTGAATTGATGGGCATTGCCGCCGACGGTGTTTAGGGCGGATTATCTTTGAAGCACTTTTTTTTAATTGTCGTTCTGCCGAAAACGGTATTTTTTAACGAGCCACGGAGTGTTGCAGCGTGTCGTCTCTTGTGCAGTGGTAGAGCATTCAAACCTTTTTGAAGATAAGAATCTCTGGTTTTGGTGCGCAGGGCAGTGGGCCAGTGGGGCCGGTTGACTTTGCCTATATAAATATAATTGGGAATCTTGGCAGGAAGGAAAAGCTGCGCAGGTGCAAAGCACTTGACAGCAGGACGTGTATTGCCTATTGGTTTCTTCCTGCGATATTTCAATTCGTGGGGAAGTAGCTCAGCTGGGAGAGCATCGCCTTCGCAAGGCGGGGGTCGAGGGTTCAAATCCCTTCTTCTCCACCATTTTTTAAGGGGTTATCTGTAATTCAGGTAACCCTTTTTTTGTTTTTTCAATGCCCTTCCCAACACGTCTGCTAAAAAACAGAAACAATCAGTAAAAGCCTCGCGATGGTATGCCCTTCCTTTCTTGAGAGGAGCAGGACTCGCAGGTAGTACCTATTCTCAATTTCTTCGTAGTCATCTCCACCATTTCGTCTCATTCACTTTCTGCGTGAAATATTTGGCGTGAGCAACATGAGGGCAGGTATATCTGGATTCATGCTGCCCAAGTCATTTTTTGCTTTTTGTAGTGTGGCTCGGAACGCCTAAGTTTAAAAATCTCTCAGAGCCATGCGCCCTCGCCGTTTTAAAAAAATCGGCGTCATTGCCCATAGCGTACACTCAGAGTACTCGTGAGAACTTTTGTGGAGGAACAGGGAAATGAACGAAAAAGACGCAGTGCTCAGAGAAAAGAGCTTGGATAGATGGCTTGACGAACGAGAAGTAAGTTGCCTCACAAGGTGAGCTTGTCAACGCTCAGGGCTCACAGATTTCACGGAAAAGGCATTCCCTACTCAAAAATAGGAAGGTCTGTCCGCTACAGTTGGGCAGATGTTGTGTCTTTCATGGAATTTTCCCGGATTGTCATTGATAACATATAGGGGGTAACTAATGCACGTTGCAAAGATCCACCTTTGGAAAGGACGAAAATGAAACTAGGTACAAAAAGGTTGTCAATGAAGATTGAATCCAGATGACCTTGTTGCCCGCTTATCACATCACCCCTAATACTACGGCAAAGGTTGTGTCTTCTAGCCGATACTACCATGGCTATCAAACCTCCCTTGAACCGAGAATATATACACGAGGGCAACTGGAAAGCCTCATAGCCGAATGATCCGCCAGCCAGCAGTCCCATAACTCCAAGGTCGGCATTGCCCAGGCAGGAAAGGATTCGTTTTCTTATGCCTTTACAAGTGCGTTCAGTCTGTCTAATGCCACCAATATCTATGGCCTGGATGACGACCTGACCAAGGCAGCTGTTTTTGAAGCTATTCTTGAGCGGGAGGCATCTTGCCAGTTCGCTTCCGACAGCAATGCCGATCTTCGTGCGCTTCTGAATATCACGGAAAATTAGGGCCATGATAGAATGACGGTTTCTGACAAGCTTGGACCAAATAACGAACTGAGGTGGGGCCTTAACTATGGCAGTACTACAGGCACTATATGTACAAGGCTGATTTCTGTTGTTTTTAACTTATCCCACATGGACGCCTTGGCGACTCTGGCTAACATCCTGAGTATGAACTTTGATAATCTTTCTAAGCTTCCAGTGATGGGCATTCTGCTGAATTCAATGTTGGATCGCGGCTAATAGAAGACGTGCCTGGCACTCTTCATCTGCCTGGGCTTCCACTGGATCGGCTTGCGCTGAGTTGATGGAGAAAAGGTGCATCTACGGCAATGCTGGTCAGATAATCGGAACCATCCTGCGCTATCGGTTGAATGGAAATGATTTCTGTCTCCCTGCCACTGTTGGGCGTGGGGTTCTTTGTATTGGGAAGTACAAACCGACAGCCCATTTTCTTAACCAGCACCTTATGGACCAGCACCCTTTCGCCCAGGTCATTTTCTTTCAGGACATGCGTACAGCCCTTGCCTTTAAGCGTATGCTTGGCGAAGCGCGAGGTCATGATCCCGAAAAATTCATTGTGACAGCCCAACTCGGAGATAACCTCTCAGTGCTGCCTTGGAATTACTTTCATGGTCATAAGGTTGTGTTTATCCCTGCTCCGACAAAAGAATGCATGGCGCTGGTCAAATTGTACAAGGGTTATATTGCGGGCACACAGACTAAGAGTTTCCATATCTATTCTGGCTTTCTTCTGCACTCCCAGCCATGCTGTGATCTGACAGGCCATGTGGAAGGCATCACAGATGTCGAAGAAGAACTGCTGTACAAAGCGGTGTGGATTGATACCGTTGAGCGTCCCACGTGGCTGATGGAACCGGTGGTCAAGCAGGGTGTTTCCTACGATCGCCTTAAGCCGAACGTCTGCAAGCTTTGAAAATCTCCCATAAAAATAAAAATCAGTAAGTTGGAACACATCTGACTTCTGGAATTTGCTGCTGGGCAATTGCCTCCGTTCAGACTGGTTGCCTTTGCCTTAATAATGAACAGCGGTCACGCCTCACCGCAGTATAGAAATGTCCACACTGACTTCAGAAATAGCCCCAATTGCAGCCGAGGCCCGCGTGAAACGCGGGCCTCGGCTTTATACGGCAACTCAATTGCCGTGGTTGTGTAGGGAGCTATGTTTGTTTTCAATCTTCTTGCGGGGCCTGGGGCAGCAGGGGAATAATCCGTGCGGCAACAAGTACGATAAGGCCCGCAAGACCGAACCCCGTCAGGCCCACCAGCAGTTCGCCAATGGTGGGGACATAGGAGGCCGGGCCGGCATACAACGCATTGCCCTGCACCAGCATGCCCGGGAATATATCCGCCGGGTAGGCCTGCGGCGCGATGGTCAGAACATACATGAGGGCCATGCCGCCCACGGCTGTGGCGAGGGCCGCGCCCAGCAGGCAGGCGCGGCTGCCACGGCATGGAGGAGCCAGCAGCAGGATCAGCGGCAGAACTGTTCCCACCACCAGATAGCCTCCCCAGAACAGCACCGGATAAACGCCGCCCGTGCAGAGCACAAAGGCTTCGTACCCACGCTGCGCCGGGGAAGCAATACCAATGAGATTCAAGGCCAGCACCATATAGAAGGACACCGCCACAAGGGTCGCCAGCAGGCCGCGTATGCGCCCCGAGACCGCGTCAAGGCGAGCCTCACGCTGGCCGCTGTATTCAAGGCCCGCCAGAACGAGGATGAATATGGCCAGACCCAGAGAAAGCGAAAGGGCGATGAACAGCGGCGGCATGATGGCGGAATGCATGCCGCCGCGTCCTGCCAGTACGCCGAACACCGAGCCCGTTCCCGTAGTCATGATCAGTCGCCATATGAAGCTTGCCACGCCAAAGGGACGGACAATACCGCCCTGAGGCGCTGCCAGCATCACAAGGCCGTACAGGCCCACGATGATGAAAAAGCCCGTATAGATGAGTATGTTAACGGCAAATACCGAGGTAAAGTTGAAATGGGTGAGCGCCGTGAATATCTGGTCTGGCCGCCCGAGATCGATCAGCAACGCGAAGAGCCCGCCCGCGAGCAGGGCCAGAGCCAGCAAACATGAAAGCCGTGAAAACGGCTTGTAGTCTTCCTTGCCGAACACCGAGGCTATGGAGGCCACGTTAAGCGCGCCCGAAGCCGCGACAATGCAGAAGGTGGCCATGGCCAGCGACAAGCCCCAGGGTACGGCATTGCTCATGCCTGTAACGTAGTGCCCGTTGCTTTCAATATACCAGGTGGCCAGAAGGCCAGCCAGCGTGGCAAGACCGCAGATGCCCAGACCAATCAGCGCCCGCCGGGAGAAAAGGATGCGGCGGTAGGTCACGTATTTCATAAGTTCACCCCCACATAACGCACACTGGGATCAGTACGCAGGTCTGCGCGCAGGGCAGCAGCGCCAAAGGCGACCACCCGTTTGGCAATGAGGCTCGTGGGGTCGTTGAGATCGCCGAAGAGTATGGCTTCGTGGCCGCTTCGGGCACAGGCTTCCACACAGGCGGGCAGCTGCCCCTTGTTGATACGGTGTACGCACATGGTACATCCTTCGGCTGAGCCTTTGCCGCGCGGTGAGACCGGGCTTGGATTCTCTACCTCTTCATGTGCGAAACCGCGCGCCTTGAACGGGCAGGCCATAACGCAGTAGCGGCAACCGATGCACAAATGCTTGTCCACCAGTACGATGCCGTCCGCACGTTTGAGGCTGGCTCCGGTGGGACACACCTCAACGCATTGGGCATTGCCGCAGTGCTGGCACATGATGGGCATATGGGCCACATGGCCGGTTCCGGGATCAGTGACCTGCACCTTGCGGATCCACTGCGGGTCTGTGGCCGGGCGGCCGTTGCTCACAAGACCGTGCGTGGTCGAACAGGCCGTCACACAGGCAGAGCAGTCGCCCACGCAGCGCCGCGTATCAATTAACAGACCCCAGCGCTGGCGTCCGGTTTCATCCGCAAGGGCAGGGCGTACCGTAAGCAGCACACCCGGCGCGAGCAGGATTGCGCCCGCTCCCAGCAGGAAGCGGCGGCGCGACTGCATGCATGAGGATTCCGCACATGCGGTTTTTTTGTTTCCAGTGATACTCATTTTCCTGTTCCTTTGGCCGCCTGTTCCTGCGTATACTTCTGCCATTGTTGCAGGCGCTCCTTGACGGTATCGGCATTGCGCACCTCGGGAGACATGACAGCGGGATCTGTGGTTGGCAGGGATGCGTGGCAGGTGAAGCAGTCAATGGAAACACCGGCCTTGGCATGGCACTGGTTGCAGAAGTGACGCGGGTCAGCCGCGCTGACGGGCTTTTCGCCGTCACGCACGATATGGCAGGTGACGCAGCGCTCTATGGTGTTATCGTCTTTGCGGTTTGTGGCGCGTGCGGCATTGGTCATGCCTTCCAGAAGCAGTTCTTTATGGTTTTTACGCATAATTTCTGGATTTTCAGACCAGTGGCCGCGCACGAGTTTTTGTTTGGGCACGGGCGGAGCAGCTTCGGCTGCGGCCGCCTGATGTGGAGGCGCTGCAAAAAACACCCCCGCAGCCGTCAGCAACGCCCCCAGCAGCAAGGCTGGCAAAAGACGGCGCCGCAATATGGTATTGTACTGTTGCATGGCTTGTCCTTTGTTTTACTTCACCGGCACAAAGTGCTTGCTGACAATGTCCTGACCTTCGGGCGACAGCATAAAGTCGAAGAAAGCTTGAATATTGCCTGTTGGTTGCAGCGTGATGAGAGTCAAGGGGCGCTTGAGCGGGTACGCGCCGGATTGCACGGCTACTTTTTCCGGGGCAGCCCCGTTGACTTTCAACACCTCCACGCCGGGTATGGCAAAGGACAGCGAAGAGGCTGTAATACCGGCAGGGTCTTTGGCGACATCGGCAACACAGTCGACGGCGTCGTCAAGTTCCACCAGCTTGCCGTAGGTACCCCCGCCAAGAACCATATCCTGGAAGGCTTTTACGGTGGCGCGACCTCCGGCCAGGGCTTCGCTGTACACCACGATGGGCATATCGGGGCCGCCAAAGGCTTTCCAGCTGGTTTCCCTGCCGCTGAAAATGGCGCGCAGTTGCTCCATCGTCAGTGAGCGTACAGGATTTGAGGGATGCACAAATACGCCCATGACGTCGTAGCCAATGACCTGCCAGCCTACGACCTGAGCTTTCTCTTTATCTGTGATGGCACTGGCCAGACCGCCCATAGATACCTTGCCAGCGGCCACGGCCTTGAGCCCCGCGCCAGCTCCGGCAATGCCCATTTCCCCAAAGGGTACGCCCGTATGCGCGGTGAACAGTTGGGCGGCTTCGGGCATGATTTTGCTGCCCACGGTGGAAGCGCCTTCGTAGGTCAGCGGAGACTGAAGCTCCTGACGCGTCTTCTTGAGGGCAACAGGTGCAGGCACATTGCCTTCAGGGCTGTCAGCCATGTTGAAAGTGGTGGAAAGAGGGGCGGGCTCAAACTTGCGGTGGCAGAACCCGCAGTTGCGCGAAACCACAACCTGGTTATGGCAGGTAAAACAGGCCACACCCTTGAAGTGGTCTTCCATAGAAATTTGGGCCTTGTGGGCAGTGGGGAAGATAGCATCGTGGCAGGTTCTGCACTCAAAACCCTTTGAGGCGTGCAGCTGACCGTCAAATACAACCGTGCCCTGCCCACCGCCGCCAAAGCGAATGGTTCCCCGCTCTGTGCCGCTGGCCGGTATTGCCGTAAGCACGACAACCAGGAGCAGCAGAGCGGTCTGGTACAGGCGGCACATGCTACGCTCCCACAATAATGGACTTTGAAACATTTTTTACGCTGGCAGTGCCTGTCATAGCCATCATGGCCTGCAAATCCTGCCGGATGGTGTTCATAGCAAGCTCCACGCCGCGTGCTTCGGCGCCGTGGGCGGCACGAACCAGCGGGCGGCCGATCAGGGTCGCGTCCGCGCCCAGGGCCAGATACTTGAGCACGTCTGCACCCCTGCGCACGGCTCCGTCAACCAGAATGGGCACCTTGCCCTTGAATTTTGCGGCAATGGCGGGCAGTACTTCGCAGGTGCCGGGGGTATAGTCCAGCACACGGCCGCCGTGGTTTGACACAACAAGAACGCTTGCGCCAGCTTCAACGGCCTTTTCAGCATCGTCAACGGTCATGATGCCCTTGGCAACGAATGGCAGGCTGGTGCTTTTGACCAGTTCGCGCATCTGCGCAATGGTTTTGGGCTCAACGGTCTGGCCCGGCAGGGCGCGTGCGGCTCGGCCCGCAGAGTCGATGTCAATGCCGAATGCAAGAGCGCCAGCCTCTTCCATAAGGCGTATGCGCTTGATGATTTCGCTCTGGGTGCGGGGTTTGATGATAACCACGCCCTTGCCGCCAAATTTGTTCTTCAGAACTACCATGCGGCGCTGAAAAGTTTCGAGGGGGTCGCCTATGCCATCGGCCACAAAGCCGATGGTTCCCGCACCGATACAGCCGCCGACAATGGATTCAATATAGGCTTCTTCGGTCATCTTGCCGCCCATATTGTAGGTAACGCCGCCGGTATTGGCACCCATAAGAGGCATGGAAAGGGTTTCGCCAAAAATTTTAAATTCCATGTCGGGATGCGTAATGTCATGTACGCAGCGCATATTCAGCCGGATGCGCTGCAGGTCATCATAGTTGTTCTTGAACGCCTGGCCGGAGCCAAATCCGCCGAAACCGGGCACCTCGCCAGCACACGCCACGCCATTGCATTCAGGACATACACGGCAGCGGGGGTAAAGCTTTTCACGGGCGACGCGCAATACTTCCGCCATAGTCAGCTTGCCCCCGGCGGGAGCAGCAGCCGGCGCGGCAGCCACAGCAGCGGTTGCTGCCTTGGCTTCCGAAACAAGCAGCGGGGCCACGGCTACACCAGCGCCTATGGCCATAGCGTTTTTCAAAAATTCGCGACGATCAAAACCTTCAATCATGTTGTCCTTGTCCATGCTTGATTCCTTGTGAGTTAGTAGTACATGAAGCTATGTGTGCCAGGCTTTGGCCCCAGCGCAGAAATGAGTTTCTGCTTCTAGAGCAAGGAGTGGGCCTTGTTTGTTATTTCAGTGTGTTAAGTGATTTTTATGGCGCATGAACGTGAAATATGGCGCAAAGCAGGTTTTTCGCGTTCCAAATCGGAACACGAAAAGCCTGCTTAAGTGTATCTGCATTATTTTACAGGCATTTTATGTGGAACAAAAACGGAACGTGCAGTCTGGCGGTGTTCAATCAGGCTGTTTCAGGCGAGCGGATTCCGTAGCGTTTCATCTTTGAATAGAGGGTAGTGCGGCCAATGCCGAGACGTGCGGCGGCGTCCTTGCGGCTCCAGGCGCAATGCTCCAGAGCTTCACGAATGGCAGCCGCCTCCTTGTCCTCCAGAGTCTGCGCGGCGGAGGAGTGGGAGATAGAAGACGGACGGTTTGAAGTGGCTGGCGTGTTGAAGTTGCGCATGCGTTCCGGCAGATCCGCGGGGGTAATGGCTCCGTGGCGGCTCAGGGTGGCGCACTGCTCCAGCATGTTCTCCAGTTCCCGCACGTTACCTGGCCAGTCGTAGGCCATGAGCAACCGTATGGCGGCAGGGCTGAGCGTGCAGGGCTGCCGACCCGTGCGCTCGGCCAGATTTTCCAGAAAATGCCGTGCCAGCAGGGGAAGATCGCCCGGTCTGTCGCGCAAGGAAGGCATGACCAATGAAATGACATCAAGACGGTAGTACAGATCTTCACGAAATTGGCCCTTGCGCACTTCAGCGGCCAGATCCCTGTTGGTGGCGGCCAATACGCGCACGTTTACCGTAAGCGTTTCCTCGCCGCCTACCCTTTCAAACTGTCGGGTCTGCAATACACGCAGCAGCCGAACCTGGGCTACAGATGATATTTCACCTATTTCATCCAGAAAGACAGTGCCTCCGTCGGCCTGCTCAAAGCGCCCCGGTTTTTGTCGTAGTGCTCCGGTGAACGCACCTTTTTCATAGCCGAAGAGTTCGCTCTCGAGCAGGCTTTCAGGGTAGGCAGCGCAGTTAATGACCACAAAGGGCTTTTCCCGCCGCCCGCTAAGCTTGTGGATGGCTCTGGCGGCGAGTTCTTTACCTGTGCCGCTTTCGCCAGTAATGAGCACCGTGGCGTCGCTGGAGGCCACATCGGCGATGCGCTGAAAAATTGCGCGCATGCGTGATGAACGTCCCAGCAGGCCATTGAAGTTGTCCACACCGTCGTGCAGGCGCTGCCCCCGAGACTCTTTTTCATAGCGCAAGGCACGGCTGATACTGCCCGCGATCTGGTTCAGCACAAGGGCCAGAGCCGCAAGGTCGGCCTCATCCATACCCTTGGCGCTATGCCCGGCGATGAGTGCCCCGCACAGGGTATGCTCATGCACGATGCAAAATACGGTCTGGGCGGGACAGGCGCTCACATCAGGCGAGGCGAGAGGTTCTTTCAACCCGGAGGTAGTGAAAATGCTCTCGCGCCCTTCAAGCAGTTGCAGGGCTGCTTCCCAGTCGTCTCGCCCGAAAAGGGGGGTACACGCGCGCCCCTGGGCTGTGACAACACAGTTCCGGTCATGCTCCAGAAAAAGCAGGCAGTAGGGAACCGGAACAATGTCGCTCAGGTAATCCGGCAGACGGCGGGCCATAATCTCAAGCCCGTCAAGCGCTGCAAAGGCCGTTACAATGTCGTTGCACAGGCGTAACTGGCGGTGGGAGCGTTGCAATGCCGCTGCCTGCGACTCCATTGAGAGCATGGTTCCCTCAAGCTTTTCACTCATCGAGTTGAAAGCGCGGGCCATGACGGCGACCTCGTTTTGTCCGGCTACCGTCACGCGGGTGGTAAGGTTGCCTCGCCCCACAGAGTCCAGAGCCCGGGACAGCGCGCCGAGAGGACGGCCCACCCTGCGCAGCCAGAACGTGCCGGCTATCAGGGCCAGCAGCAGGATTATGAAGGTGAGCCCCGCGGTTTCCTTCCACAACTGGCTGATGCGCATTTCAATATCGTGCTGCGAAAAGCCCATGCGCAAAATACCCGCATGTCCGTCAAGCAGCGGCCACTCAATTTCGTGATACCTTTTGCCGTTGGGCAAGGTCACTGTGCGTTCGGTAATGTCAGCCGGAACGGTTTTTCCCTGTACTTCACGGTAGGAGGGATCGGCGTTTTTTTCTTCAGTGTTTACTGGTGAAGGTAGCAGGGCATCTGGCACACGCTGGTCAAGGGTGTGTGCATACACACGGCCCTGGACTTGCAGAAGGGCGTAGCCTTGCGACAGGTCACGGTCAAACTGTGTGTCCAGCAGTCGCTGGACGCCGATGATGTCGTTGATGAGCACCATTTCCGCAATAGGACCGGAAAGGCTTTGGGTGATGTTGTGGGCGTGGCGTGTCAGGGCCTGTTCGAGGCTCTGGGAATACCGCTGGGCCGCAATGAAGGCCGTCAGGAGACAGCTGGAAACGACCAGCACCCCCATTGCCAGCAAAACTGTGGCCTTAAGGGAGAGCTTGCCCATGCGCAGGCCCTTCACTGAAAGACGGCGCCGCCATATGGCGCACGTTGGCGTACCATGCGTCCTCAGGCACCACAAAGCGGTCAATACGCAACTCCTGCAGCATGGCGCGCCCTTGCGGGTTTTCGTGCATGTGCAGCAGAATGTCACGAATCTTGTTACGCCTGCTGTCATCCATACCGGCGGAGGTGACCACAGGGGGGATGGCAAAGGCGCCGGATTTGACGAGAACCTTTGTTTTTCCTGTTAGTTCGGGCCGCCGGGCCTCACTGTAATCCCACACAAGACTGTTGACGGCGGCGGCGTCCACCAGCCCGCGCGCGACCGCAAGGATGGAGTTGTCGTGGCTGTGGGTAAAAATGGTGCTGCGGAAAAAGGATTCCGGGGCGTATCCAGCCTGGCGCAGCAAAAAAACAGGGTTCAGGTAGCCGGTGTTGGAATCGGGATCAGTAAAGGCAAAAGTCTTGTCGCTCAGATCGTTCAGGCTTTTGGCCTGGCTTGAGGCATGTACTATGACGTAAGACTGGTATGTACTCTCGCCCTGCACAACAGGCATGGCCAGAAGGTTCTGCCCGGTATCCGTAGTATCAAGGGCATAAGGCCCGGAGCAGATGAAGGCCATGTCGATGCTGTTGCTGTGCAGCAGTTCCCGCACCTCCGCATGGGTCTTCCGCTGTACGAATTCGAGTTCCATGCCAAGCTGGCTGCCCAGATACTGGAGCAGGCGAAAGTAGGACGCAAATGTGTCGCTGGGGGACATCATCGGCGCGACGGCCACACGAAGTTTCTGCCCGGAGGCCGTGGTGGCAGCTTCGGACGGATCTTGGGCAAAAATGGTCGCAGGCATTACCCATGTGGATGCTAGTACATATAAAAGCAGTAGGATGCGGAGGAGCATCACTCACTTCTCCTGTCGTGGAAATAAAAGGCAATGATTTTTAAAAGGCATATGCAGCTATGATAGCTTGAGCTTCGCCCCAAGTAAACGCCACTGGCGCACAGTGTGCCGGAGGGAGTGTCGCGCCCGTATGCGTCGTCGTGGTGTAACGTCAATTGCGGGTTTTACAGCCAGCATGGAGCCTTTGAGGGCTGCATTACTCCAGCCTTGATTGTTCGGGCATTGTCGTGCTGGCACTGCCTCAGGACTTTGGATGAAAGAGCAGCGTTGGGGTAAAATGCTCAGTCAAGGGGCAAGGGGCGTGGCAAAGATGCCGGGGCCGCCCCGCATCTTCAGTTGACGGCCAGCCGGAATATGCTGCCGCTGCACGGCGGGAGGTTGTATCCACCTCGTCCTGTTCGCTGGTGGCCTGCGTGAAGTTTTTTATGGTCTTGCCAAGGCCGCTGCCGATTACAGGCAGTTTTTTAGCGCCAAGCAGTGCAATCACAACCACCAGTACAACAAGCAAGTGCTGTATGCTCAATGCACCCATGCGGTCATACCCTTACGTTAAGGCTTTTTGTTTTGATGAGTTAAACAGATGTCATTGACTATGATTAAAACTATATCTACTGGGCCGCATAAAGGCAAACGCGGGTAAGAAAGCATAGTAAACAGCCCCATACGACTGGCGATATGAATCTGTTTTCAGCGTGGTTGTCAGAATGTGCAGTACGTTGTTCCTGATCCTCGCGCCATATTGGCTGATTATGCAGCGTCACACAGTGGCAGAAGTTTATACAAAGACCCTGTTTGACCTTGTATTAAGCTCATCCTACTATTTATATTGTAAAATGTTATCTGCGTCATGCGGGCGAACAGGCAGACAAGAGTCACTTTCGTCCTGCGATGCGGAAATCGTCGCCACATATTTCTTGTCCGCCGGGCTGACCTGCTGTCGCTGTTTGTGGGCAATGGGCACCCCAGTCTCGGTTTGCCACAATATCCCAATTATCCGCTTTTCGTTGAATCTATTTTTGTTTCATTTGTGTGCTCCTATGTCAGGAACACTAACTTTTCAATGGCATATTTTCCGGGGAAGGGTCAATTTGGGGGACAATGATTGGCTATATTGGGGGGCTGATTGGAGATTTTATAAGAAAACTCACGATACCTGACGCTATCCTTACTGACGGAAGAATGTCGAGTATTCTGAAAGAAAAAATTTTTTCTGGTTCATTGTTCCACAGCTTATCGGAATTGGGGTTGGCTCCTTCCTTGGGGCGGGCTTAATTATGAAACTATACGGCCATTTTTGATGCCTGCATTGTCTCCCCCCCCCAAAGCGTGTTTCTGGCATAGAAGTACAAGGGCAAAATGGGGTTACATAAGGGGTTACATAAAATGTCAAGGCAACCAGAAACGAAGGGTCGTTGAAGACCCGTGCTCTACAGGCGCGGCATTTTTCAATGTTCTCGAATGATGTTTGAGAACATTGAGCAACGTCATGGCATCCCAGGTCTTCCCAGTAGTATAGGTTGTTTGTGCCCTATCGGTCGTTACCCTGGAGATACAACACAAAGGTGATGTATGCATGAGAGCTGTTATTTTTATCTACACGGCGATACTAATACTCACGAGCAATGCGCTGGCAGCAAATAAATCCATGTGCCCAGATAAAGTTTTGGTAAAAGTCACTGTTACTGGGGTGTAGCAAGGGGCTGAATGTGAAGATTTTTGTTGCTCAACCATACAGCTCAGCAATGGTGAAGAACTTACATTCCTCTGCGGGGAGGACAATGCCGTTCAATTTTTCGGGCAGCAGAGTTCATACGTTGGGGCTTCCCTTGAATTACAGCAATTCTGGAATGAATTGGGCAATGAATGTACACGCCAGTATGTATGCAAAGAAGGCGAGGCTATTAATCCCCTTGCACAGGCCTTTTATTTCGATGCGTGCATGAACAAGGCCGCTGGCGTAACGGACTCTATACTCCAGTGTATCCAGCAGGCAACGGACATATGGGACAAGCTGCGAACAGCAACTACAAAGCCGCAATTAGTTTCTCTGGAGTCTGAACAAGACAGGGGCGCGCTCAAGGCTGCGCAATTGGCCTGGATAGCTTGGCGTGACAAAATGGCGGCTGCACTACTTGCGTTTGATGGGGGTGGGAACCTGAGCACATTGTCCACGAATTTTTTCATTATGGAAGAAACGCAACTTCAGGCGGATCGGCTTAAAGTACAGCCATAACCACGACCGCTTGCAGTAAAACATACTGACCCATTTGCATGGCGCCACAAAGCTGTTGGCCAAAAAAAATCAGATATATATTACTACTGAAAGACTACAGAGGCCTTGTTAGCTTCCGTGCGTTTACGCACTGGGGCACCTTTTGATAAGTTGAGAATTTTGCCACTCAAACAGCTTAAAAGTAGACTGCCATATGAACCTCATCCACAGCGTTGGCCGATGGCGAGGTTCTTCGTAGTCTATAAAAAAGGAGGCAGCATGTCGCTTACCTTTGAAGAGCTTGTCCAGACCGCCATTGAAAATCAGCGTATTATTCTTGAGCTTGAGTTGAAAAAAGGCATACCGCTGAACTATCTGGATGAAAATGGACAGCACGCCCTGCGCTATCCCGACGGTCATACAGAACCACCCTCGCCTCCAGAAACATATCAGGTAGGATAATGCCCAAGCTTTTATGCATCTGCGGGCCAAATGAGGTAGGCAAAAGTACATTTTCACGTACAATCGCCATGCAGGAAAACCTGCTGGTTATTGCCCCAGACAAGCTTGCTGCAGAAGGCCTGTCTCCTATAGCTGCTGGACCGCTGCCCGTATGGGGCCCGTCTTTTTCTGATGGGCCATGCGGGAGCTATCCTTGTGAATCAGGCCAGCGGAGTGCTTCAGGGGGTGATCGATCCCCGGGGCGACGGGCTTGCCGCCGCCTATTAACCATAGCTGAACAGGTTAGAGCAGAGTAACTTTGAGAATATATGTTCTAAAAGTCCAAGACACGCTCGCTACGGCGCTTAATCTCGTAAATAAATAGCGCTTGCACCTCTACGGCGGGCGTCTGCTCATGCAGCCACCGGAGCATTTCAAAGTTGAAATGCCCACGATTATTGAGGTTTAGGCGCTGCAGAGGCCACTTGCAGCAAACATATCCTGTTTATCAAAAGCCTCCATCCACAAGGATGGGGGCTTTTTGATGGTAACATCATTGCGTGTGGCGATTGTATCGTGTTGCAGAGGCCTTGAACGAATGGTGCTTGTGGTTGCTGTCCTGCTCTGCAAGAGGGGGGTATCAGCGATTCTGTAAAGCCATTCGGGCGATCATTGCCGATAAATTGGGGTGAAAGCCGCGTATTTGCTTCACTGCCGGACAAGCATTTCGGAATTGTCATGTTACAGTTTTAAATATTATCCTATAACGATGCGGAGCTTTGTTCTTGTTCGCCTGTTGATTGTTTGTTAAATTGCAGGCGCAATCACGGCACAGGCCAGATAAGAAAAGTATTGTGATTTTTAAGCAACAAGGCGGGTTGGGGCTGCGTTTGCTTTTTATTTTGCCTATTGAAAAGACGTTTTCAGATCAGAACTTTATGAATTGTTTTGCTGGCTTCAAAAAGATTTTTGCAAACCCTAGATCAAGGAAGTTCGCTGCACATGCTTTCATGCTTTAAGGCTTATGACATTCGAGGCCGGGTGCCAGATACGCTTAATGCGCCTTTGGCTCATGCATTGGGGCGGTCTGTTGTTGAGGTGTTCGGCGCACGCCGGGTTGTGGTGGGGCGCGATGCCCGCCTTTCCGGCCCGATTTTGCGCGATGCCCTGGCGAAAGGATTGAACGCCGCTGGTGCAGAAGTTACGGATATCGGCCTGTGCGGCACGGAAGAAATCTACTACGCAGCTGCCAATCAGCCTTTTGATGCTGGCATTATGATTACTGGCAGCCATAACCCCGCAGATGAAAACGGCTTCAAACTCGTACGCGGCGGGGCTATTCCTGTCAGTGGAGATTCCGGCCTGTTTGCCCTGCGTGACCATGTGCAAGGCCTGCTTGCCCAAAGCGGGGCGCCTGCTGCGGATGAAGGCAGTTCAGCCATATATGAAGCGTCGTTTCGGGCCGATTACGTTCGCTGGCTGCTGGAGTATAGCGGCGCAACACAGCTTGAACCGGGTTCTGGCCGCAAGCCTCTCAAAATTGTGGCTGACGCTGGCAACGGCTGCGCTGGCCTTGTATTGCAAGATTTGAAGGCATCGCTGCCTTTTGATTTCGTGTGTCTGCATATGGAGCCGGACGGCACATTCCCCAACGGTGTTCCCAATCCATTGCTGCCTGAGCGCCGTGCTGCTACCGCTGCTGCCGTGCGCGAGGCAGCAGCTGATATGGGCGTGGCCTGGGACGGCGACTTTGACCGCTGCTTTTTCTATGACGGCGAAGGCAATTTTATTGAGGGCTACTACTGCATTGGCCTGCTGGCGCAGGAACTGCTGCGCCGCGTTCCTGGCGGCAAGATCGTGTATGATACGCGGGTGTACTGGAATACCCGTGAAGTTGTGCTGGCCGCCGGAGGACAACCCATTATGGGCAAAACCGGGCACGCCTTCATGAAAGAGCGTATGCGGGCCGAGGATGCCGTGTACGGCGGCGAGATGAGCGCGCACCACTATTTTCGGGATTTTGCCTACTGTGATTCCGGCATGCTGCCCTGGCTGCTTGTGGCTGGCTTGCTGCACCGTACGGGCCGTTCACTGGCGGATCTTGTGGCAGAGCGTATGGCAGCGTACCCGTGCAGTGGAGAAATCAACCGCCGCGTTCAGGACGCTCCCAGCCTCATGAAGCTGGTGCGTGACCGCTATGCGGGCGGAGCTGTTTATGAAGACAGCATTGACGGCGTCAATCTTGAGTTTGAAGACTGGCGGTTCAACCTGCGCATGTCCAATACAGAGCCCTTGTTGCGCCTGAATGTGGAGACCAGAGGCAATAGAGCGCTCCTGGAAGACAGGACCGAAGAAATTTTGCAGTTATTAAAAGAAAAGGGCGGGGCTGTGCCCGCGTAAAAAAATTACGCCCAACAGGCTAGAAAAGTAGTATTTTTGTCTTATAGGTACAGGCAGTGTAGTTTACGGTGTCTGGCTGCAACTGCGCAGGAATTTTGTTTCAGGCGCAAGATCAATGGCAGCATACTTGTGAGAATTGTGAGGATGTTCATGCCGGATATAGTTCCTGTCATTCTGTGCGGCGGCAGCGGTACGCGTCTGTGGCCCCTTTCGCGTGAGACCTATCCCAAGCAGTTTGTCGATTTGGGGGACGAAAGAACCCTGTTCAAGGACACTGTGCTCAGGGCTCGGCGCGCGCCGGAAAGCGTGGAACCGATCATTGTTTGCAATGAAGCTCACCGCTTTTATGTCACTGCGGAGCTTTACGCGAGCGGTGTACACGGAAAAATATTGCTGGAACCAGCACCACGCAATACCGCTCCAGCCATAGCCTTGGCGGCTTTTGCCCTTGCAGCCGGGGAGGATGATCCCCTCATGCTGGTGCTGCCTTCAGACCACGCCATTGATAATGAAAGCACGTTTTTTGATGGCGTGGCGCGTGCGGCCAAGCTGGCTGCCAGAGGGCATATTGTTACTTTCGGTATAGAGCCCACTGGCCCGGAAACAGGGTTTGGTTATATTGAGCAGGGCGAGAGCCTGGGGACTGAAGGCTTCAAGGTTGCCCGCTTTGTTGAAAAGCCCAGCCTTGAAGTTGCTGCAAGCATGTTGTCCCAAGGCGGATTTTCGTGGAACAGCGGTATGTTTTTGTTCCGGGCGTCAGTGTATCTTAAAGAATTGGAGCGGTATGCTCCCCAGATCTACGCCAGCTGCCGTACAGCCTGGGCAGAACGCAAAGACGATGGAGCATTCTGCCGTCCAGACAATGCTGCATTTCTTTCTTCGCCGTCTGATTCCATAGACTACGCCGTTATGGAACATACGGATCTGGCGGCAGTGGTGCCCTTGCACACTGGCTGGAGCGACCTTGGCTCCTGGGAGGCCTTTTATCAGGCAGGCCAGCCGGACGATTGTGGTAATGTCTGCTCTGGCGACGTTATGGCCGAAGGATCGGAAGGCTGCTATTTCAACGCCAACCACCGTTTGGTTACGGCCATAGGCGTGCGCGACCTGGTGGTTGTGGAGACGCAGGACGCCGTGCTGGTGGCCCCGCGCGATCAGGTTCAGGATGTGAAAAAGATTGTGGGCCGTCTGCAGCGCGACCAACGAGCGGAGTGCAAGCAGCATCCCCTGGTGTACCGCCCGTGGGGAAGCTACGAAACTCTGGTTATGGATGGCCGCTTTCAGGTCAAACGCATTATCGTCAATCCTGGCGCGGAGCTGTCATTGCAGATGCACCATCATCGCGCAGAACATTGGGTTGTAGTGAACGGCACGGCAGAAGTTACCAACGGCAATGAGGTACGCTTGTTCTCTGAAAATCAGTCCACCTACATCCCCGTTGGCACAAAGCACCGTTTAAAAAATCCAGGCGTCATCCCCCTGGTGCTCATTGAAATTCAGTCTGGGGCATATCTTGGTGAAGATGATATTGTGCGTTTTGCCGACGTGTATGGAAGAGAAGGATAACTGATTCACAGTTGTGAAAACCATGCCGTGTTGCGGTACGCTGCACCGTTGTGCAGTGTTTGAGCGTTTAAATTTTTTAAGGTTAACATATCAAAACTTATTGGATCCATGTGCGATGGATCAATATGTAGTTATATGACAATCGCCCTAAATAAGGAAACAACCATGCCCTGCCAACTCGTCACCGGCGGCGCAGGATTCATCGGTTCGGCCTATGTGCTTCAGGCCCGCCGTGCCGGAATTCGCGTTATAAATCTCGACAAGCTGACCTATGCGGGTAATGCGGCAAGTCTGTCTGCGCTGGCGGACGACCCGGATCATATTCTGGTGCGCGGTGACATTGGCAATGAAGAGCTGGTGGCTTTTTTGCTCCAGACCCACAAGCCTGACGCCGTGGTCAACTTTGCCGCTGAAAGCCATGTGGATCGTTCCATTGTCGATCCTGACGCCTTTGTGCGCACCAACGTGCTGGGCACCTCGGCGCTATTGCGTGTGGTCAAGGATTGGTGGCGTTCCCTGCCTGCCGACAAGGCAGCGCGTTTCCGGTTTTTACATGTGTCCACCGACGAAGTTTACGGCGCTCTGCAGCCCGGCGACCCGGCCTTTACAGAAACCACCCCATACAGCCCGAACAGCCCGTATTCTGCCTCCAAGGCAGCCAGCGACCATATGGTGCGCGCCTTTCACGAAACCTATGGCCTGCCGGTGCTGCTGACCAACTGCTCCAATAATTACGGGCCGCGCCAATTTCCTGAAAAGCTTATTCCGCTGATGATTCTCAATGCGCTGGAGGGCAAACCCTTGCCCGTCTATGGCAGTGGGGCCAATATTCGCGACTGGCTGCATGTGGAAGACCACTGCGCAGCCATCGCCCGTGTGCTTGAGGCGGGCCTTGTTGGCCGTTCATATAATATTGGCGGCCATGCCGAACGCACCAATCTGGAAGTGGTACACGCAGTCTGCATGATTCTTGATGAACTGGTTCCCTGGGCGCACGGGGCTTACGCAGGGCTTATAACCTATGTAACGGACAGGCCCGGTCACGATTTTCGGTATGCCATTGACTGCTCCAGAATCGAAAAAGAACTGGGTTGGAAGCCTGTGCACAGGTTTGATTCCGGCCTGCGGGAAACCGTGAAATGGTATCTTGATAACAGCACCTGGGTTGAGCATGTGCGCAGTGGCGCATACCGGGACTGGCTTGCCGTCAATTACGGGCAGCGCAACGGTACAGATGGTATGGGAGGTGCGCGATGAGCCAGTGGAAGGGCATCATTCTGGCCGGGGGCTCAGGCTCGCGTCTCTATCCCTTGACCCTGAGCGTGAGCAAGCAGCTCATGCCCATCTACGACAAGCCCATGATTTATTACCCGCTGGCCACGTTACTTATGGCTGGCATTCGCGACATCTGCCTTATTTCCACGCCAGAGCATTTGCCGCTGTATCAGGCTTTGCTGCATGACGGCTCCCAATGGGGGTGCTCAATACACTATGTTGAGCAGCCGCGCCCGGAAGGTCTGGCGCAGGCCTTTCTCTTGGCAGAGGATCACATTCGCGGGCACAATACCTGCCTAGTGCTTGGCGACAATGTCTTTTTTGGCCACGGCATGCCGGAACTCACACATGAGGCTATGGCGCGGCCCAGCGGGGCTACCATTTTTGGCTATCATGTGCGTGATCCGCAACGTTACGGCGTGGTGGAATTTGATGAAAACCGCCGCGTTGTGAGCATTGAAGAAAAACCCCTGAAGCCAAAATCAAATTTTGCCGTCACAGGGCTCTATTTTTATGACAGCGACGTGGTGGATATCGCCCGCAGTGTGCGTCCTTCGGCGCGCGGCGAGCTGGAAATAACGGACGTCAATAATGCCTACCTTTCCCGTGGCGATCTGCACGTTGAGCTTGTGGGGCGCGGCATTGCCTGGCTGGATACAGGTACCCACGATTCGCTCATGGATGCGGGAGCCTTTGTGCAGGCGGTGGAAAACCGTCAGGGACTCAAGGTGGCCTGCCTGGAGGAAATAGCCTGGCGCAATGGCTATATTTCTTCTGATGACGTGCGCGTCCTGGCGCGGCCCATGGCCAAGACAGGTTACGGACAATACTTGCTGGATCTTGTGGATACAGGGATAGGCCAATGGAAGTAGTTGCCACGCCCATTGCGGGGGTTTTACTCATCAAGCCCAAAATTTGGGGCGATGCACGCGGATACTTTGTCGAAACCTGGCAGCAGGAACGCTACGCAGCGGCGGGCATTGATCTGCCCTTTGTGCAGGATAACCACTCAAAATCGGCCTATGGCATTTTGCGTGGACTGCATTTTCAAAAAACACGGCCTCAAGGCAAGCTGGTAAGCGTTTCTCTTGGCAGCGTGTTTGATGTGGTTGTAGACATTCGGCCCGGCTCTCCCAGTTTCGGGCAATGGTACGGTGTAGAACTGACGCAGGACAACCAGTGGCAGCTGTGGGTGCCGCCGGGATTGGCGCACGGCTTTACCGTCACCAGTGAATCCGCCCATTTTCATTATAAGTGCACGGAATATTATTGCCCCGAAGACGAAGGGGCCATCCGCTGGAATGATCCTGATCTCGGTGTGGTCTGGCCTGTGGATCAGCCAGTGCTGTCAAACAAGGACAAGATTGCGCCTTCCTGGCAGGAATTTCAGGCGGGGCTTGGCGCAGACTGATCTGCGGATGCGCACTGAAGAACAGGGTTTGACGAGCTTACAGAAAATAAAAAACTCCCCACCATAATGGGGAGCTTTTTGTGTTTTAAGCCAAGCAAACAAATCGCAGCAAAGTGCGCTGCAAGTCGCGCTACTTTCGCGGCTTCTTACAGCATTTCCAAAAATGCTTCGATGCGAACCTTGAGCTGTTCGGTATCGGTTTCAGAGTAGTCGGTTTCCACCTGAAGATAGGGCAAGCCCAGGTCATTCTGCACAAATTTTTTCAGGGTCCAGGCTTCTACGGCGTAGGTCTGACAGCCCTGCCACGTCAGATCCATTACAGCATCTGCCGAAAAATCAGCCGCCATCTGGCGCAAGGCGCCGTAACGGTTGGGATTGGGCGACATGACGGCACACGGCACTTCCAGATAGCGGCGGGCCATCACGGTCAGCGGGTCGCCGTCTTCTTCCATCATGACGCGGGTTTTCTTGTAGGCAGAACAGTTGTCCAGACAGACCACGCTGCCGCCGCACTCCTCAATAAGCCGTACTACCTTGTGCGACCCCATACCGACGGGA
This sequence comes from Desulfovibrio intestinalis, assembly GCF_014202345.1. Taxonomy (NCBI): domain Bacteria; kingdom Pseudomonadati; phylum Thermodesulfobacteriota; class Desulfovibrionia; order Desulfovibrionales; family Desulfovibrionaceae; genus Desulfovibrio; species Desulfovibrio intestinalis. The sequence continues at coordinate 205,887 of NZ_JACHGO010000003.1, forward strand.
ACACCCGTCAGCAAGATGCGTGGGGCGTCGGGGCTGGTTGTACCTTGCCCTTCATCGGCCAGACGGCCCATTTCTTCCGCCAGATCTTCCAGCATGGCGATGCCCACTTCCTTGTCGGGGAAAAAGGAAGTTTTAAAGGCGATCTCCACCAGTTCAACTCCAGTGACGGGCGATGGCTTGCGCTGGGCCAGATCCATCACTGCCTTGAGGGCCAGACGCTCGCGGTTCATAAGCACGATGGCCTCACGCAGCTTTTCGTCGCTGATGGTTACATCAAACTCTTGCTCAAGGCGGCGTACCAGATCTTCAAACTGCTTGCGCCAGTAGCCCAAGGCGTCATCATTCTGGATTTGTGGTAGCTGCAACAGGGCTATGGGTTTATAGGGCGCAAGCAGTTCATACATTTTTTTTTGCCGTCACAGGTGGTGTCGGCCACCACGATGTCGGCAGCAGCCAGATAAGGACAGCTGTCCTTGAGGGCAAACCCGAAGCTGCTCTTGATGAGAGGGCAGAGGGAGCGGGGCAGGATTTCTTCCGCCGCTGGTATGGAGTCATTCTTGGTGCCGCAGAGCGAAACCGGAATGGCCCCGGCGGCCAGCGCAATTTCAGAAGGGGAGTAAAGGCAGAATTGGCCAACTACCTTTTTGCCGTTCTGTTTGGCTTCTGTAAGGTTAAGCACGTTTTTTTCAAAGGCTGTGGTGATTTTGTCAAAACTGGCGCACTTCATGATTGCTCCTTGGTTTTGCCCTGCTTTGGCGGGCTGTTCCTCATTTTTTTCGCTCAATTCGCTTAACTGCCAGAAGGGCCGCGCCCAGAGCGCCCACAAGTTGCGGTTGCTCTGGCACCTGCACAGACATATCGAGTTCCTGAGCAAGAAAGTTGCAAAATGCCGGGCTGGTAGCCATGCCCCCTGTGAAAACACATTGGCCGGTAAAGGCGATGCGGCGGGCAAGACCTCGCATACGTCTGGCAATGGACACAAAAACTCCTGCGGCCAGATCGGCAGGCGCAGTTCCTTGAGCCAGCAAGCCGACGATTTCTGTTTCAGCAAAAACAGCGCACATGCTTGATATGGGAACGGGCTTTCCGTTGGCCGCGGCTTTTCCCAGTTCATCAAGAGGCATACCCAGAATCCCGGCCAGCACTTGCAGGAAGCGCCCGGTGCCCGCCGCGCATTTGTCGTTCATGACAAAATCACGCACGCCGCCGTTTTCATCCAGGCTGATGGCCTTGCTGTCCTGCCCGCCGATGTCGAGCACAACACCCGAACCTGGAAACAGCCACGCGGCTCCCTTTGCATGGCAGGTGATTTCAGTAATGGTTTTTTGGGCAAAAGGCAGGGCAATACGCCCGTAGCCAGTGGCCACAACCTGCTCCAGATCATGACGGCTGGCGCCAGCCCTATGACAGGCCGCGTCCAGAACAGCTTCTCCAGCTTCGCGCGTGTTCCAGCCAGTGGGCAGCAGCGCGCTGCCAACCACGGCCTGAGCGGCGGAGTCAAATAAGACGGCCTTGGCGGCCACGGAGCCCACGTCGATTCCGGCTGCAAGCATTGGTTTTCTCCAGCATACAGAAGTAAAATGATCCATCTTAAGGTTGGCCTGCTGCTGCAAAACGAGCAGTCAGGCTCAACTGGCCGAACTGCCTTCAACTGCAGGAAAGCATACAAGCTTGAAAAACATAGCAGTTCAAAATCAATCTGGACCCGGATCTTCGCATGATTTGATCGCGGGTATACTGCCAAGGACCAAAAAAAGCCCCGCATGGTGCGGGGCGCGCTGTGAAGAGGAGGGTTCGGCGGAAAATCTGAACCGCCTGGTGATGTAACAAAATGGCGCTGTTCAGAAATTCAGGCGAGACAACCTGCCCCACAGCGCCAATATTCAAGTCATGCCGGAGCGTGTCAGGCTCCGGTTTTTGCAAAGCATACATGATTCGGAGGCGCAAAAGACCGAAGGCGCGGGTTCAGCCACCGCCAGCGTGTCCATTGTTGCCTGTAGTTTCATGTAGTCTCCGGTGTCGTCATGCGACGATTGTAAAATCGGTGCGCACAGTTCGCTGCGGTGCGCCGTGATAGTTGTTTTGCTGGTCAACTGTCAGCGCAACACAGTAAATTTTTGCAAGGCACCTTCACTTTGAAATGCTCAGGCGGCTGCGTGAGCAGGTACCTGCCGTGGAACCGCAAGCGCAGCTTCAGCCGTTGCGACGCAGGCTTTAAGCGCTGCGACGAAGGAAATTACGCCTAAAGACAGTATGTGTAACAACCCTGTTTTTCCATGCAATCGCTGTCGCCATCCGTAAACCCTTGGGGCAACGGTTGCCGCGAAGCTACGGATGAAGACAGCACGGCTATTTATTTGCGCGGTTAAACGCCGTAGCGGGCGTGTCTTTAACTTTGAGAATATATACTCTCAAAGTTAATCTGTTCTAATGACCACCCGTAAAATAAAAATGCTCTTGATGATTAACTATCACTAAAAGGATCTGAACTGTCAATTGACCCAGATAGAGGTTTTGCCGCGCAACGGCAGCTTTGGACCGGGCCAGCGGCCGTCTGGTTTTGCCGGGATGCTGCAGCGGCAGCCACGGGATTTGCCAGCGGGGCTGCCGCCAGTGCGCTTCTTGCGTTGTCCACAATATCTTCAACAGAAGCCAGATACTCTTCCAGTGTGCCCAACCATTGGCTGAGGCACGATCGGCCTCTGCCTGTCAGGGCATATTGCCTGCGGGCCGGGCCGCTGCCTTGCATATCCCAGGCACAAGTCACAAGACCTTCCAGTTCCATACTTTTGAGCACGCGGTAGATGCCCGCCGGATCTGCAGGTTGTTCGTTGAACATGGCCCTTTCGGCCAGGCGTTCGAGGATAAGGTAGCCGTGCAGATTTTCGCGGGCTAGCACCGCCAGAATGGCAGGCCGCACCAGCCGGGTAAGGTTTTTGCCTGTGCAGGCGCACCCTTCAAAGTGGCTGTTTTCTGGAACCGAAAAATTCGTCCGGTCGGTACAATCAGCGCCGTGCTCTTCGTCAGGGGGGAGCGGTGTTTTCAGTTTCTTTAACGTTTTCATGCTTGATCCGTGATTGTTCCGCGGCATAACGGGACGCCGACAAGATGCTGTTCTGGATTGCCGGAAAAACAGCCAGGGGGTGAAATACAGATTCTGTTTCTACCCTAGTCAGAGGCACAGGCATTGTCGAGGCTGTGCAGGCCGGTTTTCTAATCCGTGCTTTGACCAAGTATATTCAAAGTGTGTTGCTCTGTTATTTGACTTGGTCTAATAGCGGGAGTAGTCGAATATATCGGTTTTATAAAAAGCGCGCTTGTAGCGTGGTTATGACGGGTCATGCCGCCAGGAGGCTTGCTATGCCGGGTGATAGAGAAACGAAAGAGGTTTTTGGCGCTGAAGAAATAGATATGCTGCTGGATACGGCTGTCAGCGACAGGCACGTTGTTCACCTTTTGGAAAAGGCAGACAGCATGAGCCGCGCCCTTGCGGGCAACCGGGGGTTCATCTGGGGGGCCATTGGTATTGACAGTACCCCGTGCGATATGGGCTGTACTTTTTGCAGTCATGCCGCCCAGTGGGACGCCTATAAAACTTCTCCGCCCCTTACCGAAGAGGCCATTTTGGAAAAAGCCGGGCAACTGGCTGACGGCGGGGCAGATTTTGTGGTTTTGCGCACGACGCAGCATTATCCTCTGGAAATATTGCAGCGTTTGGGCCGTCTGACGCGAGACCGCATCGGCAACGACATCCATCTTGTTATCAATACGGGCGAAATGAGTCTGGAGACGGTTCGGGCGCTCAAGGATTCCGGGTTTTCCATGTCCTATCATGTGGTGCGGCTGCGGGAAGGCCGGGATACGGGGCACAGCGTGGATATGCGCATGCGCACCATTGAGAACGTGCTCAAGGGCGGCCTTGAACTGCAATATCTTATTGAGCCGCTTGGGCCGGAACACAGCGCCCAGGAAATTCTTACCGAGGCTCGCCGCGCGCGGTCTTTGGGAGCGTCAGGCACGGGGGTAATGGCGCGGGTGCCCATTATGGGCACGCCGCTGGCGCGGCTCGGGCAGGTGTCGGACTCGTACCTGAAGCGCGTGACCGCCGTTGCCCGGATTGAATACCCCGACGGCGGGCAGCACCTTTGCGTTCACCCGCCCACCCCGCAAACTCTGCGTTGTGGGGCCAATACCATTATTGTGGAGCAGGCCGCCAACCCTCGCGACACTGTATCAAGCCTTGGCCCCTGGCGGGAATTTGACCTGCCCGGAGCTCGCGCGGTGTTGCGTCAGGCTGGACTTGAGGTGCGCCCGGCCAAGGCAGAAGCGTAATTTTTTATTGCGCATAGCCGGATACTATCTGAAACTGATTAATTTGAAGTGCTTCGCTTATCAAAGCTAATCTGCCGATAAAATAATCTCCGGCCTAGGCAATAACTTTTCAGCCTTTTAAGCGCAGCGCCTACTCAAGCTTTATCCCCATGATAAAAGCGCCCCCTGCCTGCTGGCAGAGGGCGCTGCTGTTATTCAACTGCTTGAAGTGGCATTATTTCGCCTGTTGTTCTTCCGCGGAAGCAGGGGCAGGAGCGGAAGTCTGCGGGGCGTCGTTTGCGCCGCCGCCAACACCGCCAACAGCGGGAGCGCCTTCCGGTTGTGCTGCGGGCACAGGTTCGGCAGTAGAGTCTGCGGGGGCAACCTTGGCGGTATCGGCTGCTTCAGGCGCAGTATCTTCAACCTTGGGGGCCGCAGCGGGCGCAGCAGGAATCTTGCCGTGCTTCATGTCCATCTCTTCCATCATCTTGGCATCATAGGCAGCGGCTTCAGACGCAGCCTTTTCAAGCGCCGCTTCCACAGGCGAAAGCTGCTTGCCTGAATCCGGGCTGGAACCTTCAGAGGCAGGAGCCTGTGGGGCAGCCGCGTCCGGTGAAGCGTTTTCAGGCGAAGCGCTTTCGGGCGTAGCGCCGTCTTCGGCAGGTGCCGCAGGCGTTGTTGCTTCAGGCGCGGGAGTTTCAGCAGCAGGAAGTTCAGGCGCGGTGGCGGGCATCAGAATTTCTTCTATATGACGCAATTTGGCCTGCGGAACTGCCTTCAGTTGCGGGCCAAGCAGCAGGGTACCCGGCTGGGCAAGCAGGATCACAATGACTGCGCAGATAAGCAACGCGCCGCCCATGCCGCCGTGGGCGCCTTTGCGTACCATGCGGGCCAGAAGTATTGCGGCGACAATGCATATGACGCCGAGAATGGGCAGGGCCTTGAGGCCGAGAACCATTTCACGCTGGTCGGCGGTGAGGGTGAATTTGAAGAAGCCCCCCATCCAGTCCAGCGTGGGGCCAAAGCCCGCTGCGGCCAGAGCCATACCTGCATGCAGCAGGCAAAGCGCGGCGAAAATAAAGAACAGGCGGCCACCCAGGCCAGTGAGGCGCAAGAGCGCCTTGCCCAGCAGAGGGGCAGCAAGGCAGATAACGGTTAGAGACGCATTGACCGGGTCATAGGCCGTCAAGCTCAGTACGGCGGCCACGGCCACGCTTATCCACATAAAGGCGATGCCAGCCCTGTCCTTGCGTGAGGACGCGAGATCGCCGGGAGCGGTTCGCAGCACCCGTACCCACGAAACACAGGCAACAATGGCCAGCCAGGGCAGCAGGCCCGCAGCGGCTATGAGCAGGGGCAGCCACCAGTTGGTGCTGGGCCAGGGCCACAGCATGAGGCGTTCGCCCAGAAACTTCAAATATCCTTCGGGTTGCTGCCACAGCATGACGCCGCCAAGCCAGCAGGCCACCAGAAGAAGCAGCAGCACAAAACCCGTTACGCCATCGAGACCCTGCGCCCGGCGGAAAGTACCGCGCCAGCCAAGAAAGAAAATGCTGGCTATCAGCGGCAGCATGATCTGGAAAAGACCGCCTGTGAGCCCGGCCAGAGCCGCCAGCACAAAACCAGCAGGCAGGCTTATCCAGGCATGGGGCTTTTGCCAGCCGTGGCAGAGCAGCGCCAGCGAAAAGAGGGTAAGGGCAGTGGCCAGACTTTCAGGCCCGGTAAAATGGGCCAGAGGAACAAAAAGCGGGGCGGAAAGAAGAATCATGCCGCCAGCCAGGGCTGCCTGCGAGTTGAGACCTGCCACGCGGGCAAGAGTCCACACGCCAAGAACGCAGAGTATTGCGCCCGCAAGGCCAGCGAGGGGGAAGAGCAGGTGCCCGAAGCTGGGACCAGCCATTTCAAGAAGGCACTGCATGCCCGCCAGATACCAGTGGTACACGGGCCAGTGGGCAAGCCCCGGAGCGGCGGGGGCCAGCCACAGTCCGCTCTGGCTCGTCTGGTTGAAAATAAGAATGCTTTCGGCTTCGCGCGGGCAGTACAGGCCATTGCCCATAAATGCGGGCCATGCCTGCGCCAGCAGTATCAGCAGTAAAAAGAACGGCCCTACGCGGCTGGCGGTTTCAAAAAATTTTTGCGCGGGATTGGGCTGTACAGCGGCGGCAGCAGTAGCGGGATCGGCAGCGGCGACACTTTCCTTGGCTGGTACGGATTTGCTAGCCCTGCCGCGCCACGATGAAAGCATGCCCCGGCCCTTGGGTTTTTCTTCATTCTGGCTGGTCGAAGCCTGGGCACTCGTTTGCCCGGCAATATGGCCAGCCGTTTGGGCAGAAGCAGAGTCGGGCACATAGCCCGCATTGTGGGCTTGGTGCGGATCCTGCGAGTCAGAGTGCGTTTCATGCGGGTCAGGCGAAGCCGTGCAGGAGCACAGCAGTTTTTCGCTTTGCTCCCCATCGGGCGCATGGGCCTGAGCGCCCTGCCCAGCCCCGTTGGAAGGGGCCTGGTCCACAGCATCCACAGTGTCCGTGCGGTTGTGCTGGTCGTCTTCAGGCTTGGTGGGGTTCTGGGTCATTGGTACGCTCCTTCAGAAGTTGCCGCCTGTCCCACGAGCAGCACATGCCGGGACTGGCGGGCGTCAAGGTCAAGTTCCACAGTACGCCCTTGCACGGGCAGGTTCTGGCCTTTCAGGATATCTCTGGCTCCACGCGCCGGGGCTGGCAGGGCGCAGGCAAGCCGCTGGCTTTTGTTTGAAAAATTGGCAGCCAGCAACCAGTAGCCGCCGCCGGGCAAGGTGCTCAGCACACCCACGCAGCCGGATGGGCCGGAATAAATATTTACAACACGCCCCCCCGCCAGACCAGCATCCCGCCGGGCCCGCAAAAGTGCGGCCAGTTCGTGAACAAAACTCTGCTTGTCGGCCCATTGCCTGTCCAAAGCGCCAAAAGCCAGCGGCGCAGGAGGTACACCCCCGGTAACGCCCAGGCGCTCATCCCACAGGGGTACGCTGCCCATACTGCCCGGCATGCCCGCTGGGGGTTGCGGCAGGTTGAGCGCGCCTGTCATGTCCTGCGGGCTGACAAAGGTCAGGCCGGGAAGCCCCACACGAAACGAGAGCAGCAGCAAAACTGTCTGCCGCATGGCCGCCGCATGTTCAGGCCGGGCAGCGGATGTGGAATCCAGCCCCAGGGTCAGAGCTGCAAGCCCCGCCTGCGTGCTCCACAGCGTGGTATCTTCTGGCGATGCCTTGGCCAGCTGCTGCGCCCGGCGTATCATGTCCCGCCCCTGCGGCAGATCCAGCAGGGGCCGCCAATCCACGCCTTGTACGTCCTTCTGCCCGCGCGCCAGGCGGCTGTGGTCGACGCCTTGCTCCAGTGAGGCGCGCAAAAGCCGGGTCAGGGGTGTGGCGTCGCCGCTCAGCAGGGCGTAAGCCGTGGCGGGTTCGGTAATCGTATCACGCGTAAAATCTATTGCTGTATCGAGCACCGCTCTGGTCAGGGATGGCGGCAGCGCGTCATCCTGCATGGCCCAACCGCCATAACGGTGAATTTCGCGTGCAAGGGCATCCAGAGCTTCCAGACCGGGCGTCAGTTCCGCCAGGGCTGACGCCTCGGCATGACGGCCCGCCGGAGCCGGATTTTTTGTCAGATCTTTTGCCAGATCTTTTGTTTGGCCGCCTGTCTGGCCTGGGGCCGCGCTTCCAGTTTGGGCTGGCACATCCAGCCCCATGAGGGCTTCCAGGCGCAGGCCAGCCAGAGTTTGTTGCTGCAAACCGGTATGGCGGATAACCGCTGCGGAAAATATACGCCGGGTCTGCCCCGAAGGGTCCTGCCACAACAGCACGGGGCGCAGGGCGTGGCCGCTGTAGCGGTATACCCAGCGCCGGGTCTGGCCGTCAGCGCCGCGCACTTCACCCGTGACCGCCCAGCCGCCGGGAGTCGCCCAAGGTAGGGTGTCCCGGCTGAGCGTCGGAGGCAAAAGTCCGCGTTGCACAAGGGTTTGTACCGCCTGTGGGCGCAGGGGCAGGCAATCCCATTCATCACCGGTGACTGGCAGCGCGTCCCAATCTTTTTGCGGCACAGCCATCATTGCATAAAGACCGTCAAAACGCGAGGCATGACGCGCCTGTAGAATAAAGTCCGGCCCAAGGCCCGTGGCAGCGGGCGGCAATTCGCCGCCCATCTGGATATTCTGTTTTTCCAGGCGGGCGGCTGTTTTTTCAAAGTCTTCTTCTGTGCCCAAAGCCGGGTCCAGACGCAGGGCCGTCACGTTGACACCGCCGGGGGTAGACATTTTGTGGCTGGCCCAGATGTCGCCTTTTTCGCCTGTGGGGGCGACAAACAACCCGTTCAGGCCCGCCTGACCAAGAGATTCCGGCAGGCCCGACAAGCCGAGCGCCTTCCAGAAAGGCTGGCCTGATATGACCGTATGCGGATTCACATCCAGCCACGCCGGAGCGGCGGAGAGCAACAAGGGCACACGCCGGGCCGCAGCGCTGTTGCGCCAGATAAGTTCTGTGCCGGAGACCTGGGCGGTCAGCTCCTGTGTGGAGCCAAGCATGGACTGGCGTTCAAGCCATTGCAGGTAGCCCGGGTCAGCGCGTGGCAAAACGCCGTTTTTTGCGGACGCCGCCGAAGCTGCGCCAGAGCCATGCCGTGCCGCGCCTTGCTGCCGTGGCGTGCAGGCGCAAAGCAGAAAAGCCAGCAGCACGCAGAAAAAGAGCGGCACAAAGCGCGAAGCCGGATGTGATGCCGCATAAAAAGACCGGAATGCTCCGGCATGCTGTGCTGGCTGCACTTGCCGTGAGGTCAGGACTTGGCCTCTTCCTCTGCCTTGGCCGTATTCCACAGTTCGTCCTTTTCGTCGAGGCTCAAAGCTGCAAAGTCCTGTCCCTGCTGACGGGCCAGTTCTTCCATTCTGGCAAAGCGCTTCAAAAAGCGGCGGGTAGCGAGATCAAGGGCTTCGCTGGCTTTGATGCCCTTGCGGCGTCCCAGTTCGGTAATGCTGAAAAGCAGGTCGCCCAGTTCGTGCTTTTGGGCTTCGGCATCGTTGTTGGCCGAGGCGTCCAGCCATTCCAGCCATTCGGCTTCGACTTGCTGTTCCACTTCTTCATCCTCCGGCCAGGTGAACCCAACGCGGGCCGCTTTGGAATGGATGCGGTAGGCCTTGAGCAGCGGAGGCAGGCTTTCGGGCAGGCTGTCGTACAGTCCCTTGGGCTTGCCGTCTTCGTCAGCATGTTCGGCCCGTTTGATTTTTTCCCAGGCCTTGAGCTGTTCGTCCAGACTGTCAAATACCGTATCGCCAAAGACATGCGGGTGGCGGCGGATCATCTTGGCCTTGTTGTTATTGAGGGCGTCGGCAAAGGTGAACTGCCCATCTTTTTCATACAGACGGGCCACAAAAAGCAGCAGAAAAGCCACATCGCCGAGTTCTTCGCGGATATCGGCCACATTGCCGGAGCGGATGGCGCTGACCAGCTCATGACTTTCTTCAATCACATAGTCGGCCAGGGTCTGGGCTGTCTGCTCTTTATCCCAGGGGCAGCCTTCGGGGCTGGTGAGTTTGTCAATGATACCCTGCAACTCTTCAACTGCGTTCTTTTCCATAAAATCTACGCTTCCTTGCCAGTTACGAATGCGATGTTAAAGCCCCAGGCGCGATACCAGGTCAGGCGGCAGCCAGCCCCGAACCTGCGCCGTAAGAGCGGTAAAGTAGGGCAGCACGCGGCTGTGCTGCATAAAGGCCGCATGGGAGAAAAATTTTTGCAGCACAATCATGCCCAGAGACCACAGAAGCGCCCCCTTGGCAAGCCCCAGCGCGGCTCCGGCCATTCTGTCAGCCCAGCTGACGAAAGAAAATGAAAGAATTTTTTGCAGCAGGCGGGCCAGCAGGGCCACCGCAATAAGTACGCCCAGAAAAACCAGAACATAAGCCGCAATGGTACGCCAGCCCGGGTCAGTAATAAAGGCCAGGTGGGGCGAAAGCATGTCGTGATAGTTGTGGGCCACCCAAAAGCCGCCCAAAAGGGACACTATGCCCGCTACCTCGCCCACAAAGCCGTTTATGTAGCCCCGCCCGGCAAAGAATGCCAGCGTCAGAACGACAATAAGGTCAAAAATATCCTGGCCCATGCTCTCTCCCTGAAACGTGTCCTTTGCCGCGTCAGTCACGGCGTCCCCCCGCAGACGGCAGCGCAAGGCAGCATAGCAAATGCATGGGCGCTGCACAATGTGTCCGGCAGAGGCGTGCATCTGCAGAAAATATTGGTAATATGAATAGTTGCTGAAAGTGTTACGGTTCTGCGCAATGAGAAAATCTGTTTCCCATTGCATTCCTGTTTTGACATGAACAGCACAGCGGCTACATTATAAGAGTGCGCGAAGAATACGCGAAGGATGTGTGATTGTGCGATGGGCTCAGCCCGTGTGTGCAAGGCGTAGACGGGACGGATCACAGCTAGGGGGGAGAACGGGCATGAATCTAAACGAGGGCCGGGGTCCGGTAGCCGGGGTGGTGCTTGCGGGTGGGCTTTCCAGCCGTATGGGCAAGGACAAGGCCCTGCTGCGCTTGCTGCCACTGACAACCGCAGCGGCGGCAGAACCTCTTGAAGAAAGCGCCGATGGCAGCATGCTGGCCCGTGCCCATTCTCTGTTGCTTTCCCTTTTGCCCGTCTGTTTTGTTTCCTGCCGCGTGGATGCTCCACGTCAGGGGTATGAGTGTGTTTTTGACGCCGTGCAGGGGGTTGGCCCCACGGCGGGGTTGCATGCGGCTTTGTGCCGGGCTGAAGAACTCGGCTATGCGGCCGTTCTGGCGCTTTCCTGCGATCTGCCATTTATGGACACGTCCACCTTGCGCAGGCTGCTTGCGGCCAGAAGCCAGGCTCCGGTCACGAGTCTGGTGACAGCGTATCGTGAGCGGCTTACAGGCCGTGTGCAGGCCCTGACCGCGATTTACGAGGTAGCCGCCCTGCCGTATTTTTCAGACGCTCTGGCGCAGGGGCAACGGAGGCTCGCCAGTGTCGTGCCGCGGGAATTTCAGAGTTTTTTGGACTACGAACCCGAAGAGTCTGGTCCTTTTTTCAACTGTAATACTCCTGAAGATCTGGCCTCGGCTCAAGCCATGCTGGAACATAAAATACACGGTTTTTAGAAAAAGAGTGATTTTCGTAGCAATGGCTGGCTGTTAAGCCAGAAAATTGTTTTGCGCCGTAAATAGCGGGCCAGGCGAAAAGCCTTGGCATCTGCCCTCGAGGGGATATCCGGCCATGTTGGATAAATGTAGTTCACAGGTAGCAATAAAGAGCAAATTGACTTAAATAAGTGTGAAACACAGCCCCCATCTGTCTGAATAAGGGCAGCATTATCTGGAGAAGAGCATGAATATTGGCTCCTATACTTTTGATGAATTTCGCCAGTTGGCGGAGAATTTTCACGGCTATGCGGCTCCCGGCCTGCTTGTGGGCGGGTATATGGTGGAGCTGGCCAAAAAACATCTGCCCGAAGGCACGCTTTTCGAAGCCGTGGTGGAATCAGGCAAGTGCCTGCCTGACGCGGTGCAACTTTTGACGTTGTGCAGCATTGGCAACGGGTGGATGAAGATACACAATCTGGGCCGTTATGCCGTGTCTCTCTTCGACAAATATACCGGTGAAGGCGTGCGCGTGAGCATTGACCCGGTGAAGATGGCCGCCTACCCGGAAATAGAAGGGTGGTTTTTTAAGAAAAAACCCAAAAAAGATCAGGATGTGCCGCGGCTTGAGGCCGAAATAGAGCAGGCTGGCGACACCATATGCAAGGTTGAACCAATAACGGTGAAGCACCGTTTCATCGGGCACAAGCACATGACGCGCATTGTCTGCTGTCCTGTGTGCGGTGAGGCCTATCCGGTTGAAGATGGTCCCGTATGCCGTGGCTGCCAGGGCGAAGCTCCCTATGTGGTAGCCCGGCGCGAAATCAGGGCAACTGAACGTCATGAAGCCGCTACGGGTGTGCGCGTCGTGCCAGTGGAAGAAGCTGTGGGAAAAACCGTGGCGCACGACATGACCCGCATAGAGCCTGGGCAGTTCAAAGGGCCGGAATTCAAGGCCGGGCAGCGTATCAGCGTGGGCGATATCTGCCGTCTGCAACAGATGGGGCGTTTTCATGTGGCTGTCACTGACAGCCCTGCCGAAGATGGGGCTGCTTTCCTTGCCGCTGGCGATAGCGATCTGGTGCATGAAAATGAAGCCGCTGAAATTTTTGCCCGGCGCATGGCGGGCGAGGGCGTGGCCTACTCCCTGCCGCCCCGCGAGGGCAAGGTGGAATTTACCGCCGCAAGGGACGGCCTCTTTAGCGTGGATGTGGAACGCATGCGCCAGTTTAACCTTGTGCCTGAAATAATGGTGGCTTCCCGGCAGGACGCCACCCTGGTCAAGCAGGATGGCCCTCTGGCTGGCACGCGCGCCATTCCGCTCTTTATCACGCGCGAGCGGCTCGCGCAGGCTCTTGAGGTTCTGGAAGGCGGGCCGCTTTTCAGCGTGCTGCCCCTGCGCAAGGCGCAAGTGGGTATTCTGGTGACCGGGACGGAAGTTTTTCAGGGCATCATTGAAGACAAGTTTATTCCTGTCATAACGGCAAAGGTCACCATGCTGGGATGCAGCGTGGCAAAGACGGACATTGTCCCCGATGACAGGGCGCTGATGGCCAAGGCTGTGGCTGACATGCGTGAGGCCGGGGTTGACCTGCTGGTCACCACGGGCGGTCTTTCGGTTGATCCCGACGATGTAACCCGTCAGGCGCTCGTTGACGCCGGGCTGACCGACGTACTGCACGGCGTGCCCGTGCTGCCGGGAACCATGAGCCTTATGGGGCGCATACCCGGTTCTGGCGGCGACATGCAGGTGCTTGGCGTGCCCGCCTGCGCGCTTTACTTCAAGACAACCTTTCTGGATCTGGTGTTGCCGCGCCTGTTGGCCAGCCGGGAAATCACCCGCGCGGAACTCGCCCGTCTGGGCGAGGGGGGCTACTGCCTTGCCTGCCATACCTGCACATGGCCAAAGTGCTGGTACGGCAAATAGAGCATTTTGGTTTTGGTAGCGTTTACATGCTCAAGGGGCTGTTTATAAGGGAACGCTGATTTATTCCGTTTGGCTGCGTTGCTTCACTTTTTTAAAACAGTCGAGGACGGAAGAGTCTACTCCTGCTTCAAAGAAAAGATCGCGCCTTGCCAAACGAAATAACTGTGCGTTTCCAGGAAGCTCTTTAATCAGTGCTTCCCCAGATAAATGATTTAGCGCCAAGCCAACAGGCCGTTTTTACGGGAAAAGTGTGCTTTCGCGTATACTTTTTTCGTAAAAACGGCCTGTTGACGCAAGCCAGTTGGACAAAAGATTTTTTTAGAAACAGCTTCAGGCTGTGGGCGAAAGTGCCGTAGCCACAGCGCGGCGTGGATTCTGCCGAGAGTTGCATTTATCGGCAGAATGACAACTTTGAAATATTGAATATTTTAAGGGCAGTCTGCTCAGGGTAAGCTGATATCAAGGTAAAGTTGTTGAATTAAAGTATATTTTTACCAACCTTGGACATTGAATAAGCGCAGTACAGGCTTTTCATAGCAAATAAATAAAAAATAGAGGTAGCCACAAAAAATGCTGGCTACCCTTAATTTTTTTGTTTAAGAGGCTGTATCAGGCATCGTCGTTGGCACAAATAGTGTGTTTTTCTAGTTCTCCCTGTTTGGGAGTCTATGATACACAAGGTTTTGCCTATTGGGCTGGTGCACGTGCATTGTATTTTTTTACTGATCCGTATAATATAATGACCACATCTTTACGGATTTAAGGTCGGATTTGTCCGGCCCTGGTGGGTATGAATACTAGGGATTTTAGTGGTGTATGTTTAATTTTCTGCTTTCCAGAAACTTTTTATACTTCATCGCATTTGGTGGTACAGCCGCTCTGGTGAACCTTCTCTGTGGTTATTTGCTTTATAATGCGAATCTGTTTCCCTATATCGTTTCTGTTTTTATTGCAGCCAGCGCAGGCTTGCTCGTAAATTTCATTCTGAATTACAAACTCAACTTCAAGTACAAAGGGCGCAAGCTCTCTCAGCAGTTTGGAACATTTTTGGTTGTTGCCTCAATAGGGACACTGCTGACGGCTGTTGTTGCCCATTTTTCCATGCAATTACTTCTTTTTTTCGAAATTGAAGACGTTGCCTTGGCGGGCTTTGCTGTTTCTTCGCAATTTGTAGCGCATGTTTTTTCTGTTGGCGTCATAACCATCTATTCCTTTATTGCGCACAAGTATTTTTCCTTCAATGTTGGCATACGCAATCAATTGCGTAGAACTATCGCAAGTATAAAGAGCGGTGCATGAAAAGTATCATCATTGTCGGAGCTGGTCCTGCCGGACTGACGGCAGCCTATGACCTTCTTGTTAAAAACAGTGAAGTAGACGTCATTGTTATTGAAGAAACACAGGAAATTGGCGGTATTTCAAGAACCGTATGCCACAACGGCAACCGTATGGATATTGGCGGGCACAGGTTTTTTTCCAAAGATCAGACGATAATGGACTGGTGGAAAAAAATGTTGCCCTTGCAGGGCGCTCCTGCCAAGGATGACCTGATACTGCATCGGGAGCGCGCTCTTGCCCCCGGCGGGCCTGATCCGGAAACTGAAAACAGGGTTATGCTGTTGCGTGACCGTGTTTCAAGAATTTACTTTGCCAAGCGCTTTTTCGACTATCCGCTCAGCCTCAAGATGGCGACTTTTCTTAACATGGGACTGTTGCGCACCATGCGAGCCGGGTTTTCTTACCTGTGGTCCTGCGTGTTCAAGCGGCAGGAAAAATCGCTGGAAGATTTTTATATCAACCGGTTTGGGCGTGAGCTTTATTCAATGTTTTTTGAATCCTACACCACCAAGGTCTGGGGGCGGCATCCTTCACAGCTCGCCGCCGATTGGGGTGCTCAGAGGGTCAGGGGCCTTTCTGTCTTCAAGCTTTTACTGGACAGCGTCAAAAAGGCCCTGGGACAGAAAGACAGCGGAAAAGCTGAAACGTCACTGATTGAAGAATTTTGGTATCCCAAATTTGGCCCGGGCCAGCTGTGGGAACAGGTGGCCGCCGATATCGAGTCTATGGGCGGTAAGATTTTGAAAGGATACACGGCAAGACGTATCCTTTGTAAGGATGGCAACGTCACTGGTGTGGCTTGTGACACCGCCGAAGGCACACAGGTTATTGAGGCCGATACCGTAATATCATCCATGCCGCTCAAAGATCTGATGCAGGCCATGAGCAACGTGGAAATTCCACAAGATGTGGCCCGTGTAGCCGCTGGCTTGCCCTATCGGGACTTCATCACGGTAGGGTTGCTTGTACAGCGCTTCAAACTGAAAAACACCACCGCCATGAAGACCTTGGGCAATATTGTGCCCGATTGCTGGATATATGTGCAGGAACCCGAAGTTCAGGTCGGGAGGCTGCAAATATTCAACAACTGGTCACCTTATCTGGTCAAGGACCCTGAGAATACGGTATGGGTTGGAATGGAATATTTCTGCTCTGAAGGTGACAGCTTCTGGCAGCTTTCTGAGCAGGAACTCATCAATCGCGCAATTGATGAAATGGTCACTATGAATATTATCAGCCGCGAAGATGTGCTTGATATGCATTGCGAAAAGGTCAAGAAAGCCTACCCCGCATATTTTGATACCTATGAAGAGATTGAAACGCTTCGCCGCTGGCTGACCGGAGTGGGCGGGCTTTACTGCGTTGGCCGCAATGGTCAGCACAGATATAATAATATGGACCATTCCATGCTTACATCTTTTTTCTGCGTGGACCATATCCTGGGCAGTAATGTCAGCAAGCATGATATTTGGAAAGTTAACGCTGAAAGCGAATATCATGAAGAAAAATAGGAAATCTATGGAGCCTCTGATGCCGCTGGGGAGGCTTGGGTTATGTATCAGGCAGGAAAGGCCGCCTACCGGAAAGCGTAGAATGTCCAAAGCAACACGGTTTGTGGCGCAGTACCTGCTTGGCCTGTCATTTTAGTATGGATGCCAAACCAGCAATGATTGATGCGTCTGGCGTCAACTCAGCAGACATGAGGCCGTCAGTCTTTTTTCTTTGTGTATTCCTTTTTTGCGCCAGCCTGCTTATTCTGGGGTATTCCGTAATCTTTAGCCCGCTGGATCATGACGAATACGAACATTTGTATTCCGCATACCTGATGTTGCAAGGGCAAATTCCCTATAGAGACTTTTTTCAGCACCACCATTTTTTATATTGGATTTTTCTTGCTCCTTTTGTAAAAAACTTTCCAGATACATACTATCTCCTTTATATCGGCCGCAGTTTGTCGCTTTGCGCACTACTTATAACGGCTTTTTATACATATAAGATATCGATATTGAAAGGAGGCGACAAGAAGAGTGTCTTTCTTTTTGTTACCGTACTGTTAAGTATAGATATGATCGTTCATTCAAGTCTTTTGGTGAGACCTGATATATTTATGGTGGGCGCATTTTTTTCAGGCCTGTATTATTACATTATCTATCTGAAAAATAAAAACCTACTGTGTTTAGTTCTTTCTTTTCTGCTCTTTTTTGCATCCTTTCTGTTTCTTCAAAAAGCCGTCTTTCTTCTTTTTGGTTTCTGCCTCTGCGCAATCTACCAGCTCTATAAGAAAGAACTTTACCTTCGGGATTTTTTGATAGCTTTGGTGCTTCCTCTTTCGGTGCTTGGCTATCTGCTGTATTTCATGTCGGAAGAGCACGTGCTTGTAGATTATTTTGAGTTGAACTGGCTG
This sequence comes from Desulfovibrio intestinalis, assembly GCF_014202345.1. NCBI lineage: Bacteria > Pseudomonadati > Thermodesulfobacteriota > Desulfovibrionia > Desulfovibrionales > Desulfovibrionaceae > Desulfovibrio > Desulfovibrio intestinalis. The sequence goes on from NZ_JACHGO010000003.1 coordinate 222,992, forward strand.
TTCAATTTTAAAATTTCAATGGTTTACGGGTGGGTTCGGTTGAAGCTTCCCCTGTTTTTCTGCAGCATATCTCTCATTATAGCGGAAGTAAGAATCATAAAAAGAGCTCCATTCCAGTTTACTTCAATAATTTTTCTGGGATTCTGCGTTTTCTTTGCTCTTTTGCCCACGCCATACGAGCAATATTACATTCCGCTCTTTCCTTTCCTAGTCATAACTCTTTCAAGCAGCTTCAGCATACTGCAGGATCGCAAGATTAAAAATGCGATTGTTGCCTTGCTTCTTCTTCTTGTTTTTTACAATGCTGTTCAAAATGTAAGCAGCTTTGTAATGGATGGCATGGATGGGTGTGTTAAGCGGCAATATGACATAGTGTTGCGCGTTACCAGCGAAGATGAAGAGATTTTGGGCAGCCACGAAGTCTGCCCTGTCCGGCGGGATGTTCAGGGATATTACTGGCATAATTTAGAATTAAGCCAACTTGACACGGAGCATTTTTCCAGAGGCAAGGAACTTTACGATATTCCCGAGCTTATCATGGCAAAATCACCAAAGGTTCTTTGGGTTGATTTTGTGGACGGCTATTTTAATGACAGCGGGTTTAAGGATTTTATTGAGCAGAATTACACCAAGATTTGCAATATTTATGTTGCTAAAAGTATTCCGCCTGAAGTGTATCAAAATTAGTTTTGTAGCGAGATTGCAAAAGCAGAAAGCTGAGATACGGGCATAGGCTTGGCAGTTTGAAATAGAATTCAGCAGACTTTAAAGTATTGAAAAAACATGCACGCAGGTTTTGCGGTGATGTCAACAGGCCGTCCGGTATCCGGGCGGCCTGTCTGTTTAGATTTTGCGTGTTTTTCTTTCATGTAGCGCAAAAAAATTCAGATAAAGCCCGTATTAAAATTGTCAGATAAAATGGCATGTATTTCAGCATGATGGTGGCAGTGCTCTGGAATCAGATTTCAGCAATGCGAAAAGTTTTTCAGTGCTGTTTAACGAGTATGCATTCGTAATGGTATGACATTTTACTATATAGAGAAAAATGTCACAATCTGCTGAGACTCCAATATAAATAATCGAACAATCTTGCGACATCACGATTTTTGGAATATGGTGACTACGATTCATTTTATCATCAGGGCGAGCGTTTTTTGTTCGCCAAAGCAGTTTTGCGCGGTTGTCTGCCTCGATCCCGCGCATACGATAGGCTTAAACAAGGAGAGGTCTTATGAAAAGCACCCGACGGAGTTTTCTCAAAGGTGTCGGTGCGGGGGTAATATGCCTCACGCTGGGGCACCTGGGCTTCGATTTGGGCGAAGCTCAGGCTTACGCCGTTAAACTCAAGATTGAAGGGGCTCGTGAAGTATCGAGCATCTGCCCCTTTTGTTCCGTTCAGTGTCAGATCATCGCTTATGTAAAAGACGGCAAGCTTGTCTCCACCGAAGGCGACCCGGACTTTCCCATTACCGAGGGAGCGCTGTGCGCCAAGGGCGCGGCTCTCTATTCGATGTACACAAGCGATCACCGCCTGAAAAAACCCCTGTACCGTGCTCCCCACAGCGATAAGTGGGAAGAGAAGGACTGGGACTGGACTCTTGAGCAGATTGCACGTCGCGTGAAGGACGCCCGCGACAAGGACATGATCCTCAAAAACGAAAAAGGCCAGACGGTCAACCGTCTGGAAACCATATTCTGGATGGGCACCTCGCACGCCTCCAACGAGGAATGCGCCGTTATCCATCAAGCCTTGCGCGGCCTGGGTGTTGTCCATATGGACCACCAGGCACGGGTCTGACACAGCCCCACTGTTGCGGCTCTGGCAGAGTCGTTCGGACGCGGTGCAATGACCAACCACTGGATCGACATCAAGAATGCCGATTCGGTGCTTATTATCGGCAGTAATGCCGCTGAACATCATCCCGTGGCTTTCAAGTGGATCATGAAAGCCAAGGACAACGGGGCCGTGCTCATGCACGTCGACCCCAAATTCTCGCGTACATCCGCCAGGTGTGATTTCCATGTGCCTCTGCGTTCCGGCACGGATATTCCCTTCCTTGGCGGCATGGTCAACTACATCCTTGAAAACGGCTGCTACCACAAAGACTACGTCAATAACTACACTGACGCGGCTTTTGTTGTAGGCGACGGCTATGCTTTTGAAGACGGGCTTTTCAGCGGATTCAACGCAGAGGCGCGCAAGTACGACAAAAGCTTGTGGGCCAAGGCCAAGGGCGCTGACGGCGGGCCGGTTATCGACCCCACGCATCAGAATCCCCGTTGTGTCATCAACCTTATGAAGGACCACTATTCCCGTTACACTCTCAAGAATGTCTCTGACATCACGGGCGTGTCGCAGGAAAACCTGCTCAAGGTCTACAAGAACTTCTGCGCAACTGGCAGGCCCGACAAGGCAGGCACCATTCTTTACGCCCTGGGCTGGACCCAGCATACCGTGGGCGTGCAGAACATCCGCCTTTCCAGCCTGGTACAGCTTCTGCTGGGCAACATCGGTATTGCCGGCGGCGGCATCAACGCCCTGCGCGGCGAGCCAAACGTGCAGGGGTCCACAGACCACGCCCTGCTGTACAACAATATCCCCGGGTATCACGGCACTCCCCAGGCTCCGTGGCAGACCCTGGCCGAGTACAACAAGGCCAATACTCCTGTCACCACGCTTCCCAACAGTGCCAACTGGTGGGGCAACAGGCCAAAGTACGTAGCAAGTCTGCTCAAGGGCTGGTTCGGTGATGCCGCCACGCCTGAAAACGACTTCTGTTACGGCCTGCTGCCCAAGCTGGAGCCGGGCGAAGACTACTCGTACATGTATATCATGGACAAGATATACAATAACAAGATCAAGGGCGGCTTCATCATGGGCGTCAACCCCATGAACAGCTTCCCCAACACCAACAAGATGCGGACGGCTCTGGACAATCTGGACTGGCTCGTCTGCTCTGAAATCCACAACTCCGAAACCACGGACAACTGGATGCGCCCCGGGGTTGACCCCAAGACCAAGAAAACTGAAGTCTTTCTGCTGCCGTCGGCCCACCGCATTGAAAAGGCGGGAACCATCAGCAACAGCGGGCGCTGGCTCCAGTGGTTTGATAAGGCGGTAGAGCCCGGCGGCGAAGCGCGTAACTTCGCTGACGTCGTCGTGCCCCTCTTCAACACCATCCGCACGATGTACAAGCAAGAGGGCGGCGTGCTGCCCGAGCCCATCATGAAGATGCACTGGACTGACAAGTATGATCCCGAAGAATGGGCCAGGCGCATCAACGGTTTCTTCTGGGCCGACACCAAGGTAGGCGACAAGACCTACAAACGCGGCCAGCTTGTGCCCACGTTCGGCGTTTTGAAGGACGACGGCACAACTTCTTCCCTCAACTGGATATATACGGGAAGCTGGACAGAAGAAGACGGCAACAAATCGAGAAGGCGTGACCCCAGCCAGACGCCATTGCAGGCCAACATTGGCCTCTTCCCCAACTGGTCGTGGTGCTGGCCTCTCAACCGGCGCATTCTGTACAACCGCGCCTCGGTGGATGTGAACGGCAAGCCCTTCAACCCCAAGCGGGTCGTCATTGAATGGGACGGCACAAAATGGGTGGGCGACGTGCCCGACGGCCCCTGGCCGCCCATGTCTGACCCCAAGGGCAAGCTGCCCTTCATTATGGTCAAAGACGGGCACTCCCAGTTCTATGGCCCCGGACCTGCCGACGGTCCCTTCCCCGAACACTATGAACCTGCTGAAACGCCGCTGGCGAGTCATCCGTTCTCCAAGCAGCTCAGCAGCCCGGTGTACAAGTACCACAAATCGCCTATGGACCAGATCGCGCCTCCTGCCGATCCGCGTTACCCCATAGTGCTGACCACCTATAGCCTTACCGAGCACTGGTGCGGCGGCGGCGAAACCCGCAACGTGCCCAACCTGCTTGAAACCGAACCCCAGCTCTATGTGGAAATGAGCCACGAGCTGGCCAAGGAAAAAGGCATCAAAAACGGCGACGGCGTGTTGCTGGAAAGCGCGCGAGGCAAATGCGAAGCTATCGCTATGGTGACCGTGCGCATACGGCCCTTCACGATTATGGGCAAGACTGTTCACCTTGTGGGCATGCCCTTTGCCTTTGGCTGGACGACACCAAAGTGCGGCGACTCCACCAACAGGCTGACTGTGGGAGCGTATGATCCCAACACCACCATCCCCGAGTCCAAGGCCTGCTGCGTGAACCTGCACAAGGCCGACAAGCTGACCGAAATAGGCTAACGAGCGCGGCGCGTCCCCACGAGGGGACGCGCCCGACAAGGAGCATACTATGCCGAAAACATTCTTAGTTGACACCACGCGGTGCACGGCATGTCGTGGCTGCCAGTTGGCCTGTAAAGAGTGGCACGATCTGCCCGCCAATCATACCAAGCAGCTTGGCACGCACCAGAACCCGCCCGACCTGAACCCGAACAATCTCAAGATTGTGCGCTTTCACGAATATCTGGACGAACAGGGCAACGTGGTCTGGAACTTTTTTCCCGAACAGTGCCGCCACTGCCTGACGCCCCCCTGCGTGGATGTGGCGGATATGGCCGTACCCGGCGCAATGATTCAGGATAAAAAAACCGGAGCCGTACTGGCCACGGAAAAATCCTCGCAACTCAGTGAGGAAGACGCCCAGGCCGTACAGGACGCATGCCCTTACAACATACCGAGGCGTGACCCCAAGAATGGCCGCCTGACCAAATGCGATATGTGCATTGACCGTGTTTCTGCGGGTATGCAGCCCATTTGCGTCAAAACCTGCCCCACAGGGGCAATGGTTTTCGGTGAGCGTGAGGAACTGCTGCCCGTTGCCAAAAAACGCCTTGAAGTTGCCAAAAAGCGCTGGCCCAAGGCCTTTCTTGCCGATATGGAAGACGTCAGCGTCATCTATCTTTTGGCAGACACAAAGGACAAGTACTACGAGTTCGCGGCCTTTATGTAGAGTGTCTCAGTCAGGTTTCAGTTTGGCATTGCTATAATTCTAAACTGAAATTATGCTGGTTTACAGCATTGTAGCTATAGCTGTATCGGCGTTTAAAGGCTGCCTGCTTACGGGCAGGCGAGAGGCTGATAGCGCCGATACAGCTTGGCGAGGCACTTGAATACGCCCCGGCGAAATTATTTTCTCCGGCAGCAGCCCTGGCCGTCATTGCGGCCGGGAGCGGCTTTGTATCAAGTGCGGCGTGCGGGGCTTCCCGTGCGCCGCTGTCACCTTTCGATCGGGGGCCCAGGCCTCCGGGTTTTGGAGCATCAATGGCCTCATCCTGCCAAAGCGTGGCAAAGACCCTGGCGGACGTGGCGGCGCGCCGTCCTGTTCTGGAACCCGTATTGCGGGCTTTTGAACCAATACTGGCTGCTCAGGCAGAGTTGACTGAAGAACTGGCTGAAAGCGTACGCGCTACTGGGCTGCGCCTGCCAGAACCGCAAGCCGAGGCTCTGGAGCAAGGGCTTTCACTGCTGGCTGGCGTGTCGCTGGCTGGCCTTGCTGGCCCCCTGCGCAGCAGCGCTGAAAAGCTGCTGCCTCTGGTGGTCAGCCTTGAAGCCATGGCTCCCCATGCTGCGGCGCTTGAAGCCATGCTGCTGGCTCCGGTCAAAGCGGAATCAAAAAAGAAAAAAAGCGCGGGCGCAGTAACTGCTGACCCCCGTGAAGCTTTTGCCGAAGCAATGCTTTCCGGCAACAGTGAGGAAGAGGCACGCCTGGCCGAAGAAAACGGCCTTGACCCCTCAGTGCTTCTGTTTGCCTTCAGCTTTGTGCTGGCCCCTGTTTTGCGCACTCTTGTGGCGCAGAGCCTGCCCGAAGAAGGCGACGCCCCCTGGGACGCCGGCAGCCGCTGGAAGCACGGGTATTGCCCGGTATGCGGCAGTTTTGCCACCATCGGCTGGCTGGACAAGCCCATGCTGGACGAAAAAAACGCCTATCTGGCGGGCGGCGGCGGCAAAAAGCATCTGCATTGCGGCCAGTGTGGCGCTAACTGGAAGTTCATGCGCGGCATTTGCCCTTCGTGCGGCAAGGACGGCACAGGCGTGATGGAAATGCTGCGCGAAAGCGGAGCAGCGCACGGCGAGCGGCTGGACTGGTGCACCAAGTGCAAGAGCTATTGCCCCACTGTGGACTTGCGTGAACGTGAAGGCTGGCCCGATCTGGATGCGTTGGCTCTGGGCATGATGCATCTGGACATGGTGGCGGCCCGCAAGAAATTGCGCCCGCTCAAGCCTTCGTTCTGGAATACTTTTTAGCGCGTCTTTACGGCGAAACGCCCGGGCGCTTGCATGAGCACACGCCCGCAGTGAAGGCCCAATCGCTCTTTTGCGGACCACACCCGTAACGAGCGTGTTTTGATTGATCTGGCAGCCCCGGCATGAAACAGCAGGGGGTGCCGCGCAGACAGAACGGGCATGAATTTCACGCGCGGTAACTGCGCGCTAATTGCGCTGAAATAGCCTGAAATCGTGTCAGAAATGTTGAAACAAGGGGTTTTTGTAGCCCGGCCGGGATGAGATTTTGTGAAGCAAGCGCCGCAAAAAGCGCTTATCGCATAAAATTTTTTTTGGGCAGGAAGCGAAATCTTCTTTGTGCAATATGTTTTGAAAAGGCCGAAAGCATGCCGAACCGGGTAACCGGGAGGGAGCGCGTCCAGAGCTATGGGGCTGTGGACGAGACCCGGCGGCCGCCCGGTAAGGGCGCTCCGCATGCGCCAAGACATGAAGGTCTACTACATCAGGAGGAGCTTGTTCATGAAAACCTTGGTCATCACTTTTTTTGCCCTGACTCTTTTGTGTGCCGGCGGAGCACAGGCCCGCAGCGTCAAGGAAATGTCGGAAGTAATCAAAAAACCCATTGAGATTGAAGCTTCCGGTTCCAAGCGCATGAACGTCATGTTCCCGCACACGGCGCACAAGGGTATTTCCTGTTTTCAGTGTCACCACGAAGAAGGTGGTGATGGCCGTTATGTAGCCTGCACCGAATGCCATGCCACGCCCGGCGCGCGTGAGCGTGACCCCATGAGCATGTTTATGGCCTTCCATTCCCAGAGCAGCGACCGCTCCTGCCTTGGCTGCCACAAGAAGCTTGCTGCTGAAAATCCCGGCAAGTTCCCGCAGTTCAAGGGCTGCCGCCCCTGCCACATGAGCCCCGCCGCGCGTGAAGCCGCCGAGGCTGCCAAGGCCGCCAAGCAGTAGTTTTGAAGCCACACAGCGGCACTTGTGCCAATGTTCGGATGCCGGTCAGCGTAAGCTGGCCGGCATCCTGAATTACCGTGGGGTATTCTAAAGTGAAAATATTCCAGGCCGTGTCATCATAAGATGAACTTCTTGTACCACCGCAGAAAACGAACCTTTTATGCAGGCAGCATGCTGCTTTGCCCTGTATTCTGCGCATATACGCATAGAGCAAGCCTTCCTGCTGATACGTATTCTATGACAATACGCTGGAATGAAAGGATAAATCTAAAATAAAAATAGCTGAAAGGGCACTCGTGACAGCACAGTCCAAAGCTGCTCATCCGTTGTTTCGCAGCTTCTCCACAAGATTTTCCACAGTCTTTGCCTGCTCTGTAAGGTGGATAACAGCCTGGGCTGCCTCGGCCATAGTTTGCGCACTTCCACGGGCTGCCTGACTGACGCTGCTGATGGTGCGGTTTACTTCTTCGCTGGCGGCAGACTGTTCTTCACTGGCGGCGGCAATGGCCCGTACCTGACCTGCTGTGGCGTCGGCCATGCTTACAATATCTTCAAGGGCTGAACCGGATTTGCCCGCGCTGAGCGTTGCTTGCTTAACCTGGGCCACGGCTTCGTCCAGCGAGGCCATGCTGTGAGCCGTGCTTTTTTGCATGGCGCTGATGGCGGCTCCCACATCGTGCGTGGAGGTGACGGTTTTTTCCGCCAGTTTGCGCACCTCGTCGGCAACCACGGCAAAGCCGCGTCCGGCGTCTCCGGCACGCGCCGCTTCAATGGCCGCATTGAGGGCCAGCAAATTTGTCTGGTCTGCAATGTCAGAAATAAAGCCCATAATGCGGCTGATGTCGCGGGCACGGGCATTAAGGTCATCCATATCGGCCTTGAGGCGTTCAGAAACCTCATTGACCTTGTTGATGCTGTCCAAAGCCTGCCGCACGACTTCTGCCCCTTCTTCGGCGCTGGTTCGTGTTCCGGCTGAAGCCTGCGCCGCCTGCCCGGCATTGTCTGCCACCTGCCGCACCGTGGCGTTCATCTGCTCCATAGCGGTTGCTGCGCCGTCCAGATTTTCCGCCGTGGCCGTGGCTCCCATGCTGGACTGCTCGATCTGCCGCGTCAGCTGATCCGAGGCTGTGGTCAGGTTGTGGGCCACGCCTTCCAGCTGTTCGGCAGTGTGCAGCAGGGTTTCCGTTCTGCCCTGCGCCTGCACCCGCGCGGCCTCGGCTTCGCGCAAGGCTTCTTCGGCCCGCTGTGAATGGCTCAAAGCCATCTGCGATTGCTTGTCAGCATTGCTGATGTGCTCCTGCAGAGATGCCACCATTGATATGATGGAGGCATACACGCCGCGCCGATTTTTTTTGTTGCCGTCGGCATCCGTGTTGTAATCGCCTTTGGCTACACGCTGGGCCAGAATATTGAGCTGACCGGGATCAATGCCCAACTGGCGTTTGACCGAAACAATCAGCAAACAGGTGACGAGAATGCTGAACAGCAGGGCCGCGCCAGTAAGGCCCACAGCCATTTTTTGCGACTGATCGGCGATGTGGCGCGCGGCCTCTGCGGCCTGGCGGCTGCGGGCCGTATCCAGCTCAAGCACCTGCTCATAAAATTTTGCCAGACGCAAAAAATTGGCCCGGCTGCGGTCAAAAAGCGCCACGGCCTCGTCGCTTTCGCCTTCCTTGGCGTGGGCGATGATTTGCAGACGGTTCTGGGCGTCTTCCTGCGTGGCCACACGGATGTGTTCCAGCAGTTCCGGCAGATCCATACCCTGATTTTCGCCATCCTGCGCGGCCTTGTCTGAGGCTGGCATAACGCACTCTTCGGGCGTGGGCCGGGCCGCCAGATCCGCATAAATTTTTTCATATTCTGCAATGGTGCGCAGCGCGCGATTGATGCGCGAGGTGTATTCCGTAATGGTCACGCGGTCTGTGCGCGTGCTGACGGCTGCCAGATCGGACCGGGTGGAGTAGAGCAGGGCGTTCATTGACTGAATCGCCACCACTGAGGGAATGACGGTTTCGGTGATGTGGCCCACAGTGGCGGTGATTTTTTGGCTGTTGCGCATATAGACGGCAAAAAGAAGCACCATAAAAAGAATGATGCTGCAAAACGAAAGGATCAGTTTTGCGCTCAGCTTCATTTGTATCCTCATTATTTTTTTATATGTTACGCCCCAGCTCGTTCACTCGCGCGAAATGCCGCTGGCTGCGCGCTGCATTTCGGCCTGCGCCCGGCGGATTTTACTGCGCGCTGTCTTCGTCTGCGCTGTTGCCGTCGCCATCGTCGAACATGAAGTTATTGCCCAAAAGCTGCTTGCAGCGTTTTTTCATGTCAGCGGCGGCCCGTGCGAGATCAAAGCTGCTTTGAAAGCTGGTGGCGCACACGCCCACAATGGTGAGGGACATAAGAGGGAAGCGCTCTTCCTGGTGGTTGCGGTTTTTGCCTTCGATGTAGCCGTTCTGAAAATCCTCGGCGTTATAGTAGGCGGCGACGCCCTGGGCAAAAGCGCTGATGATGTCCTGACAGACCTTTTCGGCCTCGGACCTTTCGGTGACGGCGATAAAATCGTCGCCGCCGATGTGACCCACGAAGTCCCCTTCAGGCGTGTTTTCTGAAATGATGGATGCAAGGCGCTTGAGCACGCGGTCGCCGTTTTTGAAGCCGTACTTGTCGTTGTAGGCCTTGAAGTTGTCGATATCGAAATAGAGCACGCGCTTGTCCAGGTTGAGCCGCACAAGGCGTTCCAGCTCAATATCAATAAGGGCGTTGCCCGGCAGTTCTGAAAGCGGGTTGAGCTGGCGGGCATTGGCCACTTCAAGCTCGATGCTTTTTTCAAGCAGTTCGCGCACGGTGACGATGCCCGCATAGTTGCCGTCGCGGGTAACAGTTACAAAGTCGTATATCTGGTTGCTTTCACGCCGCATGGCGTGGCGGGAGACCACATCAATGGTGGTCTGGTGGTCTACGCTTAAAAACCCCTTGTCCATAACAGAAGCAACGGTTTTGCCCGCAAAGAGCGAAAAGCCGAAGCGCCCGCTCAACTGGCGGTGCAGGTGGTGGCGCATGACAGTGCCCAAGGGTTTGCCATCGTCAACAACGCACAGTCCTTGCAAGCTTTCGTCGTGTTCAAAGCGTTCTACAACCTCAAGCACAGGCAAAGTAGGGGAAACCGTGAAGCCGGGGCGTATGATGTGCCGCACATGAAACTTGTGTACGCGTGCGCCGAAAAAGCGATTCTTGATCTTGTTTTCGCGGTGGATAAAGCGCACCACATGCTCGGCAATGGGCTGGGGCTGCGGGGCCGGGCGCTGGATAAAGTAACCCTGGCCGTAAGGCACGTCGAAGCTGATGAGGGTTGCCAGTTCTTCTTCCGTTTCAATGCCCTCGGCAATGATGCGCGTGTTGGTCAGCGACGCAAATTCCTGCATGCTCTTGATAAGCGCCTGCCGGGTGAGGTCTTTGTCCACCCCGCGAATGAGGCGCATATCCAGCTTGATGAAGTGGGGCTGCACGTCTGAAATAAGGTTGAGGCCGGAATATCCGGCCCCTGCGTCGTCAATGCTTATCTGGTAGTTTTGAGCCTTATAGTGCTCAATGATCTTTTTAAAGCCGCGCAAATTGTCCACGGATTCGCGTTCCGTGATTTCAAAAACCATATCTTCGGCGCTGATGGCAAAGCGGGTAAGATATTCTTTGGTGAAGCCCACACCAAAGTGCGGGTCTTGTATAATGTTGGGATTGACGTTGAGAAAAAGGCGTATGCCCGTGGCGATCTGCCGTGCCGCCTTGAGGGCGCTGTAGCGGAACAGATGCTCCAGCTCAAGCATGCGCCCGTGGCGCAGGGCCGCGTTGATGAGGGCTTCGGGATTTTCAAGAGGGTTGCCCGCCGGGCCGCGTCCAAGGGCTTCGTAGCCGAAAATGGAGCCGTCCCGCAGGGATATTATGGGTTGCAGCACACTGTGGATGCTTTTGTTATGCAAAACATCCCACAGGGCTTGCCGTTCTTCCGCAGCCAGAGCGGTGGCACGCGCGGCGGCGCGGGCTGCGGCCCGCATGGCGGCCAAAGGTTTTTCCAGAGGGCGCGGGCCTGGGCACAGGACCAGCGGTTCGTTGCCGGAAGTAAGAGGGCTTTGCACTAACGGCGTGGGCATAATCAGTCTCCGGTGAGGTGATGAATTGCCCAAAGAAGTAGCGCGCCAATATGGCAATACGGTTACAGTTTTACATGTTTTTGCGTATGTTGGCAGATGATTGCGCGATACCGAATATTGTTTTTAGTAGCGCGTAATATAAGTGCTTTTTAGTTTGTGCCCCAGAGTGTCATTCCAGCGAATGTTACCGTCAGACGAGACAGCAGAAGGGCGGTGACAATAATGACACAAAGCACAATTTGTTGGCTGTTGGCTTATATTATACGCTGTTAATTGTGACAGTTGCGGTAATGAGGCTGTTTTTAAGAAGAGGATGCGGTTCGGCTGGTGCGCGTTTGGTTGCCGCCAATTGTGTCTGTCGCTAGTTGGGGATTGTGGCCCTGAAGAGGGCCAGATTACCACGGGCAGAATGTAAACAGATACGCCCCCGAGATTCGAGGGCGTATCTGTTTGTTCGTGTGGTCTGCCGCCCCGGTTTACCGAAAGGGCAGGGGGGTATTATATGTTGTTATAACGCTAGGCGACGGGTGCGAAAGTTACTTGCCGCGGTTTGCCTTGGCCTTTCGCTTTTCCGCCATTTTCTTTCTATGTTCATCTTCTTCAAGCTGGGCACGCCGCTTGTCAAAAGGCACTCAGCCACAGTTCATGCGGTCCATTGGCAGCCAGCCTTTCTTGAGGGCGAGCAGATAAAACGCTGCAACACCACCAAAGATCAGCAATAAAATCAAGATATCTGCCATAGTGTTCTCCTGCTGCCGGGTGGTGCTGCATGGGTGGCAAGCAAATGGGTATGCGCCTGCACGTTTGCCAGTAGCCATAAAACTGCGGTGCAGCACTGGAATTTTTGCATACGATCAGCGCCCGGCGTGGCAAGGCTTGAGCAGCCTGGCCATACTATCAAAATGCTGCTGAACAGCGGAAAGTCCAGCCTTGCAGTGATGTGTGGATGGATTTTCTTAGCGTAGAACTATGGATGTGGCAATGGCGTGGGGATACACGAATGGCCGCTCGTTTGTAACAACTCTTCAATAATTAGAGGCTCAGAGATTAAATCGGTAGTTAATTTTCAGATAGAAAAATATCGCTGATCAAATGCTGGTCAATTCAAATCCAAATTGCTTTAAGCGCTCTTTTTGTTCTTGATTGGGAGATGGTATTGCCCATATTAACCAATGTCTTGGTCGAGAGCTTGCAACATACGCAATTCTGGCTGCTTCGTTATGCTGATTTTCTAGCCAGTGTTCCCAGTGCGAATCTTGACTACCGCTCTTGCTGGATGAAGAGACAACCATCACGGCATCAAATGTTTCACCTTTAACGCTATGAATAGTTGTGATTTTAGTGTCAATTGCCGCTGAGATAGTGTTTCCAACATAATTTGAAATGATGTTGTCATTTCCGTTTTGAGGTTTCTTAAAACGTCGACCATCAAGTTTTTGGAATGACTCAGTCAAGCAGTTAACAGGCGATTTTTTAAGCTCATTGAACACAATGTCATTTATTGATAAAAGAACTTTTGGAATCCAAGCTGCCCAAGATTGATTAAGATCAGAAATGTATTGGTGAGATGTAACTATATTAGTTAGAATTCCAGATAAAAAAATACGCCAATCCTTGGGCGTGCACTCATCAGGACAAAAAAAATTTTGCCTTGAAAAATGGCTTTTCTGTAAAAATTTATTAGTAATAAAATCACCGAGGTTTTCAAAGGCTATTTTCTTTTCTTCTATGCTATTAATCCCCCAACAATAAATGGATCTTGCAAATTTTTCGTGATCTCGAGCCCCTGATTGTTTCGAGGGGCGCATTTTATTCACGGTGCTCCATCCTCTGGCCAAAATCGCGGATGAGCGCACGCATTCATTAGACATAATATTGTCATTAAACCATTGAGGAAGAATCGCGATCTTATCACGAGGATAACACAAGCAAACACAAGGATTTTTGAGTAGTTGGTGTTGCATTCCTTGAGGAGGGGGGACCTCCGCTATAAGCTTATTGCATGTGTTTACAATTGATTGGCAACTGCGATGGTTAACAGAAAGTGCTAATGTTTTTATATTTTTTTCTTGAATAAAATTTTTGATAATATTTATATCTACATGGCGAAATTTATAAATCGCTTGGTTCAAATCTCCAACTAAATTGATCTTTACTCCACTGTCTAAAAGCTGATCCAATATATCAATTTGTACAGGTGACAAATCTTGGCACTCATCAATAATTATAAGCCTAAATCTATTAGCAAACAATTTTTTGAAATAGGCATGATTTTTAATCAAACGAAAGCAGAGAATTTCAGCATCTTGGTATGTGCAGAATCCAGCTTTCCAAAATTTTAATTTTGTCTTTGAGAGGTCTTTGACTTGCCAGTCCACAAGTCTGACCTGCTCTCTTTTTGTATCATTGCCCTTATCTGCAGAAGAAAAAATAATTTTACCCGAAGTAGTATAATAAAATTCATGGGCCTTCAGCTTTCCAGTCTGTGCCATCCCATAGTATGATTCATAATGTTTCAAAAATGGCGAGCGCGAATCATTTTCAATTAGACGCATCGATTTGTCACCTTGCTTCCCTTCATATTTTGTAAGCAGATGGCTAAATGGATGCAGTATAAACCCGTGAATCCAACTATCTATTGTTCCGATAAAATGTGGAGATGATATTGCTTCAGCGCCAATTAATTGGGCTGTTCTGGATTTTATGACAGACGCCGCATTATTAGTAAAAGTAAGGACAGCAACGCCGGAATGGCTCGACGGCCATGTTTTGATAATATGGGCAGCCCTCAAGGCGACCGATTCAGTTTTGCCGCTTCCCGGACAAGCGGCAAGGTGGATGTTGAGATTACTCGGTTCACAAACAAATTCTAATTGCTCCCTTGTTTTTTCATTGATTCGGCATGCTGAATATTCTGAGCATAGAGGGTGTCGTGATCCATATGATCCCTTACATTCTTCGGCACTTATTCCTTGGGGTTTTCCGCAAACAAGAGAGGCGATTTCTTCAAAAAGTTGTTCATGCCTCATGTGAAACCCCACATGCCCACAAAACTGCTTTTTTTATATAGATGGGGACTACAAATTTTCTACCTGGATATCTCTGCAAAAAGGATGCGAGGCGCTGCGAATACTCTCCCTTATCAATATGCTCTAAAAGATATAGAGAATTATCTGCTCGAATCTCAATACAATCAGTATGCATTGATTTTTCATATAAACGCTTACAGACTTTTGGGCCACAAAGTGGCGCAGCGATTTTCATCATGATTTGACAATTTTTTGCATTCTCCATTGATAGGTCATATTCGAGTGTTTTGAGGGGACTATGGTATAGTCTAGCCCAAGTCGATTGATTGATTTTATCCATCAGAGAATTAACAGCATGGTTGCCAGATTTGTCAGGAGGGGAGATTGGCTTGCTTTTCGCGTAGGTTTTTTTGATGCTGCCATCGTTATCCGGAAGTTCGATTTTTGCTCCCGGGGGGTCATAGTCAGTTATGCCTGAACATCGGATCGGAATGTTTAAAGCATTGTCAGCCGCGTCTGGCAGATTGGCAAAAAATTGCATAAAATGTTTAAAATAAATTCCATTCATATTTATCACTGAAACACCAGCCTCTTCAAGGGAAGAAGGTATGTTTGTCTCTCCAGTCGCACGGCGCTGTTCAACTAGGATACGTTGTGCAAGTATTGGGATGAGCATTGCCTCCGCGATTCCTTCAACTAGAATGACCCCTTTTGCAAAAAATAGAGTTGATTTTGTTATATCAAGCCATCTCTCAATAAAAGAGAGGCTTAAAGGATGTAGCCCACACTGGCTTAGTGGTGTGGCAATAGGTTTGTCATTAGTGCAGGAAAGGTGGATTAGTGAGCTTATTCGGCTCGAAGCTGAAAGGATTGGTGAATGAGTAGTCATAATGACTTGAATATTATTCTTTTCAGAAATATCTTTAAAATAATTAAGTAGCTTGACTTGAAGCTGAGGGTGCAAATGGGCTTCCGGTTCTTCAATTAGAAGTACTTTTAAATATGTTTCTTCATTGATTGAGGTTAGTTCTGACAATACCGTGGCGATATAAAGAAGGTTGTTATATCCGAGGCTATTCTCTTCCAGTCCTCTATAAAATTCATTTTCGCGATCTATAAGGCCGGGAAAAAAGAATAATCTCAACCTCTCAACAATATTGTCAAAATTTGTTTCTGAAAACTGTATAAGAGTTGACTGTCCGAAGGTGTGACCAAGAGATTCTTTTAACCGTTCGCGAATTATAGCGTTTGCCCTAGCAATCACTCCTTCGCTATCATTAGCTAATTCTGCATTGAATAATTTAACTTTTTCTTCAAGGGTCACACCTTGGATGGATAAATTTTCTCTGTCGCTTTTATTTAAATTTTTGAGTAGTCGCGCAAGTCGAGATGCTTTTCCTTCTCTAAGTTTTGATTCGGCATCTCGTAACGGGGGAAGATATATGCAATTGATAGTATCAAATAATTCGAATTCAAAAAAACTTGATTTTGCATCTCCTCCCCATTGAGTCTTTTTGAAACGGCCTCGACTATTTTGCTTATTGTCTACTTCTATTGTTAATTTGGCAGTGCCAGAGAGATCGGTCCACGGTAAAAATACGGACATCTCTGCGTCAGACATTCCTGAGCAAATGAGCTGAAGTCTGAAAGAACGGGATGCTTCGTGCTGCCCAAAGGGTTTATTAAAATCTGAATTAAAAATTGGTGTTCTGCCAAACTCATCTTCCATAAGTAATAGTCGAATGGCATCGATCACAGCTGTTTTACCAGACCCATTCTCGCCGACGATTATATTAACCCCCTTGGAAAATTCAATATTAAATGGATCTTTGAATCCCTTGTACCCTTCAATAAAGAGTTGGCTAATGTGCACGAATTACCTCCAAGGGACTATTGTGATAGGTACTTTTTTATAAAGGTTATCGCTTTTTTTGGCTTTAGCCAAGGCCAAGTATGATCCGAGATTAAGCTCTTACATGTTGACGAGAACATGTCTCACGATTAATATCATTACACTAATTCCCAATGGCAGCACGCGCAGCTGGTAAAATTTGCGCGTATTCTGCCCGGCGTCTGTGCTGGGTTTCTTTATTGATGGTTAGCCATCATCAGCATATTTTGCCGGGTCGATAGCTCCGAATACAACACCTCGTTCGCGGGGAAATAAGAGCAGCGCTCATTGGGCGTAGTTGAGTCCCGGCATTCTCAAAGTAATGCCTATACTAAACCCAATGGAGTGCCTTATGTCCCATTCTTCTCCGAGTATAATTCCACAGTCTCAATCTCCCTCGCCCCATCCTTTCAGCCATGCGGAACTTGCCGCGCGCGTTGAGCGGTTTCAAAAAGCCGCGCAGGACTTGCTGGCCGTATATGAAGCGCCAGTGCGCAGTGAGGATGCCGCGCCGCAGCCAACCACAAAGGCACAAGGCGAAACCCGCTGTTACTACTTTTCGCCGGGTGTGGCCCAGCACGAACGGGAGCTATTGAGCCACTATGGCGCGCAAGATTTGCGCGGGCTTTTGGGGGAAGCGCATATGCTTCTGGCAGGCTTGGTCAAGGTAATGAAAAGCGTAAGCCGCGACGTGCGCGTAAGGGGCCATGTGATTGTCAGCCTGGGCCGCCTGCTCGATCAGGTGTCAGCCCTGCTGCTACGCATGAAAAACGTTTATGATAAGGTTGAGCCTGTTCGCTGACGTAGCGATTGTCAGCCCCCCCCCCAAGATACAAAAAAATACAAGCAAGCAACGGTGGTATGGGGCCGTAACCGCCTGGCAAGCTGGCGCAGCGGTAATTTTATTAGTGGTTCGCCCGGTGGCGAAAATGCAGCCGCTCTTTATTAGGTGAGAGCCTTTTTGTTTTTCTACACAGCTTCAAAACGAATTGATGGCAACATGTGTAGGAGTGTGCAGAAGTTTTTCTGCGCACTCCTATGTTTTTGTGGGGGCTTTTTGGCCGTACTGGCACAAGTGTCTTCTTGATTGTTTCTGCGTCTGGCGGGTTTTTGAGCATAAATTGAGTAACACATCAATTTTTCTAGAAAAAATGAAAATGCGCCAGCGGGAGGAGCGTCGCGTAACGAAAACACAACTTTTTGAAGCTCATTACAATTCTTTTTGGCTTCTTTTTTACCAGGCTTTGAAAGGCTGTTTACCCGAATAAAAATACTTCTTCATTATAAAAGAGTTATCTTTTTATGAACTTCGGTATAAATAGTTTTTTACTTATTTTTTAATGCATTACATGTTTATTTGTAATGCGGATAATTAATATTGCCGAAGCGATTAAGAAACGATACTATTAAGAAACCCAGACAATACAATCAGCAGGCTGTTCTTACGGCCTTCTATATATTTCGCCCAATGCAAAATTTACCGGTATGGGCTGTTAAGGAGAATGTTCATGAAATTCGGTCTATTGTCTAAAATGATCCTTTTTATCTTTGTCCCGGCAGTTCTAGGACTGATTTTGATTACGGGAATAAACTATAAAATGTCAGAGGATGTCATGCGTCAACAATTGCGGTCAGACATGGCCCAGATTGTTCAAACGCAAGCTGTTGGCCTGCAAGCTGTAGTTACAGGGCTGCAGGATTCGCTAGGCATTATCGCGCAGGATAATCGGCTTGCGCGCTATAGTGCCCTTTATGAAGCAGAACCGGGCAACCCGGAAGTTTTTCGCTCCAGGGAAGCTCTGGATGCGGATGATGTTCTGGCGGGGCTTGTCAATGCGTCTGATAATCTTGCCTACAGCGGTTTTATTACGCCGGATGGAAAAGTAATTGCCCATCATGTCAGCGGTCAGGCAGGCCCAAGTAAATCCGTTGGTTCAGACTTTTCCAATCGTGAGTATTTTAAAGAAGCCATAAAGGGTAAAACCGTCATTGCGGATATTATCAGTGCAACCACAGGGTTGCCGTCTACCGTGATTGCCATGCCCGTAAAGCGTGACGGTAAGGTTATCGCTATTGTTACTGTTGGCACTGACAACGTAAATCTGGCAAACGCCACCAGCAACAAAATCAAGGTGGGCGAAAAAGGCTTTGCCTTTGTGTACGATTATACCGGTCAGGTTGTCATGCATCCCGATACCAAGGCGCTTGCGCGAAAAGATGGCAACAAGCCGCATGTGCAGAAAATGCTTGCGGAAAAGCAGGGGCGCGCCATCTACACTGACAGCAAGGGTGACGAAAAATCCGTCTATTTTGAGACGTTGCCTGAAGAAGGCTGGCTGGTTGCGCTTGAGGTTGACCGTGAGGAAATTGCGGTTCCCATCGAAAAAATGCTCGCCAACTCCCTGATGATCGCGGGCGCCTGCGTTTTAATCGTGGGGGTCATGATTATTCTTTCCGCGCGCGGCATTGTGCGTATGGTCGGTGGTTTTTCCGGTATGGCCGAAGCCGTGGCTGCCGGGCGCCTTGAAACCGGAGCTGCCGAGTCATTGTTGCTGGCGCAGGCCCAAAAACGCAAAGACGAGTTTAGTGTGCTGGGGCAGGGTATGGAGCGTATGGTGGGCAATATTAAAAGCCTGCTTGCAGAAAGCGAACAAAAAACACTGGCCGCCGAAGAAGCAACCGTTGAGGCGCAGCAGGCCACCCTCAAGGCGGAGGAAGCCGCCCACCGTGCCGAAAGCGCCAAGCGTGAGGGTATGCTGGCTGCCGCTAATCAGCTGGAAGGCGTGGTGTCTATTATTTCATCCGCATCCAGCCAGCTTTCTGCCCAGATTGAGCAGTCGGACCGTGGCGCGTTGGAATCTGCCCACCGCCTCAGTGAGGCTGCCACAGCCATGAATGAAATGAATGCTACCGTGCAGGAAGTGGCGCGCAATGCCTCTACTGCGGCCAATGTGTCTGCTGAAACCAAGGCCAATGCCGAAAACGGGGCCGTTATCGTGCAGAACGCTTTGCAAAGCATCGATCAGGTTCAAAAGCTCTCTATGGAGCTTAAAGGCGATATGTCGCAGCTTAACGATCACGCCCAGGCCATTAGCAAGATCATGAACGTTATTTCTGATATTGCCGACCAGACGAACCTTCTGGCGCTCAATGCCGCCATTGAGGCCGCCCGCGCTGGCGATGCCGGGCGAGGCTTCGCCGTTGTGGCCGACGAGGTGCGCAAGCTCGCTGAAAAAACTATGGCGTCTACCAATGATGTGGGCCATGCCATCAAGTCTATTCAGGAAAGTTCCGCGCAAAGTGTTGCCGCAATGAACAAGGCCCTGCTGGAAGTGGAAACCGCCACCAAGTTTGCCAGTCAGTCTGGCGAGGCGTTGCAGCAGATTGTCAGTAATGTCGAGTCCACGGCAGATCAGGTGGGGGCCATCGCCACTGCCAGTGAAGAGCAGTCTGCCGCCAGCGAAGAAATCAACATGTCCATCGTTCAGGTGAACGACATGTCTGCGCAAACGGCTCAGGCTATGGCCGAGGCCAACCGGGCCGTTAGTGAACTGGCGCGGCAGGCACAGGCGCTCAATAATCTGATAGTTGAGATGAAGCAGAGCTAGCTTCTTTGACATTGCCACGCAAAAGCCCCCTCGGCATTAATATGCCGGGGGGCTTTTGGTCTGAAACAGAATAATCTTGAATGTGTGATACTTCAAAATTGTCATTCAGCATAAAAATGTAATTTGGGCGGATCCACACTTGTGGCGACGCACTGCACTCTCGCGCGGCAGGGCGTTTTAGCTTTGAAAAATCAAATGCTATGGATTTTATTTTGTGTCTGTGTTTGATTTATTGGCGCATTCACTGAAATACTGTTTATTTTTTTTCATAAAGTATTCCAGATTTTTTTCTTGCATTGCATTCCACAGGTCAAAAATATCTGAATATCTTTTGCTTGCTAAAAGTACGTTGAGCAGCTTGCAAAATTCGTCTGCTTTATTTTCATCAGTAAAATGAAAACTGAAATCTCCGTCGCAAACCTCAAAATGAAGCTCACCGTTATCGGTTCCAGGCTCACTTAAATTAATCACAGCATATGCCATAGCGTACTCACCGTTAGCGTTTGTTTTGGCGGTTTAGTTGCTCCACCCGTAATCTATGCAAGCAAGGTAACGTATACAGCTCTGTGGCGTCATTAGTTTTTTGAACAATATTTGACGATGCAGGCCAAACACGCGCCAGAGCCAACTGCGTGCGCCTGAGCTGATTGTGAGTATGCCAGAGCCGAAAGCGCGCCTGTGCCGATCAAACGGGCCGTGCAGCCTGTGAGTATGTCAGAGCCGACTGCGTGTAAGGCCGGGCCTGCCGCGCGTCTTAGCCCTTGTGCGTAACCTCATGACGTCAATGGGTAAGACTGTACCACCGTGCGTAAACTCGTGCCAGGCCGTGCGCAAGGCTATGTTGACAGGGCGATCTGAGGCAACTGTGGGCAAGTTTGGCCCGTGCGCCTTCAGCCTATGCCGCCAGTGGGCAAAACTGCACCAGATGTGGGCAAGGCTGCATCAACTATACACAAACCAGTGCCTGCCGCGCAGCTTGCGTATCGCTTAATTTTGCAAAGAGGGCAGGGCCGCGCCGCGCGATTTTTATGATGCCTGCTGCGGGCCACAAAGAATGTTGCCAAAAACAAAAATGCCTTTACGAAGTAATTCGTAAAGGCTTGATTTTTCTCTGGAGCGGGAAACGGGATTTGAACCCGCAACCTTCAGCTTGGGAAGCTGACACTCTACCGTTGAGTTATTCCCGCAAAAGTGGAGCGGGAGACGGGATTTGAACCCGCGACTTCAACCTTGGCAAGGTTGCACTCTACCACTGAGTTACTCCCGCATGGTCTGCGAACGGCGAAGCGTGAAAAATACTTTTTGGAGGCGGCATCCAGATTTGAACTGGAGATGGAGGTTTTGCAGACCTCTGCCTTACCACTTGGCTATGCCGCCAGCAAAAAAAGTGGAGCGGGAGACGGGATTTGAACCCGCGACTTCAACCTTGGCAAGGTTGCACTCTACCACTGAGTTACTCCCGCTCAACGAGGTACGCTTTTACGTCTATTGAACCTGAGTGTCAAGCATTGTTCCACAATTTTTGAAAAGTTTTATTTTTTTCATCGTGCCAACAGGCGCAAAAAAGCCTGATAAACCGCATGGAAAGCCAGTATGAGTGAAATAAAGCATAGGCGAACCGCCGTAAAACGGTTCGCCTTCAATTTTGCGTCATGCGCCAGGCCTTCGCGGCTAATCCTTGCCGCGCTGATCCACTATGCGCTGGGCCTTGCCTTCTGAACGCTGGATGGAGCGCGGTTCCATCAGGCGCACCTTGGCCGTGACGCCCAGGAATTCCTTGATGTTCTTTTGCAGGCGGTTTTCAAGCATCTGGAGCTTGCGAATCTCGTCGGCAAACAGGGTGTCGCTGACTTCCACGCGCACTTCCAGCGTATCCAGATTGTTAACCGTGCCCACAATGATCTGGTAGTTAGGCGTGAGGCCGTCGCTTTCCATAAGCAGGCCTTCGATCTGCTGCGGAAAGACGTTGACCCCGCGTATGATGAGCATGTCGTCACTGCGGCCCTGCAAGCGCGATATACGCACATGGGTGCGGCCACAGCTACAGGGTGTGTAGTTCAGGCTGGTGAGGTCGCGGGTGCGGTAGCGAAGCATGGGGATGCCCTCCTTGGTGAGGGTGGTCAGCACCAGCTCGCCCACCTGGCCGGGGGGCAACTGCTCGCCAGTTACCGGGTCAATGATTTCGGGCAGAATGTGATCTTCCCAAAGGTGCATGCCGCACTTGGCTTCCACGCACTCCATTGCCACGCCCGGCCCCATAATCTCAGAAAGGCCATAGATGTTCATAGCGTCTATGTTCATCTTTTCTTCGATGTCGCGCCGCATGGCCTCTGTCCAGGGCTCGGCACCGAAGATGCCTATGCGCAACGGCAATTCGCGAAAGTCCACTCCGGCTTCCTGCGCGGCTTCCCACAAGTGCAGGCCGTAGGAAGGCGTGGCGCACAGCACCGTGGCTCCAAAATCGCGCATAAGGTGCGCCTGACGGCGCGTGGCCCCGCCGGAAGCCGGAACCACAGTGGCCCCGATGCGCTCCGCGCCGTAGTGCGCGCCAAGCCCGCCCGTGAACAGGCCGTAGCCATAGGCCACATGCACCACGTCTGAGCGGGTAACGCCCGCGGCGCCCATGCTGCGGGCCATAAGCTCGGCCCAGTTTTCAAGGTCGCGGGCGGTATAGCCCACCACCACGGCCTTGCCTGTGGTGCCGCTGGAGGCGTGCAGGCGCACGATGTGGTCGCGCGGCACGGCAAAGAGTCCGAAAGGATAATAATTGCGCAGGTCCTGCTTTTCGGTAAAGGGCAAAAGCTTCAGGTCGGCCAAGGATTTGATGTCGGCAGGGGTGATGCCTACCTCGTCAAAACGTTTGCGATAGAAGGGCACGTTGGCGTAAACGCGGTCGCACAAATTGCGCAGACGGCGCAGTTGCAACGCTTCCAGTTCTTCGCGGGGCAGGGTTTCCTGTTTGATATTGAAAAGCACGACCCTCTCCTTATAATAGCTGGCATTTGGCGGCATGGGCCGTCAAAAAAAGAGAAAAAATGGTTTTGTAGTATGTAAACCCTTTCCGGTATGCCGCAATGTCCGCACCGGGTCAACAAAAACGGGGGGTGGGGCCGGGGCGGCGCGTCACGAATTGGCTGAAAAAACAGCAAAAATATAAGATCCGTTTATCTGGAGAAAAAGTCGCGGCAGCGGCGGCAGCGCCTGCATGCGGCTGTGGCTGCGCAGTTGGCAGGTACGGGGTATGGAGCTGCAGCTTCGGGAAGCCATTGCCCTTGACGCGGCTTTGCGATATGTGCTTGCTATGGAAAATAATCACCCCAATACGACCCCCGGGGGCCGCGCCCCCAAACAGTTTTCAGACGTTCCCGCTAGCCGCAAGGCGGCGGATGTGGCCCAATGGCTTGAAGAACACAAGGCCCTGCGCGTGGTTTGCCTTGATCTTGAGGAGCAAGGCGGCTTTGCCGATGCCCTGATCATCGCCAGCGCCGGTTCGGTGCGTCATGCCCAAAGCCTCGCCGATGGCGTGAGTTTGATGTGCCGTGAGAAAAACTATGAATTTCTGCGCACGGAAGGCTACGCCACCGGGCAGTGGATACTGGTGGATATGAACGATATTATCGTCAATATCTTTCAGGAACCCGTGCGCGATCTCTATGCCCTCGAAGCCCTGTGGGGGCACGGTTCTGGATATGCCAAAACCGCAGGGCAAGAAGACCGCGGAGAATAATATATGACGCCAACGCTGCTGCTGATACTGGATGGCTGGGGCATAGCTCCGCCTGGGCCGGGCAATGCCCCTTCCCTGGCGCGAACCCCCAATCTGGATGCCCTTGTTGCCCGTTGCCCGCATGGTCAGCTCATCGCCTCCGGGCGGGATGTAGGCCTGCCCAAGGGGTATATGGGGAACTCGGAAGTGGGGCATCTGAACATCGGTGCAGGGCGCGTGGTCTATCAGGATATGACCCGTATCGACGTGGCTGTGGAGGACAGTTCCTTCACGGCCAACCCCGTCATTAATGATGTTCTGGCGGCAGCCAAACGCAGCGGCGGCAGGCTGCATCTCGTGGGCCTGCTTTCCGGCGGCGGCGTTCATAGTCATATCCGCCATCTTGAAGCCCTGTGCAGCATGGCTGCCGGGCAGGACATCCCCGTGCGCGTGCACGCTCTTATGGATGGCCGCGATTGCGAACCGCACAGTGGCGCGGATTTTATCCACGAGCTTGAAACGAGCATCAAGGATCAGCCGCAGACGCGCATTGCCAGCCTCGTGGGGCGTTTTTACGCTATGGACCGCGACAAGCACTGGGAGCGGGTCAGCGAAGCCTGGAATGTCATTGTGCATGGTCAGGCTCCTACGGCGGCTAACCCCTTGGCGGCGGTGCAGGCCTCATATGAGGCTGGTATTACCGATGAATTCATGAAGCCCGTGCGCTTTGACACGGGCGACGCTGCCGCCGGCATGGCCGACGGCGATGCGGTCTTTTTCTTCAACTTCCGGGCTGACCGCATGCGCGAACTGACGGCGGCCTTTATCACGCCCGGCTTTGAAGGTTTTGACAGGGGCGAGATGCCCGTGCTGTCGGCTCTGGCGTCCATGACGTCCTATGAGGCCAGCTTTACCTTGCCAGTGGCTTTTCCCAAAGATGCGACCACTCACGGTTTGGGCCAGGTTGTGTCGGAGCAGGGCATGCGCCAGCTGCGTCTTGCTGAAACGGAAAAATACGCCCACGTGACCTATTTTTTCAATGGCGGCGTCGAGGAGCCCTTTGTGGGGGAAGACCGTATTCTTGTACCGTCGCCGCGCGATGTGGCCACCTACGACCAAAAGCCCGCCATGAGCGCTCCTTTGGTGACGGATGAATTCATCAAGGCCTGGAATTCGGGGCAGTATGACCTGGTGGTCTGCAATCTCGCCAACGGCGATATGGTGGGGCATACAGGCATACTTGAAGCCGCCATTCAGGCCTGCGAAGTGGTGGACCAGTGCGTGGGCCGTATGGTGGAAGCTGTAGAAGCCCGCAAGGGCCGCATGCTTGTCATTGCCGACCACGGCAACTGCGAGGTCATGCTCACGCCTGAAGGTCATCCCCAGACAGCCCATACCACCAATCCCGTGCCCTGCATTCTGATGGAGCCGGGCGGTGCGGTGAAAGCCCTGGCTGCTGGCAGGTTGTCTGACGTAGCCCCAACGCTTCTGGCCCTGTGGGGACTGAAGCCTTCATCCCCCATGACGGGGCGTAATCTGGCCCTGGACAGCGATGCCGCGGATCAGGCGCACAAGGAGGCCGTCCGTGGCTGAGCGTAAGAGACCCATCGAGCCTGTGGCTCCTGATGGCATGGAAATTCTTTTTTTCTATCAGTGCCCCGGCTGTGGCAAGCATGTGCCGCAGGCCAGCCCCACCGAGCCGCGTATGGTGCGCTGCCCCGGCTGCGGAGAGGGTTTTCCCATCATTCCCGTGGACGAACACAGCTTGCACTATGTGCGTATTATGCTGGCGGAGGGAAAGGCAGCCGCTGACCCGGATTTTTTGTAGTACAAGAAACTGTCCTGACAAAACTTTTGGCTGAAAATTTTCAGCGCCGAAAGGATTGATGAAAAACCCGGTTGTTGCCTACGCAATAGCCGGGTTTTTGGTATGTGTCATTTGAATGGAAATGCTGCTGCTGTACGATGTCGCGAGCGGTAAAAAAATTTTTACGAAAAATCTTGCTAATGGTCATGAATCCGTGTAAAAAGACTTTCAACCTAAATGTAGGTATTGAGTTTTTCTTGTGGGATGATTTAAACGAGAGGAAGGGCTATGAAACGCATCTGTACACTTCTTTTGGCCGCCAGCATGCTGCTTGGCGCTGCCACCGGCGCCAGCGCCATTGATTTCAAGGCGAAGGGCCAGTGGCTCATGGGCTTCGGCGTGGGCGACGCCAACCCCATCAAGCAGTACCGCGACAAGGGCGCCAGCAGCCAGACCAAGTCCAATAGCGACGACCAGTTTCAGGCCGCTCAGCGCCTCCGTCTGCAGTTGGATGCCGTGGCTTCCGAATCCCTGTCCGGCACCGTGTACTTCGAAATCGGCACGGCTCAGTGGGGCAAAGCTGATAATGGCGCCGCCCTCGGTGCTGACGGCTCCAACCAGATCAAGCTGAAGCGCGCCTACATTGACTGGGCTGTGCCGGATACCGACGCCAAGGTGCGTATGGGCATCCAGGGCGTGGCCCTGCCCAACGTGGCCGGTGGCTCCGCTGTTATGGATACCGACGTAGCCGGTATCACCGTCAACTACAAGTTCAACGAAAACGTTGCGCTGACCGCTCTGTGGGCCCGCCCCCTGAACGACAACTATGTTGACAACGACAACACCAAGAAGAACAACTATCTTGACAACATGGATCTGTTCAGCCTGATGATGCCCCTGACCTTTGACGGCGTGAACGTCACCCCCTGGGTCATGTACGGCATGGTCGGCAAGAATGCCCTGAAGAGCGGTTGGAACAAAGATATCAGCGCTTATGACAGCGTGGGCACCAGCGACGGCAATCTGCCCTTCTCGCTGCGTCCTTATCCCGGCATTGGCGCCACCAACAATGGTATCGGCAGCACCGGCAACGAATACGGCTCCGCCTTCTGGGCTGGCCTGCCTGTTGCTATCACCCTGTGGGATCCGCTGAACATCGAACTGGACATCAACTACGGTTACATGCAGAGCATGGGCCGCTTTGATGCCATCAAAAATAATGGCGATGTGAAGCGCTCCAGCACCGAACGTCAGGGCTGGCTTGCCAAAGCCCTGGTGGAATACAAGCTTGACTGGGCTGTGCCCGGCATCTTCGGCTGGTACGCTTCCGGCGACGACGGTAACCCGAAGAACGGTTCGCAGCGCATGCCTTCCGTTGCTGCTTCCGGCAACTTCACCTCCTTCATCGGTGATGGCAACATGGGCTGGGTTCGTCAGGACTACTCCCTGACCTATGACGGCACCTGGGGTATCGGCGCTCAGTTGCGCGACATGAGCTTCCTCGAAGACCTGACGCACACCTTCCGCGTGGCCTACTGGGGCGGCACCAACAGCACCAGCATGGTCAAGTACATGAATGACGCCAAGTCCTGGTCTGACGGCTGGGGCAGCAACACCGGCCCTTACCTGACCACCAACGACGGTATGGTTGAATTCAACCTGGTGAACAGCTACAAGATCTACGAAAACCTCGAAATGAATCTTGAACTGGACTACGTTATCAACTGCATGGATAACAGCACCTGGAAGAAAGCCAACGGCGGCGGCAGCTTCGACAAGCAGGATATGTGGAAGGCCCAGGTGGTCTTCGCATACAGCTTCTAAGCTACGCACCCTTGCCGAAAGGCAAGCAATTATGACTTCAAAGGGAGGCTTCGGCCTCCCTTTTTTGTGTTTTTTGCAGCAAAACAATAAAGCGGTTTCGGGGCGTGTCGTCTTTGAAAATAATATGCCCTGTGCCTGCGGTTTACAGCGAAGCGCAAACTGTCCCTTGTGGTAAACTTTCTGCTCCGCTTAAGGCGATTTGAAGCTACCGGCATTTCACTGGCCAAGGCATTTGGCTTGCTTTGTTGGTAAAAAAGCATCTGCTGCAAAGGGCAAAGGGAAGTAGCGTGGTTTATGAAGATAAGCATGCAGCGCGTACGTGTGTTTATTGACAAAAATGAATACAGTGAAGCCAATTACCTATGCTGAGTTTGGTGCTCGCGCGTACACACGTTGAAAGGCCTCCATCAGAAGATGGATGCCTTTTCTTTGGATAACCATCAGACTTGGAGTGATTGTATTTTTCCTCTTTTGAAGTGCCGCTTCGTTGTCAGGAGGGGGTAGAAATTGAGGCAGCAATGCCGCACGGGTCTATGTGAATTCCCTGCGGTTGCAACCCGCGCTATCAGATCCTGCCGGGATTATTCTGATGGGGCAAAAACGGCACCCATCCGGGTATAGTACCAGAAGATATAGCGCCATGCCGCTTCCTCCAGAGAGTGGCCATCCATCAGCCTGTACACAGACAGCGGAAAAGACGTGTGACACGGTGCGAAAATGGGCAGGTTCAGCATTTTTTCCGTCAACAGGGCCAAGTCTCATCGGGCCAGGCGGTGCGGAGTGTGAAGGCGTGTAGTTCTGCCTGTACCAGTGCTGGATGTAATTGTGGGTGTCATGTTTTTTCACGAAACAAATCCGCCCGTCACTGATCTGTGACGGGCGGATTTGTTGTAAAAGAACCGTGTAAAAGCGAAGCGGAAGAATAGCGTGAGGCAACCTAGCGTTTACGCTGGAGACGGTCACGCAACAGAATGGCCACCAGGTTCATACCCAGCACCAGGAGCAGAAGCACAAGGCCTGTTCCGTATTGCAGGGGGCGAGTTTTGGCGATTTCCGTTCCGGCGGTGGCCAGTACATACATGTGGTAGGGCAGGGCCATGACAGAACTAAAAATGGAGTCCGGCGTTTTGGGGGTATAAAAAACTGCCGCCGTAAACATGATGGCCGCTGTTTCGCCCGCCGCCCGGGCCACGCCCAGAATGGCTCCGGTAAGCATACCGGGCAGCGCGCAGGGCAATACCACACGGCTGATGGTCTGCCATTTGGTTGCGCCAAGGGCGAGAGAGGCTTCGCGGTAGGTATCGGGAACGTTGCGCAGGGCTTCTTCCGCTGTGCCGATAATTACGGGCAGAGTCAGCACGGCAAGGGTAAGAACGCCTGAAAGAATGCTGACCCCAAAGCCGCAAAATGTCACAAAGAAGGACAGGCCAAAAAGGCCAAAGACCACTGAAGGCACGCCAGCCAGATTGTTGACCCCAAGGCGAACATAGCGGGCAAAGGCGTTGCGTTTGGCGTATTCGTGCAAATAAACCGCCGAGGCAACGCCCAGGGGAAAGGCCAGCAGCAAAGCACCCAGGGACAGGATGGCCGTGCCAATGATGCAGGGCAGAATGCCGCCCTCGGTCATCATGTTACGGGGAGCCTGGCTGATGAATTCCCAACTGAGCGCGGGCAGGCCGTTATAGAATAAAAAGCCGCATACGCCCAGGAGCACCAGCACGTTACAGGCAGCTATGCCGCGCAGAAACCAGAACATGACGTTTTGCGCGCGCCCTCGTGCCCTACCGCTGGAAGGCAGTGTTACACGCGTTGGTGATTCGGGCTGTATGCCGTGCTGTGAAGATGATGCCTGTGACATGATTTCTCCGTCCTGCTGATGCTACAAACTTGAGGTTCCGGCCTGGCGGTGTTTTTCAGCTATGTGCCCGGCCAGCATATTGAAGGCCAGCGTAAGCAGAAACAACACAATGCCGATGGCGAAAAGAGCGTGGTAGTGCTCGCCGCGGAAGGGGGCTTCGGCCATTTCGGCGGCGATGGATGCGGGCATGGGCCGCACGGGGTCCAGCAGGGATGTGGGAATAATTGCCGCGCCGCCTGCCACCATAAGCACCACCATTGTTTCGCCGATGGCCCGCGACATGCCCAGCATAACGGCGGTGCCGATACCGGAAAGTGCGGCGGGAATAACCACGCGCACCGTGGTTTGCCAGCGGGTAGCGCCCAGCGCCAGCGACGCCTCGCGCAGGTCGCGCGGCACGCTGTACAGGGCGTCTTCAGATACGGAACAGATGGTAGGCACGCTCATGAAGGCCAGCACCAGCGAGGCGTTAAGCAGGTTCAAACCTGTGGCCGCTCCCAGATAGTCCTGTAGAAAGGGCGCTAACACCACCATACCAAGAAAGCCCAGCACAACCGAAGGCAACGCGGCCAAAAGTTCCACAAAGGGCTTGATGATGCGCCGCACGCCAGGATGGGCGATTTCCGTCAGGTACACAGCAGTAAGAACGCCCAGAGGCACTGCCAGCAGTGACGAGAAAAACGTCACTGCAAGAGACGCCACCAGCAGTGGAAATATGCCGAAAAGCCCGGGATCTTCAGTGGGGTACCACAGGTTGCCAAAAAGAAAATCTATGGGCGAATAGTGCGCAAAGAGCGGCAGGCCTTCCATAAACAGGAATACGACAATGCCGGCCAGAGCCAGCAGCGAACTGCCTGCCATGCCGGTGAGCGTGTAGTGAACCAGCTTTTCTTTCAGATCTCTGGAGCGCATGGGCCGTTCTCCTGACGCGCTAGCCGCGTCCATTGCACATATGTTGTATGACGGGGCAGGACGGGTGCGGTTTCCCGGCTGCCCCGCGCCATGCAGGAATTGCTCGCAAGGATTGTTGAGCGTTTCCTCTTCAAAACATTCTGTCACGTTGCGCGTTGTTGAAACTGCGCCCCGAAATGGTTGCGAGGCGGAGCTGATCCGCCTTCAGGCAACCATTTCGACGAGAAGGCTTTACTTCGTCAGGGGCACATAACCCACTTCAAGCACGTCCTTCTGGCCCTTGTCGGGGGCAAGCAGGTATTCCACAAATTCCTTCACCGTACCCTGGGGAGCGCCGTTGGTGAAGATGTAAAGTTCGCGGGCAATGGGCCACTGCTTGGAGATGGCGGTTTCCGCATTGGGGGTCACATTGTTGACCTTGAGGGGCTTGGTGGACTTGTCCACATAGCCGAGGCCCACATAACCGATGGCATTCTTGTTCTTGGAAACGGTCTGCACAACAGCGCCGTTGGAAGCCTGCATAAGGGCCTTGGGGCTCACGCGTTCCTTGTTCATGACCAGCTCTTCCCAGGATTCAAAGGTGCCGGAAGAGGTGTCGCGCGAAATGGCTACGATCTGGGCGTCTTCGCCGCCAAGGTCTTTCCAGTTGGTGATCTTGCCGGAGAATATGTCGCGCAGCTGCTCGGTGGTGAGCGCGCCCACCTTGTTGCCGGGGTTGACCACGGGTACGATGGCGTCAATGGCGATGGCCGTGCGCAACGGGCTGACGCCGTTTTTGGCGGCGGCGTCTTTTTCCTTGTCCTTGATATCGCGCGAGCTCATGGCCACGTCGCACTGCTTTTCAATAAGGGCTTTGATGCCGTTGCCGGAGCCGCCGCCGGAAATGCTGATTTCCGTACCGGGGTGGGAGGCCATGAAGGCTTCACCGGCTTTTTGCACAACAGGCAGTACCGTGGTGGAGCCGTTGATGGTGATCTGTTGGGCGGCCATGGCCGGGGCGCTGAGGCAAAGAACGGTGACGGCGCAGGCAAGCAGCTTGCTGCTGTGACGGGTAATGCGGGATTTGAAGTCGAAAGACATTGGTCTTCTCCTGTTGTTATTACTCTGTGACATTGGGTTTCGTGGCGGTTTTTCCCGCCGCGACTCCTTTTTGGCCTGCCTCTGTTACAAAATGATGACAGAAACAAGAAGACTGCGTGAAGCTGACAATTGCTTTTCAACCCCCTGTGGGGCATGGTTTTTTCAGTTTTAAGCGGCGTCACGCAATTGTAACAAATCCACCATCACATTGGCGCAAAGAGTCGGTGTACTCTGGCTGCGTCAGAGAGGTGTGAATTATGGGTCAACAAATACTGATAGTTGAAGATGAAGCCGACATTCGTGAACTTCTGCGTTTCAATCTTGAGCGTGAAGGTTTCACCGTGTTGGAGGCCGCCGATGGTAACGAAGGGCTCAAACTGGCCCGGCACCATCTGCCCGATCTTATGTTGCTGGATGTAATGCTGCCCGGCCTGGACGGATTTGAAGTCTGCCGCCGCCTGGGGGCGCAATCGGAAACTGCCCATATTCCTGTCCTCATGCTCACTGCCAAGGGTGAAGAGATGGATCGGGTAGTGGGTTTGAGCCTTGGGGCTGACGACTATGTGGTCAAGCCCTTCAGCGTGCGCGAACTCATGCTGCGCATCAGGGCCGTATTGCGGCGTGGAGTACGAAGCAGCGAAAGCCCGGTGCTTGAGCGCCACGGCATACGGCTGCGCCCTGAAGCCCACACGGTTGAGGCTCAGGGTGAAGAGCTGCTGCTCACTGCTACGGAGTTTCGTCTGCTGGAAGACCTGCTGCGGCATGCGGGTTCAGTGCGTACACGCGAACAGCTTTTGAACAAGGTGTGGGGCTATTCTTTTGAAGGCTACGCCCGCACGGTGGATACGCATGTGCGCCGTCTGCGCGCCAAACTCGGCGATGCAGCCTCCATGCTGGAAACTGTACGCGGCGTCGGCTACAGAATCAAGGAGTAGGCAATCCCGCACAGATACTTTCTGTGGCGGGCCTATAGCAAAGCAGGCGGCAAGGCCGCACTGGCAGGGAACTATGTTTTCATTCAGAACCAGAATTTTTTGCGGCATGCTGGC
This sequence comes from Desulfovibrio intestinalis, assembly GCF_014202345.1. Classification (NCBI taxonomy): domain Bacteria; kingdom Pseudomonadati; phylum Thermodesulfobacteriota; class Desulfovibrionia; order Desulfovibrionales; family Desulfovibrionaceae; genus Desulfovibrio; species Desulfovibrio intestinalis. The sequence goes on from NZ_JACHGO010000003.1 coordinate 255,117, forward strand.
CGTGGCCCTGGTTTCCATCGCCGTAGCCGTGTTTTACGGCAAGGCATGGTTTGAAAAGGTCCAGCTTGATGCCGCACGCGAGCGCCTTGTGCGCGAAACGGTATTGGCCGGAGCCATTCTTGACGGGCTTGGCGACCATACCTCGGGGCTTCCGCAACTGGCCGCCATCCTGAATATGCCCGAAGAACGCCTGTCCTTGCTTAACAGCAAGGGTAGCGTGCTGGGCGACACCGCTCCCGGTGCGCAGCCCATTACCCGTCTGGACAACCATGCCGACAGGCCCGAAGTGCGCGAAGCTATGAATGGCACGCCGGGCTTCGCCATCCGCCCCAGCGGAACCCTGGGCAAGGATCTGGCTTATGCCGCTGTTGCTCTGCGTAACGGCGACATTTTGCGGGTCTCTGTACCGCTGGCCAGCCTCAGGCAGATCATAGACAGCCGACTTGCCGTCTTTACCCAGATCGGTCTTATTACCGTGGCGCTTTCACTGGTGCTGGCCGGGCTGCTTTCTGGCGCGCTGCGTCGCTCACTGAGCCAGATGGTGTCCGTTGTGGAGGCCATATCCCTTGGCAATTTTCAGCGCCGCCTGCGCCGTATCCCCGGCCGCGAATTCGCGCCCCTGGCCGATGCCGTGAACCGCATGGCGGAAAATATTGAAGAGCACATCCGCGCGGCCGCAGAGCAGACAGCCCAGCTGGAAAGTATTTTGGACACTATGAGCGACGGCGTGCTGGTTCTTGGCCCACGCGGGCGCATACGCCGCTGTAACAGGGCTTTGGCCCGCGAATTTCCGGCGGCGGCTTCCGCTCTGGGGGCACAGGTGGTTGAGGTGATTCCCTCGCCGCCACTGCAAAATGCCGTTGACGATATCATGGCCGAGGCTGAGGCCCAGAACTTCGCGCGTCAGCGGGCGCTGGCCCTTGCAGCTTCTGTGGCCCACGATGCCGCGGAGAATGCGGGCAGCGTCAAATCCCAGGCCGATTTTTCTTCTGACGCTACTAGCCATGAGCAGACCTCAGGCCTTGATGACAGCGCCAAAGCTGATCTTGTTTCCGGCGCAGCCGCTTCTGCGGCAGGCGGAACCGAAAATGGGGATATCGTTTCCCCTGAAAGCGGGCGGGTGCAGCGCTATCTGCACCTTGAACTGCCTTCCGGCCAGGTAATGTCGGTCTGCATTTCCCTGCCTGGCGCTGCGGATGCGGCAGAAGGCGGGCAGGTGGGCGCTGTGGCAGTTTTTCATGACATTACGGAACTCATGCGCCTTGAACGTGTGCGCCGCGACTTCGTGGCCAACGTGTCGCACGAACTGCGCACGCCCCTCACGGCCATTCAGGGCTATGCCGAAACCCTCATCAGCCTGGACGGCCCGCCTGAATGCCGCCGTTTTGGCGAGATCATTCTCAAACACGGCGTGTGCCTTTCGCGCATGGTGGACGATCTGCTCACTCTGGCCCGGCTTGAGGGAAAAAGCGGCAGCCTTGAACTTGCCCCGGTTGATCCCCGCGAGGCTCTGGCCCAGGCCACGGGCATGTGCCGTGAAGTGCTGGAGCGCCGCCACTGCCGGGTAGAATCACATATTGCCCCTGATTGCCGCGTGATGGCCAGCCTGCCGCATCTGACGCAGGTCTTTCGTAATCTGCTGGAAAACGCGGGCCGCTATGCCCCCGAGGGAGGCAGCATACGCGTGAATGCCCGGCAGGTAGGCGACAGTGTGGTCTTTCGCGTTACTGACGACGGCCCCGGCATACCCCGGCAGGATCTGGAGCGGGTATTCGAGCGTTTTTATCAGGTTGAGCGCCACCGGGGGCAGGCCAGCACCGGCCTCGGCCTCGCCATCTGCAAGCATATTATCGAGAGGCATGGCGGCAGTATCCGGGCGGAAAGTCCGGCTCCTGACGGCAACACAGCCCTTGTTTTCACTCTTACTTCCGTCCACGGAGCAGCACAGTCATGAAGGAACATCTGCTGGCACGCAACGTCAGTGTCTATTACGGGCAGCACAAGGCCCTGCACGAAGTGTCTCTGGCCTTTGAGCCGTGTAAGGTGACGGCTCTTATCGGCCCCTCTGGCTGCGGCAAATCCACCTTTTTGCGTTGCCTGAACCGCATGAATGATCTTGTGCCCGGCGCGCGCGTAGAGGGCGAGGTTCTGCTGGACGGCAAGGACATGAACCGCCCGGATACGGATGTGGTTTCCTTGCGCTGCCGGGTCGGTATGGTTTTTCAGAAGCCCAACCCCTTTCCCAAAACCATTTATGAAAATGTGGCTTACGGTTTACGGGTCAATGGCCTCAGGGACGAAAGCCTCATTGCTGAAAAAGTGGAACTTTCTTTGCGCCGGGCAGCAATTTTTGAAGAAGTGAAAGACCGCCTGCAAGCTCCGGCCCTTGGCCTTTCCGGCGGGCAGCAGCAGCGTTTGTGCATTGCCCGCGCCCTTGCCGTTGAACCCGAGGTGCTGCTTATGGATGAACCCGCAAGCGCGCTTGATCCCATTGCCACGCAAAAAATTGAAGAAAGTATACGCGAACTGCGCGAATCTCTGTCCATTATCATTGTCACCCATAATATGCAGCAGGCTGCCCGTGTATCTGACACCACGGCGTTTTTCTACATGGGTGAGCTCATTGAGCACAATGCCACGGACATAATGTTTACGCGTCCAGCTAAAAAACAGACTGAAGACTACATCACAGGGCGCTTTGGGTAAGGGTTACAACAATTATCTCTTGGTCAGAATTTTTCAATCAGTGCCGGACTTGGCGAAAATATGGCAACCCGGTACAGAACATACAGCGCGTTTTTCAGGAGACTGTCATGCAACAGGCCAATTATCTGCAACAACTGCTTGTGACGCTGCGTACCCGGCTTCTGGTCATGTGTGCCAGTGTGGGCATTGCGCTGGAAGAAGCGGGCAAAGCCCTTGCCGCCAACGATCCCGGCAGGGCCGCCGCCGTTATTGAAAGCGACGCATCCATTGATGCGCTGGAAAATGAAATTGACGAAATGGCCCTGCGCCTGTTGGCCCGTTCCCAGCCTGTGGCCAGCGACTTGCGTTTTGTGGTCACATCGCTTCGCATGGTGGTGGATCTTGAGCGCATTGGCGACGAGGCCGTGAGCATGGCTGAACAGGCAATTCTTATGCAGGATATGCCGGGGTTTGGCGTCATACCGCATGTGCGCGAACTTTACACTGGCGCACGCGAGGCTTTTGAAAATTCAGTGCGGGTTTTTCGCGAAAACGATGCTCAGGGAGCACTGGCCATGAGCCGGGGCGACGATGAGGCCGTGCAGAATGAGGTACGCATCATTCAGGGGATTATGGAATGCCTTTCCGATCCGCAGTGCAGCCTTGAGCCGCACCTTGCCATGCATATCATTCTTGTTACACGTTCCCTCACGCGCATCTGGCGGCGATCCATCAACATAGCCGAGCACGTCTACTTCATCAGCCGGGGCGAAAGTCTCAAGCACAAGGGCGAAAACAGGGAAGAAGGGCTTTCCGTTTCCGGCGGACCGGTTGCCGCTGCCATTGCTGCTGTCGAAAATATGGCAGAAAATTCCAAGGATACATCCGCAGCAACGCCTGTGGCAGATGATGAAAAAAGTCCTCAGCGCCGCCGCCGCACGGAAAAGGATACGGAGAATGTCTGACCAGAACCGTTTGCGGGTGTAGACTGTGCCCTTGGTGTGGCCCGCTGAGGCTCGGCTTTTCAGGCATACAGATGCCCATCTCGAGCGCCGCTATCCCGGTGTGGGGCTGTTGCTGGACACGTATGCCGTCGTTGACCTGGGCGTGAAAAAAGCCGCAGAACGTGATGGGCGTGCTGTTGCCTGTCACGCCGGGTGCGACCAGTGCTGCAAGCAGCCCATACCCGTTACGCCGCTTGAAGTGCTGGCCTTGCACAGCTACACCCGGCACAGGTTGCCGCAGGATGGCCTTGCTACGTTGGTTGACAGGCTGGCAGCTTTTGAGGGTGACAAAAGATACATGACCTTGCCCTGTCCCTTCCTTCAGGACAGCAGTTGCCTTGTCTATCCTGTGCGGCCCGTGGCCTGCCGACAGTATATGGTTTTTGGCAGAGCCTGCGCCCAGGGCGAGGATGCCAGCCGTACCCGCCCTGATGATCTGCTGACGCCGCTTTACGACTACATGCTGACCGGATTGTTGCGTACTTTGCCGTGGTACGCAGGGCATGAACCCTGCCCGCCGGAGCATCCTACGGAAGAAAGCGCCAGAGAATTTTTTCTTTCTGTCACAACTGTGATCCAGCTTGTGGCCTGGAACCGCTTTTTTCATGCCTGATTTTAAATGCGCGTTTGTGGGCTATTATGCTGCATCGCAGCCGCCTTTTGAGCAGATTAACTTTGAAAATATATATTTTCAAAGTTTAATACACGCTCGTTACGGCGTTTAATCGCGCAAATAAATAGCGGTGCTGACTTCATCCGTAGCTTCCTGCGTCGCAACGGCTGAAGCTGCGCTACGCCTCCACGGCGGGCGTCTGCTCACGCAGCCACCTTAGCATTTCAAAGTTGAAATACTTTAAGCTTGAAAAAATGCATCCCCATGCGCAAAATTTGAGCATACTACTTGAATTGTTCAGAAGAGCCAAAATTATCTGCACAGGCGGCGCAATTTTCCGCAGCCGTTGCCAAAATAGAAAAGGCCCGCACAGTAAAAAACTGTGCGGGCCTTGATGCATCTGGATCTATTTGCAGAAGTTACGCAGCCGTGAAGGTAAGTTCTTCGTCCTTAACATCCACAGTGACGCTCTGGCCATCGCGTATCTTGCCGCCCACGATCAGGCGGGCAAGGGGCGTTTCCACGGCCTGCTGCACATAGCGCTTGAGGGGCCGCGCGCCATAAATGGGATCGTAGCCAGCCTCGCCGATAAAGTCTTTGGCCGCATCGGTCATATCCAGCCTGATCTTGCGGTCTTCAAGGCGCTTGCGCAAACGGGCCAGTTGCAGGTCAACAATGCGGTTGATCTGGTCGCGCCTGAGCGGCAGAAAGACAACCGTTTCGTCCACACGGTTGAGGAATTCCGGCCTGAAGTGCGCCCGCAGGTCTTCCATAACCCTGTCGCGCGCGCCTTCTTTCAGCGCTCCATCCGCTTCAATGCCGTCCAGCAGATGCATCGAGCCAATGTTGGACGTCATGATGACGATGCAGTTGCGAAAATCCACCGTCCTGCCCTGGCTGTCAGTCAGACGTCCGTCGTCCAGTAATTGCAGCAGGGTATTGAACACGTCCGGGTGCGCCTTTTCAATTTCGTCAAAAAGAATGACGGAATAGGGCTTGCGCCGTACGGCTTCGGTGAGCTGGCCGCCTTCATCGTAACCCACATATCCGGGAGGCGCGCCGATGAGACGGGATACAGAATGCTTTTCCATATACTCGCTCATGTCGAGGCGCACCATGTTGTCTTCTGTGTCAAAGAGCGCTTCGGCCAATGCCTTGGAAAGCTCTGTCTTACCTACGCCTGTGGGGCCAAGGAAGATAAAGGAACCTGTAGGCCTGTCAGGGTCGGAAAGGCCCGCTCTGGCGCGCAGCACAGCGTCTGCCACGGCAGTGACGGCTTCGTCCTGCCCCACAACACGTTCGTGCAACTGCTCGGGCAGGCGCAGAAGCTTTTCGCGTTCAGACTCCAGCAGGCGGGTGACGGGTATGCCCGTCCACTTGCCCACGATTTCTGCCACATCGTCTGGCCGCACTTCTTCCTTGAGCAGGCGCGGGCCTTCGGCCTCGCTGCCTTCAGAGCCTTCGGCGTCAGCCAGTTTCTTTTCAAGCTCAAGCAGCTTCGAGTACTTGAGTTCAGCGGCCCTGTTCAGGTCATAGGCGCGTTCGGCCTGTTCAATGGCCAGTTTGGTCTGCTCGATCTGTTCCTTGATTTCGCGTACCTGATTGATGGAGCCCTTTTCACTTTCCCACTGCTTGCGCAGTTCGGCCTGATCCGCACGAAGGTCTGCCAGCTCGTTTTCAAGCTTTTCAAGGCGTTCGCGTGAAGCGGCGTCGGTTTCGCGGCGCAGGGCTTCTCGCTCGATTTCAAGCTGCATGACCTTACGGTTCACTTCGTCCAGATCCGCAGGCAGTGAATCAATTTCTGTGCGGATAAGGGCCGCCGCTTCGTCAATAAGGTCAATGGCCTTGTCCGGCAGCTGGCGGTCAGTGATATAGCGGTGCGACAGCACAACCGCTTCCACTATGGCCGAGTCGCTGATGCGCACGCCGTGGTGCACCTCAAAGCGTTCCTTGAGGCCACGCAGGATGGAAATGGTGTCTTCCACCGTAGGTTCTTCAACCATGACGGGTTGGAAGCGCCGTTCCAGAGCCGGGTCCTTTTCAATATACTTGCGGTATTCGTCCACCGTTGTAGCGCCGATGCAGTGCAGCTCGCCACGCGCCAGCATGGGCTTGAGCAGGTTGCCCGCGTCCATTGCGCCTTCGGTTTTGCCCGCACCCACAATGGTGTGCAGTTCGTCAATGAAAAGGATGGTCTTGCCTTCGCTTTTTTCCACCTCATTTAGAACGGCCTTGAGGCGTTCTTCAAATTCACCACGGTACTTGGCGCCAGCGATAAGCGCGCCCATATCAAGGGCGAAAAGCTTGCGGCCTTTCAGGCCTTCGGGCACGTCGCCCTTGACGATACGAAAGGCAAGGCCTTCCACAATGGCCGTCTTGCCAACGCCCGCCTCACCAATAAGAACAGGGTTGTTCTTGGTGCGGCGCGAAAGAATGCGAATAACGCGGCGGATCTCGGAGTCACGGCCAATAACCGGGTCCATCTTGCCCTGGCGCGCGGCTTCCACAAGATCACGGGCGTATTTGTTCAGCGCCTCAAAGGTGTCTTCGGGGTTGGCGCTCGTTACGCGCGCGCCGCCGCGCAGCTCTTCCATCGCCGCCACAAAGCCCGCACGGGTAACTTTGTATTCCTTGAACACCTCGCCAAGCGGCGTGGAGGGCGCTACCTCGGTCAAGGCTGCAAAGAGGTGGTCAACGCTGACGTACTCGTCCTTCATGCGCTTGGCTTCGTTTTGGGCGTCTCCCAGAACCTTGGCCAGGCGCTGCGTAATCATGATTTTTGTGGGGTCCATGCCCGTGCCGGAAACAGAAGGGCGCTTGCGCAGCGCGCCTTCAATGGCAACGGAGAGGGCACGGGGTTGCACACCCATCTGGTCCAGAATGCGGGGGACGATGCCGTTTTCCTGCTGGGTAAGAGCCAAGGCCAGATGTTCGACATCCGTTTCCTGATGGCCCATACCTGCGGCAAGGCTTTGAGCCTCGCTGACAGCTTCACGCGCTTTTTCTGTGAACTTGTTAATATCCATATGGATTCCTCCGACGGAGCCACGCCGCTATGGGCGGGCAAAATATATTTTATCCCTGGTGCTGCACCAGTTCCTTGACTGCGTCGTCACGAGCATTTTTTCAACGGAGCAACTTCAAGGTGAAATTGCTTCAGGCCAGACTTCGTTTTTTATTCTGGCCGCATATTATGAGAGTGCTGCCTGCATAACAGGTTTGTCTCTCTGACATACCAAGAAAATGTATCCCGTGGCGGCATTGTCTAGTCTTCAAAGCTCTTGAAGCTGCGAACGGAACGCTCCAGAGCGTCTATGCGTTCCAGCAGGTCAACTATGATCGTGCCGCCAAGCACGGGCAGTTCAAAATCGCAGCAGATGCGTTCAAGCTTGCGCACTCGGTATATGTCCGTATCGCGAAAAAGGTACTGCTGCACAGCGCTGCCGCGGGCTTCAATCCAGCCCAGGGCAAGCAGTTCCTGAAGACGTTCAGGGTGTACGCCCGTAATCTGAATAAATTCTTCCCATACCATTACCGTAGACGGAGCGGGCAGGGTGGGATTTTTGGGTGTCATGCTCATGCTAAAACCCTCCACCAGGCGCTATGCGCGGGCCTGAAAAGCCGAAGTTTCCGCCAGTTTCTGCCAAAGTTCGCGTTCCGCGTCGGACAGTTGCGCAGGCGTTTTTATCATGACTCTGGCCAGCAGATCACCGCGTTTGCCAGTTGCGCCCAATCCCTTGCCGCGCAGCCGGAACTTGCGGCCAGAACTGGAACCAGCGGGGATCTGCATTTCCACATGCCCTTCAAGGGTGGGCACTTCTACCTTTGCGCCAAGCACGGCCTCCCAGGGGGCCAGGGCCAGGTCGCACTGCAGGTTTTCGCCGTCAACCTTGAAGACGGCGTGCGGCAGGTACCGCACACGCAAAAAGAGGTCGCCTGCCGTGCCGCCGGGCGCAGGGTCTCCCTGTCCGGCCAGCCGTAATTTCGCACCCTCGCGTATGCCCGCAGGCACGTTGACTTCCAGCGTTTTGGGACCTTGCGAACCCTGAATGGAAACAGTACGGCTGCCGCCTTTTTGAATTTCTTCAAGCGTCAGGGGCAGCTCGGCTTCCACGTCTCTGCCACGCCGTGGGCGAGAGGAAAAACCGCCAAAGGGGTCTGGCCCGAATTGCGCGCCGCGCCCGCCCGCCTGCCCGCCAAAAGGGCTTCCACCCTGGCCGCCAAACTGCGCGCCGCCCGCTCCGCCGAAGAGGGTATCAAAAAAATCCGAAAACCCTGATCCGTCAAAGCTTTTGCCGCCAAACGTAAAGTGCACGTTTTCAAAGCCCGGTTCGCCCTGAAACTGCTGGCCATGCTGCCAGTTGGGGCCAAGCTGGTCATAAAGCTTACGCTTTTCAGGATCTTTGAGAACTTCATGCGCCTCGTTGATTTCTTTAAATTTGTCCTCAGCCTGTTTGTCGCCGGGATTCAGATCGGGGTGGTATTTGCGCGCCAGCTTCTTGTAGGCCTTGGAAATATCCTCGGCCTTGGTTGTGCGCTCCACTCCCAGAAGTTTGTAATAATCCTTGTAAGATACTGACATTCTCTACTCCCCCGTGCGAATCGTACTCCCGTAGTCACGGTCATTCAGGGCGGCGGTTTGGGCCACCGGTCTGGACTTGTGATGTCCGGGTCTCAATATGCAAGAATAAGGCCGTTATATATAAGGTCAATGGCTGCCATTGGAAAATAAGTATACATTTTTGCGCAAAAAAACAAAATCCCCCAGCCTGAGACGCTGGGGGAGCTGGGAAAAACACAATGAAGGACGGAGTGCAGAGCTTTGCAGCCGGAAAAGAATTAGCTGGGTAGAGGTCGGGCAGGGTGGGGTAGGCGACGTGCTGTTGGCAGCAAGCGCCAGACGGGCTTTCCGCCTTAGACCATTGCAGGACATTGGCCCAAGCCTATTGATGGAAACAGGCCTAAGGGCCTCGGTGCTTTTTACAGATGGTGAGGGCTAGGGGCCTGTTTCTAGAGCAGATTAATTTTGAAATGCAATCACTTCAAAGTTGTCATTCTGCCGAAAAATGCGATTTTCGGCAGAACCCACGCCGCGTTGCGGCGCGCTGCACGGGGCATTTAAACTTTTCAAAAGTTAAAATACCCCAGATAATGGCCTTTTGCCGCAGCCAGTTGGACAAAAGAGTTAATCAGAAACAGCTCCTAATGCAGCCCCGCCAGTTTTTCCAGCAGCAAGGCCGCCTTGGCCGCCCCAATGCCGGGCAGGCTGCACAAATCTTCTTTGGTGGCCGCGCACATAGCTTCCACACTGCCGAAGCGGTCCCATAAAAGGCGCGCCGTGGCAGGGCCGATGCCGGGCAGGCGCATGAGCTCACCGGAAAGGGCCGCGCCACGCTTTGCCTTACGGTGCCGACCAATGGCAAAGCGGTGGGTAGAGTCGCGCACGTTTTGCAGGAACAGCAGTTCTGGCCCGCCTTCACGCAGGGGCAAGGGATTGGCCCTGTCTGGCACAAAAATGCGGTCAGCCACGTTACCTGCACGGCGGTCGGCATGGCCTTGTTCATCCCTGGCTTTGGCAATGGCCGCCAGTGCGAAGAGGTCAGACTGGCCTGCCTCACTCAGTGCACGCTGTATGGTACGCAGTTGCCCGCGTCCGCCGTCGATGAGCAGCAGGTCTGGCCATGGGGGGCCGCTTTCAAGCCTGCGCGCCACCCACGCGTACAGGGTGGCGTAGTCATCGCCGCTGTCTGGCATGGCGTAAGCGCGGTACTGGGAACGCGCGGGTTGACCTTCTTCAAAAACTACCATGCCCACCCGTGTTTGCTGGCCGCCCGTGTGGGAAACGTCTACGCATTCGATGCGGTGCGGCGGCCCTGCAAGATGCAGTGCGCGCGCCAGTCGGTCAAGAATGCCCATCTCTGACTTCTGTTCCTGACGGCGTGCCTCTTCCCGGGCATTGGATTGGGCCATATCCACAAGCTGATTGTCCCCGGCATTTTGCGGCGGCACAATACGCACTGCGCCGTTGCGGCGGTCAGACAGGGTCTGTTCCAGCAGTTCACGGCCTGTGGCGGGAAGCGGCGCAGGTGTGCCGCTGTCGGCATGAACAGCGGGTGAGGCCAATATGGCCGAAGGATTCACATCCGACAGTTTTTCAGCAGAAAGCGCGTCCATCGCTTCGTGCAGGACTGCCCTAAGTGAGGTCTTTTCTGCATCAGAAATTTCTTCATCCGCCAGACCTTCAGCGCCGTCTTCTCTGACTGCATCTTCGGCATCTTGCGGAAGCCAGGGCAGCAGGATTCTGGGCGGCGGGGTGACCTGACTGTAGTACTGGCTCACAAAGCTCCAGAGCAGTTCGGGGGCGTCTTCAAATGTCAGACCCGGCCAGTAGAAAGAGCGTCCGTCAGTGACAGCGCCGCCGCGAACAAAGACAATGCCAAGGGCGAGCCCCTTGTCTGCCGGAAAAAGCCCCACAGCGTCCATGTCGCCACCACCGGGCAGCACGGCGGCCTGACGCTCAACCGTGCGTTCCACAGCCTGAATCTGGTCGCGCAGAACTGCGGCTTTTTCAAATTCCAGATCTTCAGATGCCTGATTCATGGCCGTGCGCAAGCTGTCCAGCAAGGGAGCGGCGCGTCCCTGCAACAGATCGCAAACTTTGCGCACGTTTTCGTTGTATTCCTGCGGAGTCACCATGCCCATACACGGAGCGGGGCATTGGCCCATGAAATGGTACAGGCAGGCGCGTACACGGTTTTTCATGGCCTTGTCGGAACAGCGGCGCAGGGCAAAGGCGCGGTGGATGATTTTCCAGGTTTCGCGGGCCGCCAATGCCGAAGTGAAGGGCCCAAAATAGCGCGCGCCATCTCGCCGGGCCTGACGTACGATCTCAAGCCGGGGGAATTCATGCTTGGTGTTCAAACGAAACAGCACATACTGCTTGTCGTCGCGCAGTACGATGTTGTAGCGCGGCCTGTGTTTTTTGATAAGGCTGGCTTCGAGAAGCAGAGCTTCTTTTTCCGTGGTGGTGGTAAGATATTCTATGCTCTCGGCGTGAGAAAGCATGGCTTTGGTCTTGGCGGGCAGACCTTCGGGCCTGAAATATGAGAGTACCCGCCGCCGCAGCACGCGAGCCTTGCCAACATAAATTATGCGGCCACGGTCGTCCTTGTAGAGGTAAACGCCGGGCGAAAGTGGGATAGTTGCGGATTCCGGTTTCTGCATGCCCACCATATAACCACCATTGGCAAACTTGCCAACAGAAAGGATGAAGACTGGGGGAGGGGGAGCTCAACGCAGTTTGGTTGATTGCTGACGTTGGTGAAGCGCTAACGTCGCGATCTGCAAGTGCAGGCGCTGGAAAAGCTATAGTGTGTATAGAATTTTCTGTATGATTAGGCATGAAATTGTCAGGACCTTAAGTCTGACGGGCCGCATGGCATTGCAACGTTGGCAAGGCGCATTCCAAGGATTTTACATCCTCATCGCGGCCCCAACTGCAAAAGTAAGCAGTCATGCTTGCATTCTCTCACTAGGGGGACTGTTCCGCTGCGCAAAGAGACTCCATCAACGGTTCGAGGTGTACTCTCAAGGCTTACGGAATGCTCTAAGTAGTGCGACGCAGACTTCAAGCGAAGTGCGTTCTATTTTAGCTGTTACCTCTCGGGGGTAGCCGTTGCGACGGGTATGGCCAGGATGCTTTGGTAGTTACGGTGCATAAAACTACGGATAGAGACAGCACCTGCGTGGAACATGCAGAGTCGTTACGCGTTCTGTCTTTAAACGTAATTTCCTGTCTCACAACATTTGAAGCGTCCGTAGCTATGCTGTCCTAGCCAGTAAGGCGGCTCCGTACGAATAAAATCACTCAAGGTAGCAGCATACACAGAAAAAGGGGAGCCTTGCGGCTCCCCTTTTATAGCGAAACTTGAGTTCTGTTCTCTTAGAAAGAGTACACGAAGCTCACGTTGACGTTCCAGGGATCACGCACTTCGTCGGACTTGCCGTTCATCTTGCTGTTGCCCCACACGGACTTGGACTGGTCAAGCCAGGTAGCCAGGTAAGCGGCGTCAAGCATGATGGTGAAGTTTTCGTACATCTGGTAGGTGTTGGTCAGGCCCACTTCCATAACCACGTCTTCGGTGGTCATGTACAGGGGATCCATACCAGCAGCGCCGCTGTTAGCAGCGAGGTTGGTGGGCTGCCAGCTGTTGGACATCTTTTTGGCCATGGTCGGGCTGTTGGTGCCGCCGATGACGTTCACGCGGAAGGTGTGCTTCAGGTCTTCCAGGAAGCTCATGTCCTTCAAGCGCGCGCCCACGCCCCAGGTGCCAGACATGCTGTAGCCAAGGGTGGCTTCACGGGCAATGTAGGGGTTGCCGTTGAAGGCGAAGTTGGAGAAGCCGTTGTTATTGTTGTTCACGCTCAGGCTGGGCATACGCTCGGAGCCGTTGGCGGGGTTGCTGTCGTCACCGGAGCCGTACCAGCCGTAGATGCCGGGGATGGCCCAGTCAAGCTTGTATTCAGCAAGCAAAGAAGCCAGCCAGCCGGAACGGTTCAGGCGGCTGTCGTCGTAGTTGGCGGAACCGTAGTTGAAATCCCACGCAATGCGGATGGGATCAAACATGGTCACTTCGCCGGTCAGGCCAGCCCAAACGGCACTGCCGTATTCGTTCAGCTTTTTGGAGGCGCTGCTGCCGTCCTTGTGGTGAGCGCCGCCCACGGGAACCATGCCGGCGCGGGCATACTTGCCGGAGGTGCCGCTGAACTTACCAATGGAGTTGTCACCACTGCGGAAAGCGTTGGGGCCGAGGGCAGCGTACATGACCCAGGGGGTCACTTTCACGCCGTCAAAGGTCAGGGGCACGAGCAGGCCAGCGACGTCCACGTTATCCAGGAAGTTGTCGCGGTTGCTGTTGCCGGTGTTGGTTTCGTTGACCGTGTTATAGTTGTCGTTCCAGGGGCGGGCCCACAGAGCGGTCACGGCAACGTTTTCGTTGAACTGGTAGGAGGCGGTGATGCCAGCCACGTCGTCGTTGAACACGTTGCTGCCGGTGGTGAAGCTGGGAATGGCCATGCCCTGAATGCCCATGCGCACCTTCAGGTCGGTCTGGGGAACGATCCAGTCGATGTAAGCGTTCTTCAGCTTGATAGCGCTGCTGTTGTCAGCGCCAAGAGCACCGCCAGTTTCACTCTGGCCCCAGGTCTGCTTGCCAATTTCAAAGAACACGGTACCGGACAGGGACTCAGAAGCCACGGCGTCCAACTGCAGGCGTACGCGCTGGTTGGCTTCGAATTCGTCTTCTTTGCCGTTGTAACCGGTCTGGCCGTGGCCACCGGTGAAGTTGCCGTTCATGCCGTAGTCAAAGCTCATGATCCACTGGCCCTTGGCCTTGAAGTCGATGGCGCTGGCGCCTGTGGCTGCGCCGAACACGAGGCCGGCCGCCAACAGAAGAGTAGCGATCTTTTTCATTGTTAACCTTCCTTTATTTTGCCCAAGTAGGGCACGTTTTTGCTGTACACGCCTGTGGAGCGGTTGTCCGCTTCGGGCTAACTATAGGAAAGGCCCGAACACATTGCAAGCATTATCGTGCAAAAATTTTAACCAAGAAATGCCCAAAAAATGAAAAAAAACCCAAATCCCTAGAAAATCTTTGGGTTAAAGTTTTTCTAGATAATATTTTTTTTTCCTGACTTTACACAAAATTGGGGCGCTGGCCTTCAAAATTATCAAGGGCGCATTAAATTCAGTCTGTTACACTAGGATTACAGTCGGTATAATTTTTTGGGCGTCCAAAAAGAAAAATTGAGAAGAGGGACAGAATTGTTGCTGATCGGGATGGCTCTGTTAGGCAGTGTTGTTAAGAGTGCCTTTTCAGTTCTTCCTGCTCAGAAGTATTCTTTTTATTCTGGCAGAGCACCATAAAAGGAGGGTGCCTGTATAAAAGGCCCACTTTCTTATAACAAGAAAAATTCTCTCGTGATGGCACTGTCTATGTGGATTATTTTTTTGCTGCCCCTGGCGTAGACGCGGGGCATCAGTAGAACTCAATCGGAGATTCGGGGTATGCTGATTTTTTGCCAGTCAGCGGCAGGCGGGATGGTACGCGTAGTGTGTAAAGTTTTAGTCAGGATCAGTCGCAGGGTATTCCACACGCACGAGAGCGAGACCTTCCGGGGGAGCCGTCACTGAGGGCACCGCCCGCCGATCAAGAGCGGCCAACTGGGCAGGAATTTGTTCTGGTTCCATTTTGCCTTGCCCGCAGGCGGCCAGAAGGCCAGCCATGTTGCGGACCATCTGCTTGAGAAATCCGTCAGCCGTGACGGCCAGGCGCAGCATGGGGGCGTGGGGCGGGTAAAACTCGCACGGTGGCAATTGTTCCAGACGGGCGTCCAGCAGGGTTCGCTCGGTATTTTCCACATCTGTGCCCGCATTGCGCAGGCCAGCGAAGTCGTGCGTGCCCAGCAGATAGGGAATGGCCTTGCGCATGAGATCCAGATCCAGCGGGCCGCAATTCCAGACAAAGGGGCGAAGCTGGGGCGGCAGAAAGCGGCGGTCTTGCCAAAACTGGTAGGCATAGGTTTTGCGCAGGGCATCTTTGCGGGCGTGAAAATCAGCCGCCGCCGGGCTGGCCTCCAGCACCCGGATGTCATGCGGCAGCACGGCATTGAGGCTGTGCCGCCAATCAAATCCTTCGCGGGCGTCGGGCACGTCGCAGTGCGCCACCTGACCGTGAGCGTGCACGCCAGAGTCCGTACGCCCGGAGCCGTGAACGCGCACGAGCTGGCCTGTGAGCCTGAACAGGGCGGCCTCAAGCGCGCCCTGAATCGTTGGCGGGGGCTTGGGTTTTTCCTGTATCTGCCAGCCGCTGTAGGCCGTGCCCACATAGGAAACAAGAAGTCTGAGGCGCATTATTCGGGCAGCTTCATGCGAGTGATGATTTCCGTCAGTTTGGCTGTTTTGGCCGGGTTGACGTAGGTAAGGATGTCCCCTGACTGCTTGGGCGACATGCCCGTGAGAATGCGTACAGCCACTCGCTCATCCATACTTTCCAGAGCCTTGGCAGCAGCCTTTGGCTTCATCTGGGTATAGGTGAGCACGAGGCGGCGGATTTTTTCGTCTTCGATGCCACGCGCTTCGCGGATCATGTCCTTCATCTTTTGTTCCGCGCTCTGCATGTCCTTGAGGCGCTGATCCATCTGCTGGCGCAGCATGAGGATATCCTGTTGCTGGCGGGCCAGCTCCTGAGCCTTGATATTGGGATCAGTTGTCGGCTGCGACGGACGCACGTTAGGCGTCGGTGCCGCAGGTATGCCTGTCTGGCCGCTCATGGGCAACGCAGGAGTGAATCCAGCGCCCTGACCATTTGCGCCGGATGAACCGCGCGGCGGCAAGGGCGCGCCATCCGTACCCTGACCACGGGGAATATTGGCCGGAATTTCCGCTGCGCCGGGCAGCGAATAGGGGGCGGCCTGCGCGGCAGGAGCAAAGGGCGTTGTTTGGGCCGAGGGCGGCGTTTGCGGTATGGGCATATCCTGAGCAGCGGCGTGGGCAGCCTGCACGCTGCCAAGTGCCGGAATCGGCAAACGGGCAAGGGCGTCGAGCCAGCTGGGTTCGCCAGAATTTTTTGCCGCAGCGTTTGCAGTGGAGCTGCTGCTTTGCGTAGGCGCGCTCACGCCGGGCTGGGCCAGAGGCGCAGGCAGGGGCTTGGGCTGGCTGATGTTTGGCGGCGTGAAAAGTTGTTGCTCTGCGGCATGGCTTACGGAGGACACGCCTGCGGTCATAAGCGGTGCTGGCAGGGCTTCGGCGTCAACAAGCCTTCCCTGCATGGGGCCAGAGCTGTGCGGTTGGGCCGCAGCCGCCATTTTTGCGGCAGCCGAACCCTGCGGCGCACTGGCCTGATCCTTGGCAAGCTGGACAACAGCCGCGCCTTGAGGCGCTACGGTTGCGGCAGGCGCGCCAGGTGCAAGGTTTACCCCAACGGTAGCTTCTTGAGGGCTGGCGGGCAGGTCAACGGCCTGGGCATCCTTGTCACCTTCCTGACGGCTTGCAGCCACAAGCGCGGTCAATTTTTCCATAACAGCCGCGTCGGACAGGGGATCAACGGGAGGAACAAAGGCTGTTTGCGAAGGTGCGCCGCCAAGCCACGAAGGCAGGGGAACATCAAGAAGCAGCATGCTGAGCATGGAAAGCTTGATAAAGCAAAGCACCGCCAGCCAGCGGAACAGCTTAGAGAGTCGGAGCTTTGTAGCGGAGGGTTGCTGTTTCGTCATTGGTGCGTTGCTCCTTCAATTGTTCCTCACGGGCATAGTGCTGTTTTTGCCTTTCCTTGAGCTTTTCCAGCAATTTTTTGTCGATGGCGCGTTCAGCCAGCAGCTTGCGGGCTTCTTCAGCCAGTTGTTCGAGCATGCGTACCTGAAGGGTTTCGTGGGCTACATCTGCCCGCAGGCCTTTGGCATATTGCTCAAGCAGCCAGCGCTCGGATGCGTCCATAAGAACTGCCCCCACAAGACGGTCCTCCGTCTGGAGCAACTCTGCTTTGACCTTATCAAGGCGGTCCTGGGCTTCGGCCAGACGGGCCCGCTGAATGGCAAGGTTTACCTTGGCCTCTTCTTCCAGCTGCTCCCGGTAATCCAGCACTTTTTGCATTTTGAAACGGAAGGGCACGCGCATACCGCCTTTTTTTTGACACCTGCGGGGTATCCGTTTCCGTCAGTTGCAAACAGCGGGCCAAGCGGCGTTCCACTTGTGACCGTACGGCCCGTGCAGATACGCTTGCGCGATGAATTTTCGCAGGCAGGTTCAGGCTGTTGCGCGTGGAACAAATCTTCCCCAAAGAGTTTTCGATGGAAGGTGCTCGTCTGTTCTGCGGGTGCTCATGAAAAAGCGCCAGCCACCAAAGCTGCGGGCCGTTCTGGCGACGCTTTGCGCCAAAATACAGTCTGAACCGGGGGCAGCCAGGAAAACCCGCACCGCGACTTGTCTTCTATCTATATATAGACAGTGTACGCAGAAAGTTCCGCTGGCGCGCCCGGACGCCACTTGATGAATCGTTTTGCTATATAGCTTATCAGCGTTTATTTTAATATACATTGAGGCTGGTTAAGCATCTGCCCGCCATAACAAGCGCCCCTTAACTTTGAGGAATGTACGCTTTTAACGGCATTTTGCTCTATCGCTACCCGGCTGCTATAAGTTCAAGCCCGCCGCATGGTTGACTGGGCCAGCTCCGTTGCCGGGGCTGTAGCTGCGGCGCAGGGCGAGATTAAGATACTCCTGAGCCCGCGTCACTGCTACCTGAAGGGGCAGCCCCTTGCCAAGACCCACTGCTATGGCCGCAGAAAGCGTACAGCCAGTGCCGTGATTGTTTTCCGTATCTACCTTGGCCTGCGGCAGAGCCTTGGGGGCCTGGCCTTCCATGCACAGGCAGTCTGTGACAACGACGCTGTTTTCCATATGGCCGCCCTTGATAAGCACTGCTCTTGCGCCCATTTGCAGCAGTTTTTCGCCTGCGGTGGCGGCATCGTCCAGACTGTCGATGGTCATGTTGGTCAGCATTTCCGCTTCCGGCCTGTTGGGCGTCAGCAGATCGCAGCCGGGCAGAATGTCATTGACAAGAGCGGAGATGGCGTCTTCCTGCAAAAGGCGGCTGCCGCTCTGGCTCACTGAAACGGGGTCAACAACAAGAGGAAAACTGCGCCGCCGCAATACAGGGGCCACAGCCCGGATAATGCCAGCGGAAAAAAGCATGCCCGTTTTTGCGGCTGCCACGGGAAAGCCATCAAGCACCGTGTCTAGTTGAAGTGCCACGAAATCAGGGTCAGGAGCATGTATGCCCGTGACGCCCATGCCATTTTGGGCGGTAAGCGCCGTAATGACGCTCATGCCATAGCCGCCTAGAGCCATAATGGTTTTCAGGTCTGCCTGGATGCCCGCACCGCCGCCAGAGTCGGACCCGGCAATAGTGAGAATGTTAGGAGGAGTTAACATGCGAGCCCCTTTTGAGTAGAAATTAGAAACAGTATAAGCGAACAGAGGTATACTATAGCTCTCCCTGTTGCCGGACGCAATGTGTTGATGTCAATCACCGTTTCCGGCCGCGACGAGTCTAGAAAAAGTCTTCACAGCCCCGAGAAGCAATGCTAGCATCCGCTAGGCGGTATGAGCGCCGTACGGGAGTGCCCCTTATATAGCTTAAAGCTCCCCGGCGCAGGCTTTTGCGCCCAGTGTGATTATATATTTTCGCGCGCCGCCAGAGAAGGAGTTGCGCATGAAGTTGGAAAAAAAAGAACCCGGCGTACCGGGTATTGTTAATCTTCCCGATCCTGCTCCGGGCAAGGGCGGACGTAAGGTTGTGGCTTTGGCTCTGCTGGCGGTATTGCTGGTGGGTGGAGCCGCCTTCTGGCTTACGCGGGATAAAGATACTCGCGATCATTGGCGCGAACAGGCTGCCTCTGTTATTGATAACGCCACCAGCGGCACGCCTCTGGCTGGTGTGGGCGATGCCTTTCGCGACGCGCCTCCGCCGCCGCCTCCATCGGTTGTCAGTCCTTATACAGCGCCGGGTACCCTGGCTGGTCAAAATGTACAGGGAGCAGTAGGTGGCCCCGCAGACGGCACCATGCCCGGAAGCGGCCTTGCGGCAACAAACGGCGCTGCGGCCCCAACTGGTCTGCCCCCGCGAGTTACGGAAGACAGCCGCGTGCGCCCGCAGTTTGTGGAAAGTCTGGCGGCCTATCTGGTTTCGCGCTTCAAGCCCGGCCCTCGCGCTGGCACGCTTAATGTCTCGGTGCAGAACGTCAATCAGCGGTTCGGCACAAAACTTACGGGCATTGCTGAAGGCGATACCGGGGGCAGAGCGGCTCTTCTGCGCTATGCCTTTCATCCCACCATGCTGCAAGGTCTGTACAGTCTGTATGTGGACCGTTTTATGGAAGACGTGGCCCGTGAAGCAAGGGCCAAGGATTTCACTGCCGAGCAAACGCATCAACTATATATGGCGCTGGCTGGCCGCTTTGTGATGCTTGCAGGAGCGCTGGAGGGCGTTGCAGCAACGCCCGATCTGGATGCCCGCTTGCGCCAGGTGGACGCTGCTGCCCAAAGCACAGTGGACATTAACAGCCAGATGGCTGAAGCGGTATTTGAATACGACCAGTTGCGTGAATCCGGGGCGTCTCAGTCGCAGCTCAGCACGTCGCAATTACGCGTAGATGGCCTTGGGGCGCGGTTTCGCCGTTCTCTGGAAGAGCAGTCGGTGGTGCAGCGGGCTTTGGTGAACGCCATCCGGCGCGGGGCCGGGCAGACTATGGACGATGACGAACTGCTCTTCGTAGCCCGCTGGGCAGACCGCCGTCTCAAGCAGGATCCGCAGGCTATGGCATCGGTGCAGTCTTCTGCAGGTATTTTGCGCGATCTTGCCCGCCGCTTCGCTCAGGCCGCCACTGGCGCGCCCGCAGCGCACACAGGGGCAACGCAGCAGCCCGCTCATTCCGGCCCGGCGGCTGGAATGGGGGCGGCACAAGGCACGCCGCAAGGTTTGACCGTGCCCGGTGGTAATGGCGCTCTTGCTGCGCCTGCGCCCGCCCCTACGCCTGCCCCGGCACAGGTTCCGGCTCAGGGAATGGCCCCGGCTGTTCCTGCCGCGCCGCATACAGGTTCGGCGCTTACGCCGCCTGCCGCGCGTCAGGAAGCCATTGGAGCACCCGTTCAAGTGGGCGGGCAGGGCCGTTGAGCGCGCCTTGCGTCTTTTTTGTGGGCGGCACACGCAGCGGTAAAAGCGACATGGCCCAGCGCTGGGCCGAAGCTGTAGCCCCGCAACGTCTGTATCTGGCAACCTGCTGGGCCGAGGACGAAGAAATGACGCGCCGCGTGGCGCGCCATCAGGACATGCGGGGCGCTGGCTGGCAATGTCAGGAAGAACCTCTGGACCCAGCCGCCGCCCTTGACCGTCTTTTTGCCGCAGTGTCACAGGCAGACAATGCTTGCGCGCCGCAAAAAGGCGAGGCTTTCGGCAGGTCTGAAAGAGCAGAAACTCTTGTGCCGGGCGTCGTTCTGTTAGACTGCGTAAGCCTGTGGATTGCCAATCTTCTTGCCCGAGATCAGGACGAGGATACAATTTTACGCAAAGTATCGGCCCTTGGGGAGCGCCTTGCGGCACCTCCCCTGCCTGTGGCTGTGGTCAGCGCCGAGACGGGCCTGGGCCTTGTGCCCATGTCGCCTTTGGGGCGGGCCTTCAATGACGTGCTGGGCCTCGCCAATCAGAAACTGGCCCGGGTTTGCCATCATGTAGTTTTTGTCAGCTGCGGCCTGCCCCTGCCCCTCAAGGGGGCGCTGCCGGAGGAAATATGCTGAATTGTGCGCGTATAAACATCGGCACGGCCAATAGAAACGCCTTGTCGATGGCATTGTTGTGTCTTTTTCTTGTGCCGCTGTGCCTTGGACTTGCTGTTCCGTCTCTGGCAGCAGGCACGGCAGCCGCTGCGCGGCAATGTGTGGTGCAGGCGGGCAAGGCTGTGGACAGCGCCGACGCCACGGCTTTTGAAAAACTTGTGGATGTGGACGGTATTCTTGCCGACGCCCTGGATATTTTTGTGCGCCGCGCCAAACAGCCGCAGGCCGCTGCCGAACTGCCGCCTATGCTGGCCATACTGTTTTCTCAGGCCGGATCAGGCGAGCAGGGCAGCGCTACGGTGCGCGCGGTGCTGCTCAGCGAATCCCGCTCGTTTATCATGAATGGCATCAGTTCCGGCGCATTTGCAGGGCGCAAGGTGGATGGCCGCGCCGCACAGGGCGTGCTGGCTCCGCTGTTTGCAGATGCCTCCACTGGCCGCAAGGAAATTCGACAGGTGGGCGAGGCACGCGCCAAAAATGGCGACTGGCTGGTGCCCTTTACGGTGTATGACCACGGCAATGGCGAAAGCTACCGGGTAACCGGGCGGGTGAGTTTTGACGGCAGCAACGCCGGGCGTCTGGTTGCTGTTGAAAACCTTGAAGCCCTTATGGGGCAGGTAGCTGACGAAAGCCGCAGTGTGCAGTGAGGCGGTGAGCAGTTCAGCGGCTATGGCTTTGACAATTTTCTGTAAAAAATGCCCAGCCCGAGGCTTGGATGCGCATATCCGTTGATAATCGCCACAGAATTGTATTGCTTCTCTTTGTAGTGTTTGACCATCTTGTGTGGCTGTATGGCGGGCATTGGGAGCAGGCGTCTTTTGCCTATGTGGTGATGACGGAATGTCTGCGGATTTTCGTGGGCATGGCCCTTGTGGCAAGCTTTTTTTACCCAAGGATTCTGGAAGGCAGTGTTAAGTTTGTGCTGGCGTATTGCCTGGTCATGTTTGTGCTGAATCTATTTGGTTGTACGGATAAAGCGAGGAATTCCGATATCCCTGGTTCTATGGTTAATTTTTTTTGGTTCAAAAAAGACCGCTTTGTTCCCATTGAGTATGGATTTCTTGCGACAATAATTTATTCATACTTTATATTAGGTACATATTTCTTTTCCGGGAAATATATTAATCCTGAAATCATTGCAAAAAAGAACATTAACAGAGCTTGATAATATATTATGTATTGTTAATTTTTGCATATTTAAAGGTAGATTGATTGCTTTTGATGCCCTCATGGGACGGAATGTTGATGAAAAACGCAGCGTACAGAGAGGCGGTGAGCAGTTCAGCGGTATTGGTTTTGACGAATTTCTGCAAAAACAGGTTAGCTTGGAGTTTAGATGCGTTTATCAGTTGATAATCGCCACAGAATAGTGCTGTTGTTCTTTGTTATTATTGACCATTTTATCTGGCTGTATGGCGGGCATTGGGAGCAGGCGTCTTTTGTTTATGTGATCATGACGGAATGTATACGAATTTTTGTGGGCATTGCCTTTGTCGCAAGCTTTTTTTACAAGAAAATTCTAGAATTCAGTGTTAAAATAACGTTGACATATTGTCTAGTCATGATGGTACTTAATATATTTGGTTATAGTAGTGATGGAATGTCATTTTTCTCAAGCCCTGGTGCTACGCCTAATGTTCTTTTTTTCAAAAAAGATCGTTTCGTTCCCATTGATCACGCATTGCTAGCTGCCTTGCTTTATTTGTATTTTTTATTGTGCGCCTATTTTTTTTCCGGCAAATATATCAATCAGGAAATTCTTGCAAAAAGCCGATAACAGCCTTTCGGAAGGCTGTTATCGGCTTTTTGCATTGAACTTATTTCATTTTATCTGCTTTGCAGGAGTCACACCAGTATTTAGGGATTTTTTTTGATAAATTTACCACCAAGTTTTATTGATTCTTGTAGGAGGCTGGGGTGAATCATAACCCCTTTTGCTAATCTTTCCGCTCTCGGCTTTAAAGCCTTCTGTAGCATCTCAATCTTTTTTGTTTTTTTTTGGGTGCCCATACGGGTAAGACCACCATGGGCGCAAAGCGTCAAGCATGCCGCCGGATGTGCCGCCACCAGCGTCCGTAGCGCTGTTCAGGGCGGCCGCAGCAACCAGCGTTCCCTTGGCAAAAGCCTCTGACGCGCGCCATCCGTCTGTTCCGGCAAAAAATCCGGCACCTCTGCCTCCGCCCATTACGCAGCCTCCTTGCGAACTGAAAATGCGTAATATGGCACTTCAATCAGTTCTGGCCCGTCATTACGGTAAGGGCCAAAAATATCATCCGTCATCCGGCTGTAGTTGACGATGGTTTGTGGCTGGAGCGTTTCAATCATAACAGCTAACCCCTGTTTGAAATATTCCCTGTACTGCTTGTTGCGCAGTAGCCCATTGGTGCTGACTGCCACGGTTCCCCCCTTGGGAAGGCCTTCAAAAGCAAAAGCATAGGTGCGTTCGTCTCCCCAGCGAACATTGGGAATGATTGGCACACCCTCGCGTTGCAGCCAAAAGGCCAGTGCCCTGTTGCGGTAGGTGTTCCATATCTGCATAGCCAATGGCATTTCACGGTATACGCTGAAGTCTGGCGTAATCACGCCAGCAATTCGCTTGAATATGGGCAGATAGCGTTTGGGGTTATTCCAGACACATTCAAAGATATGGTCATGCGTGTAGAAGTGCAGCCAGTTTTTACTGGTTGCCTTGCTGTATATTTTTTCAAAAGGAATAGCATGCGCAGGTTTGAAGTGAACCGGCTCTAACTGCGGCAATTCAAAAATCGGGCTGAACTGCGCTTTTTTAACCAGCTCGGATTTGAATACATCATAGCGTTGATGACGTGAGCGCTTCACAATGCCTCCTTGAAGCAAAGAGGTTTTGTTCGTTTTTCAGTAAAAACTATCAGAGCATCCCCCAAAAAAAGTTTTAGGGGGTGGGGCGTGGGGGAGGAGACCCTTTTTCAAAAGGGCCCCTCCCCCACAAAATAGTTCAAACCAAATCTGCTCCAGATATAGACGGCATACACTCCGGGTGCAGCACCACAACAGGTATACGGTCAGGGCAGCAACGGGCCACGCGTGCCAAGGGTGTAGAAGTTGCGCCCCACGCGGTTGGCACCGTTGAGCAGGGTAGTAGTCAGGCCCAGATAGTCGGTCTGTGCGTGATTGTTGAGATTTTCGGCATTCAGGGTTGCCCCTGTGGACTGGTTGCGCAGGTTCCAGGCGCGAACCTGCTGGTTATATGAGGCGGCATTGCCTTGCTGTTCCTGAGCCAGGGCGTCCAGTTCGCCTTTTTCTGCGGTATCAAGGTTCAGATCCAGTTGACTTCCGGTCCCCACTTGTGCGCCCGATGTTGACGCCTGCGCTCTTTGCCCGCCAATAATGCGCGCAACTTCCTGACGTTTTTTTACTGCGGCTTCATATCCGGCCTGCTTTTCCTGCCGGGCGGCCTCGTCCGCCAGGGTGGCGCTCTGTTCAGCCTGTTGTGCGCTGCGTTCAGCCAGTTTGGACTGGTATTCTGTCTGCTGGCGGCGGCTTTCAGCCTGTTGGATGGAACTGACCGTGCCCACAGCGGCTCCGGCCAGAGCTACGGCTGCGCTGATGGCAGCGGCAGTACTTGTTGTAATGGCCATCAGCAAAGCTCCTTGTGCCAGATGGTTTCGGTATGGCGCGCGCCCAGACGGCGGTACAGGGCGTCACAGGGCCGTGAGGCGGGTGAACTGTATTGCACAAGACCTGCGCCGCGTTGCCTGAGTTCCGCTTCGGCATGGCGCAGCAGGTTCAGGGCAGTGAAGCCACCGCGAGCTTGCGGGGCCAGGTACAGCCCGTCCAGCGCCGCCAGAAGCGTGCCCTGCCTGTGTGGGCAGGAAACAAGGGTAAAGGCCGCATAGCCCGCCAGATTTCCATCGGGTGTGCGCGCCGCGCTGACGTGCAGCATATCCAGATTTTCAAGGCAGGCGTACCGCTCTGCGTCCAGGCCAAAGTTTGTATTATTGTGCAGTGGGGCCTCCACCTCATGCCAGTGCGCAGCGGTAAGAAGCCGGGCTTCAGGTTCCAGTTTTGTAAAAGATTCTGTGGCAAAGGCCAGCATGCGATTCTCCTTGTTGGGTGCCGCAGCGGGAGGATTTATTGACGTGGCGTCCTCTCGCTGGCGTAAAATTGGCGGCCTTTACAGCCGCCCGGATGGCAGAGGGTGCAATGCCAGATCACGGCCCATATATTTAACTGTGTAGCGCTGCGGTCAGGAAAAGTTCACTTCCAGCACCAGCGAAAGCAGGCGGAAGGGCAGGGGCCTGTCCTGAACCAGCCAAAGATTATCCGAGGCTGTCCATGTGCCGCCGGGGGCAAAGGATACGTCGCCGGAATAGGGCAAAATTGCCTGCCCCCAATACTCCGGCAAAAAGGGCAAGTCATAGAGTTCCTGCCTGCCGGGGCCGTATTTACCGCCAACACTGCGGTACAGGCGGGCGGTACACATGCCGTGGGCACGCTGGCGGCCAAGGGTTGTGCCGGAAGGGCCGTCCAGCTCTATAGGCAGAGAGGCGAGCGCCGAAGCATAGGGCAGGCCAGCCTGCGCCACGCTGGTTGCATAGGGCAGTTCAATGCCGCCTTCGTGCACCACGCAGCCTTCCACCGGGCTGCCGTCTGCCAGCACGGCCAGTTCGCATCCTTCAAGATGGTCCAGGCCGTCCAGCCGGGTTGCAGGCTGCTCCGGGCGCAAGGTCAGGCCGCAGTCTACAAAAAAGGCCTCCTCAATGGGTTCGTGATCCTGCCACTGCGAGGCAAGGCGTTCCAGAAAAATACGGCTCTGCCCGTTTATGTGGCGCTCTACCACCAGCATAAGGACATCGCCATTTTCGCCGGAAACAGCGGCGATGGAGAGCACCCGTCCGTCTGTGACCTGCCGCGACCAGCCCCAGATGTCGTGCTCCTTCATATAGGTAAAGGCCAGCAGCAGGCCGTCATCGCGCAGGCACCAGATAGTGGAGCCGGGTGTCTGCTGATAGGCCCATTGTAAAATAGTATGCCCTTCAAAAAGGTGCGGAGCCATGATGGAAAGGTCGTTGCCCGCGTAGCCGTCTTTTTCCAGCGAATAGAAAAGGTCGCGCACGCGCGAGCCGTGCCGCTGCACATGCAGAATGGAGTTGCCGATGATTATGGGCGCAAGGCCCGCGCTGCCCCAGTAGCTTTGCGCCGTGATGCTGATGTTGCCCGGCGTGATCGCCGTGCCGTCGCCCCCTGTGGCCTTGTATTCGCTGCCGGACGTGCCAATGAGCAGATCGCCAAAGCTGGCCGCCCAGGTGACGGCGTCTATGGAGCCCGATGCAATGAGGTATTCCACAGGATCATCATTCTGCAAGGGGCGCGATTTACGAAAGTTTTCAAAATCTCCCACCCGTGACATGTAGAATGCCTGCGGATTTTTTGGTGTGGCCGCCAGCACCATGCGTTGTTGATGAAAAGTCACCACACCGGGATAGTTGCCGTCAGCAAAGGGATTCCAGTCTTCTTTCGGGGTGTCGGCGGTATCGGCCTGATAGTTTTGATCGCTGAAATTCAGGCCCGCCGACACGCCTATAAAACCAAAGTAGCCCGCTTCTTCACGGTAAATGTTGTATTCCACTGCACCAGCGACAGCGGGCCAGGATATGGCGGCGCTGTTGCCCTGCACCCAGTCGGAAGGGTGGCGGCCATTGGTGCATTGCCCGGCAGGCGAAGCAAGGGATTCGCGCCCGTTGGCATCTACAGCTGCCACCTTGTAGCGCAGGGTGTAGCTGCCCGCTGTGCCGGAAAATGTCACAGTGGGTGTAGGCGGAGCTTTTATGGATGTGTTGAGGGCTACTGCTTCCAGATGCCAGGAATACGCTGCCTGCCCGTTTGTGGAGCCTGTATTTCCAGACTCGGAGCTGTTTTCCGCATCCCGGCGTATTATTTTGTGCAGGGGGTGGTTGCTGTGAGCGAGGTACACAATGTCCCCCACCTGAGCGTAGGATATGTCCAGCAGTTCATTGGGCGCGTAAGGAGTTGCAATGGCAGCAACGTCTTCAAGCCCGCGCTCGCTGGCAATGCGCAAGCTATGGTCGCCCAGAACCAGAACGAAATTTTGTTTGGCAAGGGCGTTGAAACTGAAAGGAATAAGCACGGAATACCCGCCCATATCCGCCACAAAGCGCGTGCCGGGCCGCCGGGCAGCGTCGCCGTGCAGGCCGGGCAGCATGTTTTCCATGCAGGAAAGGCAGTTACGGTACCGCGCCAGATCATAGCGAGCGTACAGGGTGGGCGCGATTTCGCCGCCTGTAAAATTTTGCAGGGCTGTGCGCATGCGTGCTCCTGTTATATTTGCGGCATTTCGGGCCAGGGAGTGGACGACCCGCCGCCGTCAAATGGTGCGCCCTCCTGCGCGGGCAGATCGCGCAAAAGCTGGCGGTAGGCCTTGATAACCACAAGCTCTTCCGAGGTGATGGGGTAGTCTGCCAGCAAATATTTGTCAGAGGCTGCAAGGCGGCCATCGCGCAGCTCACGCAACCGTGACGCTCTGGCGGCCACACAGTTGTATTCGGCAAGGCGGGTAGTTTCGGCTGCGACCTCTTCGGCGGCACGAGTGGCGGCTTCTTGCTCCAACCGTTCTTTTTCTGCCTGCCAAAGGGCTACGTAGGGAGCCACCTCCTCATCATAGGCTGTAGTGTCGGCGGCTGACAGCGGCCAGTTGTAGTCGTCAACCCACTCTATGTAGCCTGTTTTTATCATCCACTGGATTGCATGAAGGTTGACTGGGTGCGGAAATTCAAACACCAGCGGAACGCCGTCTACCATAATCAGGTTGTCACTAGGCACAACAGTCACTGTAGGCATTTCATACCACCTTTATTACAAAATCCATTGCGAAATAAGGCATCATGTTAGATGTATTGGACGCTAACGCATTAGACATACTGTGGATATGTCCTCCGCTGTCGCCCTGGGCGCCTGTGGTACCCCCAACCAAGCTGTTGAACAGTCTCCCGGCTGAACCGCCACTTGCCTGATTCTCTTGCCCGTAATGCGGCGGGTACGTGTAATAGTGCCCATGACTGGGCATCTGTGCGGTTGAGATGGTAGTTGCGTCTACATTGCCCGTGATTGTGTGTGTATGCTTGGACGTGCCGGCCAGCGCTCCCGCCGGGTTCGCGGTGTCTGTGCCAAGCAAAACTCGTCCAGTTAAGTTTGGCACCACCCCAGAAATCCCATCAGTTCCACCGTCGCACTTTATCCAGTCTTCCCTTGCCTGCGTTTCGCCGGGCATAATAGCCCGTCTTCCGTCGCTGCCCCCGAAAGTTACTCCCCATACGGGAACAGGCACGCATGGCGGAAAAGCGTCCCAGTATGAAACGTTCAGCGCGCCGCCATCGGCAATGGTTAAACCCAGGCCCGGTTTGACGGTGCCGGGTTTTTCGGAAGAGGCGAAGTCTACGGGGGTGACAGAAATCGTTCCATTATCCTCTGCGGCAATACCTTCGCCAATCTTGACAAAACCAAGCTTATCAACCGTGGCTGGGCCGATATTACTCATATTTTGCGCCCTGTCGGCTTCTGCCCGTGCTCTGTCAGCCTCGGATGCGGCACGGGCAAGTTCGCTTGCCATAGCCTCGTGAGCTTTATCTGCAGCAACCTCGGCAGCACTTTCAGCCCGGTTAGCCTCGGATTTTGAACGGTTGGCTTCAGCCCCGGCCCTGTCTGCTTCTGATGCAGCCCTGTGCGCTTCGGCCTCAGATTTGTTGGCTTGCGTTGCAGACTCCTCTGCTGCGTTTTTCGAATGTATGGCAGAGGCCACTGAGGCATCCCGGCTGGCATACACGTCCTGCACAACATCCTGTGGTGTTTTGTCACTTGTGGCTGGAAGGATGACGGCGCGGCGCATCATTTCCATAGTTTGCTGGCGTTCAGCCGCTGCCTGATCCAGGGCATCTTCAATAACCTGGGGGTCAAAGCGCGAGGCGCTGACCAGATTTACCTCCTGCGTGAAGGGCATGTCGCGGGTGATGGCCAGCTTCCAGCCAGCGGGCAGGGGGGCGGCATCGTGCAGGTAGACGATTTCGCCGCCGGACGCTCCAATATCCGCTGTCCAGCCGGAGGCCCCGGTGGTTACTCCTGCTGGGGAAGTGAGTGTGACCACAAGTTGTGACGCGTCCCACACCTTGAAGCTGAAGGGAAAGCGCGTGGCCGCGTCGTTGCCCTCATAGACGGCCCGGCTGGGACTATATGGCATGGTCATTAATGTATCCTCACAGTTTTTGATGCATCAGTTTCAACGTGTGGCAAGCCAGGAATCCTCCGCCGGTTTTTCGCTGCGTTCCGAAGCTGCGGCCTCACGCGCCGGGGGCAGGCTGACGGTATAGAGCTGTTCCAGTTCAGCGGCTTTTTGCCCATTGCCCTTGAGCAGAGGCACGGCAACAAGTGCGGCCAGCTTGCGGGCCAGCATGTGGGCGAAAAGATCGTCAAACAGGCGGCTGTTGCGCACGTCTTCGGTGTACAGGAGCAAGGCGCGCGAGGCATTGGTCAAAAGCAGCGAGCCGTCGCCTGCCGCATTGAGCGCAAGGCAGAATGGCCGGGCAGAGATGCCCTCGTGCCGCACTTCATGCACTTTGAGGCAATTTTCTGGCAGGGCGTAGGCAAAGCGGTATTCCGGCGCATAGCCCTGGGGCAGTGCCTGCAAGGCCAGCCACGCCCTGCGCTGGGCGAAGCTCCACGGAAAATCCCGCAGCACCTGACGCCGGGCAGAATCCCAGTACAGGCGGCACTGCAAAACTTCGGGCGTGCTTTCGCGTTCAGATGCCACGCTGCGTGCGCCCAGAAAGCCGAGAGCGCGGTTCCAGATGTCTATCTGGCTGATGGTCATGACGCCTCCATATCGAGTGATAAAAAGAAAAAGCCTCCGGCGGCCAAGGCAGCCGGAGGCAGAAAACGTGTTCAAGATTGTGGCGGTATTAGTGGTTCTTTGTGCAATACGGGCAGGCATGCGGAGGATTTTGCCTGCGCGAAAGCCACGCGCGGAGCTTTAGCGGCAAGGTTCAAAAAAACTCAGGGCGCAGTTCTACAAGCCATAGCGAGATGCACAGCTTTCCGGCTTATTCGCGGAAAAACAAGAAGGCTTGCATGTACGGTACGTACTGTCTGTCCAAGGCAGATCAGCCAGATCAGTTTGGGGAACGTTAAGATGGTCTAACCGACCATCAGCGCCTTTTCATAGGGCAAATCTTCCTCACGCAGCAGCGCGGAAAAAATATGGCCCTGCGTCACGCTTTTGCCGCTCACGGGGGTGAGCGTGAACGTCAGGCGCAGCCAGCTTTTGCGTACCCCCTGAGGCAAAAAGCGGTGGTAGGGACGGGCTCCAGCAGTCAGAGCAGGATTTTCCGCCGTATTGGGCACGCTGACGGCGGCTCCGGGCACGGCTGCCCAGGGGCCGCTTGCGGCATCGGCTTCTTCAAGGCCGATGGTCAGGGACTGCACCTCTTCGGGCTTGAAAGCCTGCGTCACGGAGAGACGCAGGGGCATGGGCTCCATACGGCCCGGCAGCTTGAGCGCGTTGAGAGCCACGGCTGTTCCCGTGGTACTGGCGGTAAGCGGGCCTTCAAAAAAAATGGAATTACGATCAATAATGGCCATGTGGGCTCCTTGTTCAGTTGTGGTGCTTCGGATTGGGAAGGAGCCCCTGCCTGCATCGATCTGGTGCAAGCAGCCAAGCTAATGGCAGAGGCTCTTTCCTGAGAAAATGTTGTCCAGAGCAGAGCAGGGTTGCAGGCTTTGCTTTCACTATCCGCAAGACAGCGTCATCGTCTGTAACTGTTGAAGGTATGGCGCTGTCAGATTTTGCGCAGGCAATCGCTCAGGTTGGCCAATCCTAACTTTTGAAGTTGAATATTTTCAAAACCAAATTGTTCTATACAATACCTTCGTTGCCCAGCACGGCATCGCACTGGCGCACGGGGCGGCCATGCAGTATGGGAATCGCCTTGGAGTCAAAGAATTCTCCGTACTGCAACTGCACGTTGCCCGCGTCAGAATTTTGCAGTTCCAGAGCCGTGAGCACATCGGAATTGGCGTACCACACGGCCTTCTGGCGCAAGTGCTGGGGCATGCGGTTTTTGGCCTCAATGGTCAGCTTTTGCAGGTCAATAAAGCCGCTCTGGCCCTTGCGCTTGCCAAGGGCCGCCAAAGGCAGGTTGGCAACGCGCACCACGGCGCGCCAGTCGCGCACGGCCAGGCCGCAGCGCCAGTTGTACTTGTCGCCCACCACCTGATATTTGCGGCCATCGGGGTCTTGGGCCATGTAGGTGTTGAGATCTTCGTGCGAAAGTCCGCCCGTGCTGCTCTTGGGGTAAATGCCGTGCACGGCCTGAGCGCCCCAGGAGATAAGCCAGAGCGACGTGCAGCCGCCTTCGTCACGCCCGCCCGCGTCCAGCACGTTTTTGGCGTCCTGCGCGGGATAGCGCATGGAAAGACCGTTGAATTCGTCGGGGTTGATGTTGCTGTTGCCGTAAAAAAGCGTGGCGGCCACTTTCTGACGCATGGCCTCGGCAAAGGCCACGCCTTCACTCATGCGAAAAGCCTTGTCGCGGCTGCCGTAGAGGCGCAGCTCTTCCACATCCAGTTCCATAATGGCCTCAAGAATGCCGCAGCCTTCCTTGACCTGCCCCCACTGGGATTTGGATGGCGGGGTGCCCTGATAGAGCCTGCGCCAGTAAACTTCAGGCAGCCCCGTGCGAATGCGGGTGAGATGCCCGTCGCTCTGGTTGGATTCCATCCAGAGCACGTCGTCCATAATGTCGTTGGTCTTGTTCATCAGCTCGATGATCTGACCAGCCTTGTCGCCACGGTAAAACTGTTCCATTTCCGCCAGAGAAACCACAAGACCTGCAGAGCTGGACATGAATGCCTCGTATGTAGAAAGGTGAATGTGTAATAAGGGTAAAGCTGTGCGACAGAGAACAGTAGTGGAGCGCCTGCTGAAAGGATGAATATTCAGCAAGGGTACTTCTGCACGAAGCAGGATTGTGATGATTGCTGCCCGCCGAGTGCTCTGAACTGCCCGTAATGGGCTGGCGCAGGCGGGGTTATTCTAAAAGAGCACAGGTTTTCAGGCGGGGCAGATCAGACTATTTGCGCGAACTCCAGCCAGCGTACATGCGCTCTTCGAGCGGGGGCATGCTGTTGTTGCCCGGTTCGCCCCGCACCAGACTGTCTTCCATCAAGGCGTCAGCTACCCGGCTGAAGAAGCGCAACACTTCGGGATGATTGCCATAGCCGCTTTCTTCCAGCAGACGGCCTATGTGCCTGCCCTGGTCAAAACGGTCCAGAGCAAGCTGGGCGCGGGCCACGTTGGCGGCCATGTGAGTGCCGCCAAGCTGCGGGTCTTGCGCCACTTCTTCGCGCCACTGGCTGACCTGCTTTTGCCACTGCGTGTGACGGGCGGCTTCCTGCTGGCGCATATGCTGTTCAATCTGGTTGTGCAGCAGTTCCTGCCCCGTGTTCTGTTCCGCATTCTGCCCGCTATTTGGGCCAATATTTTGGGCGGACGTTGCGGCGGTGCTTGCCTCGCCCTGCGCGTTCACATTGGCTTGCCCCCCCGTAGCGCCCCTGTTGGCGGCGACGTTTGCACCACCCCAGCTGAACGAGCCGCCAGCGTTGACAGAATTGCCCGAATTGCCGAACCCGCCCGAAGCGCCAAGATAGGAGGTTGATGCTGTTGCAGTGCCCGCCGGGGCTGCGTTGTGGGGGGCGCTTTCCTGACTGAACCCGGTGCCGAAAGTGTCAGATGTCATGTTCATCCTCTCTGTTCTGAAGCAGTTGTGGCAGGTTGCCGGGGTCAGACCGTTGCACAAGATGCAGCAAGGTCATGCCCACATAGCGGCGGCCTTCGGCAAAGCCAAGGCGTACTGCGTCAGTTGTAGCTGACGGGCCGCAATTTCCGGCAGCAAGATTCTGGGCGCTGAAACACTGGCAGTGGTGGATAAGCCAGCGCAAAAACAATCGTCCCTGCCGTTGGGACATGAGGCTGCTGACGGCATCGAGCAGTTGCCGTTCAGCTTCTTCCATACGCTGACGTGCTTCTCCTTCCTGTTTGTGCGCCTGTTCGTAAGGCGCGAATATGTCCATCAGGGTTTCTCCTGCGGCTGGCTATGCCGGGTGTCATCCGAGGCACGACCAGAAGAAGTAGTGTTTTCAGTCTGTTGACGGCCCATTGCATCAGAGTTCGCCCCTGTCATGCGGCCCAGCAAGTTCACCAGACCGTCAAGCACGCTGCCTTGCCTGCCCTGCGGGTCAGTAAGAGGACTTTGGGCCAGCTGCTGCACAAGATCTGCCCCCTGTTTAATAGTGTCGGTCAAAGCCACATTACGCGCGGCTTCCGCTCTGGCGGCGCGAAGCTGTTCCCGTTCTTCGGGGGAGCGGGTGAGGCTTACGGGCAGGCCGAGACTGTCGGCATAGTTGTCGAGCAAATGATCGACATTAAGGGTGTCCAGAGCTTCGGGCCAGGCTGCAGAAGCTCTGAGGGTCAGGGCCAGATATTGATCCGCAGCGCTTACGCCCACCAGTTTTTGCGCCTGTGCCAGCAGTGAAACGAATTCCACCTTGAGGCGGCGGCCAGCCAGTTCGGGCGGGCAGGGCGGCAGCATGTCCAGTTCGCGCATGCATTCAAAGGTACGGTCCACAAGAGGGATAAAGAGTTCGTCGTGCAGGCGTTCCAGCACGGGGCCGATGAGCACCAGTTTTTCTTCCTCACGGGCGGCGATTTCGCTTGCGGTGACGCCGCTTCTGCCCTCCAGAATGAGTTTGAAAAGATCGTTGTAGAGGCCAGACCTGATCTGATTCTGCACAGATTCCATTGCCCGGCGCGCTGTGGACAGGTCAGGATTTACCTGAAGCAGCGGCGTGGCCGCCTGCGGGCTCTGCCCCGGCGCGTTGTCCACATAGTTGATGCCGCCAGGGGTGAGATCCAACCCCACGGAACGCAACCCCGCTGAAACGCTCATGGGCGGGTCCACAGCCTTGTGAATAGCCTTGAGCGTGGTGATGCCCATTTGCTGCAACATGCGGCAGTCGGGCAGGGCATCCATAGCTGGCGAGCGCCCGTAAACGTCATTGCCCGCCACATCCCAGCGCGGGCCAAAACCGGGAAAATGCCTGAAGCCCGATTCCCTCAGGGGGTGTTCGCCGCCGTCGCGTCCTTCCAGCCAATAGACAGAGGCCACGGGCATGTGCATGGCCGCGAGCATGCCGGGCTGGCAGTCCATGCGGGGATACACGGCCTGTATGACGCTGCGCCGTTCGTCAGCATTGCGGCTGGCCGCCTCGCGCAGGGATTCCGGCAGGGCAGACAGGCCAAAGGTTTGCACAATCTGGCGCAGCGTCATGTTTGAGCGGCGAAAAACCGTATCCACCTTGCGGCTGGCGTCGCAGTCCAGCACATATTCGCCAGCGCAGAGCGGCATAAAGCGAAAGCCCTGCTGTGGATCGGCCAGTTCAAAGGTAAAGGCCGTGCCAAAGGTCGCCAGTTCCGCGTAGAGCGTGTGCATGGCATTGTAAAAGTTACAGCGGTGAAAAACGGCCCGCATGCGCGCGGCCACTTCGTCTAGCCAAGCCTGTCCGGGGCGGCTGCGGGCCAGATCCGCGTCGTCCAGCCCCAGCCGAAACCAGGGCCGGGCCGGGCTGGTTAGGCCGCCTTGAAGCCCTGCGGCCAGCGTGCGCATGGCAAGTATGCCCGTTGCGTCCACAAGACCGCTGTTGAGCATGGGGCCTTCCTGATCTTCCTGCCCTTGCTGGCGCAAACGGCAGCGTGTGGGCAAAAAGTGGTCGGCAAGGCTTTGCCACGCCGTGTCCCAGGGAGCGCGGCGGCGCATGAGCGCCTGATACCTTCGGGCCAAGGCTGGCACATCTGCACGGATGGCCGGGTACTCTCGTGCATTATCGGTGCAGTCATTGGCGTCCCCAGCCTGAGGCGGCGGCATTGTTGTGCTGTGTGACGGGCGCAGCATGCCTATTGCCCCAACAGGGTTTTGCGCACGCCGTCCGTCTGGTTGAGCGGGCTGGTGTAGACCGAAGCGCCAATGCCTGCGGCCTTGCTGGCCTTGTCTTTTTGGGCCTGCCGGGCGGCGGTGGCTGCCTCGGTAACAGGTTTTTGCACCTCCTGCTTGGGAACGGGTGTTACCTCAGGAACACTGGGGGAACTGTAGCCTCCACCAAATCCCATAACGGACTCCTTGGTTGTTGCTTGTGTAAGATTTATTGGCGCGCTGCGCGTAGGCAGCGTGTATGCGCTGATATTTAAGCGTCTGCGCGTTCAGCCAGATCTTGTGGCGTGCAGAGCACCATCACACCGTCCACATGACGTTGTTTGCGCGCATGCCAGCAGGCTTGCGGCAAGCGGCCCATGACGCGAAAACCACAGGCCTCGGCCAGACGCCATGCGTGACGGTTGGGCGCAGGGCACAAACCAGCAATGGCGGCACAGTCCAGATGGGCGAATGCCCAGGCCAGACCACCGTAAGCCATGTGGACGGCCAGCCGCGCGGCCGTGCGGAACGTGGTGCAGTCGAATTCCCAAACCTTGCCCCGGCGGGGCGTAAAAAGGGCGCAACTCAGCATGGCTTCGTTGTCGGTAGTATTGTCAGCGGCATAGCAGCAGAGCAGCAAGCCGCGGCGCGGAGAGGTAATGCGCCGCCAATCAGCCAGCGTGGGCGCGTTGAATGCGCTCATGGCGCAACCCAGCAGGCCTTCTGCCTGCATGCGTAAAAAAATGGCGTCCCGTGTGGCCCGGCTGACGGCAGGTGCGTAGTGAAAAAGCATCAGGAGCCTCCAAAGACATCATAATGGGTTTTGGCGCGGCGTTGGCCGCCTTGTGTGTCCTGCGGCGGGCGAAAGCCCGTGGCCGCATAACGCAGGGCGTCTGCCGCGTGGCTGGTCCAGTCGTGCAGAGGGCCGGAACCAGCAGCCTGTTGCCCTGGCCTCCACTGCCGTCTGTATGCCCGCAGGGCCTTGATGCCTGCGGCGCAAAAGCTGGCGTCAAACCAGCAACGGGGCAGGCGGCGGCGCACGGCGTCAATGCCGTCTGCCAGACTCAACGCCGGGGCCAGGGTAAAGCGGATGCCAAGCTGGGCCGCGCTTTCCCATCGGCTTTGGCCTGTACCCAGTTCCCGCACCCGGATATCGTGCGGGGCCAGATGCGTGCCGTAGGTAAAGCCCCGGCCAGCAATGCCACCCTCTGATGTTCCTTCAAGGGCGGGCTGCCCGGCGGGACGCGCTTTCTGGGCCAGAACATGCGCATAGTGGGCAAGCCCTTCGCCCGAGGCTTCGTAGTAGTCCACAAACCGCCAGTGCCCTGAAGGCTCCACCTGAAAAAACCAGATGGACGTGGCGTCATCCATGCCCAGATCCCAGGCCGTATGCACGGGGAGTTCCGGCGCATGGGGGAGGGGAATTATACGGCCCTCACGATCTGCCGTATCCATTAAAGGTGCGTAGTAGGAACCGCGTACGGCGGCGGCAAAGGAGCACTCAAATTCCTGCTGATATTCGGCTTCATCCATACTGAGCCGCGCCGCCGCCAGTTCACTTTGAGGCAGATAGCCCGTTTGCGAGGCGGGAAACCGGAAGCGGGACCATAATCCCTCCGTGTCGGCCCCGGCCTGCTGCCAGACATCGTAGAGAAGGTTGTCTGTGCCTTGCGGCGTGCCGCAAAACAACGCCCGGCCCAAACGGTCAGCCAGCATGGGCCGGAAAACCTGCGTCCAGACCTGACGCGGCATGTCGGCTGGTTCGTCCAGCACAAGATCATCCAGATACAGGCCACGCAGGGCCGGGGCATTTTCAGTGCCCAGCAGGCGTATGCGGCCCCCGGTGGGCAGAATGCACACGAGCTCGCTTTCCAGGAAGCGCGAACCTGGTATGACCCCGGCAAAACGCTTGCAGTAATCCCAGGCCACAGCCTTGGCCTGCCCCTGAAAGGGCGCGGCATAGGCTGCCCGCCAGTCTTCACGGCCAGAAATCAGCGCTTGCCTGATGAGGTCGTTGACCGCAGCCACGGTTTTGCCGAAGCGCCTGTGGCAGAGCAGCACGCAAAAGCGCTTGCGTTCTTCGTGAAACTGCCATTGCAGGGGGCGTGGGCTGTAGGGAATGACATGCGGCATGTGCGTGAAGCCTCCTGCGTGATCTTGAGCTAATTATCCTTGAAAATATGGATGCTTAAAGTTTGAATCCCGTTCCTTGCGGCGCACTGCTGCGCATAGCGGGGCCAATAGATAGCGCTTGGCCTCTACTCCGGGGGCTGCTTACACATCCGCCAGGAGTACATCAAAATGAACTGCACGGTTGTCTGACAGGCGGCGGGATTGCCCGTCAGGACGCCACATTTTTTTCCAGATGCGTGCCTTTGCCCGACGACGAGCTGGCGGGCCCGCCCCATACCACCATAATTTTCGGCGGCGCTTCGGGCGCATCTTCTTCACGCAAGGAGCGTAAAATGGCGTGCAGCTCTTTTATTTCCTTGACGATGTCTATGCTTTTTCCGGCAACTTCAGCCTCGCCAAGGGTGCTTGTGAGCAGGTCAAGGCGTTGCTCCAGACTGTCCAGCAGGCGAGCGCTTTTTTTGCTCTTTCTGTTGCGTGGGGACACCGGAGGCATCAGTGGTTTTCTCCATCTGCGGCAAGGCCGGATTTGCGCAAAAAGGTGTTCTGGCTGACGGGCGGGATGAGGTGCAGGCGGTCTTCCTGCCGCTCCAAGCCGTGCTCCAGCCTTTCCAAAAGGCGGTCCAGGCCGGAAATGCGAACATTCAACGCCTGTATTTCACCCCGCAAAGTAGAAAGTTCGTTGTGCAGACCAGCCAGGTCGGCATTGCCCGGCGTAAGGCGCAGAGTTTCTTCCAGAGCGCCGAGACGGCGGCAGGTGGCTGCATCACGCCGGGCGTCACGCTGCACATGCAGCAGGTAGTCGTCCTGACGCACAAAAGCGCGGCGCAGGCTCCAGAGCGCCCAGGCAAAAAGTCCCTGAACGCCAAGCACCAGCAGAGATGCGCCGGATGAAGAAAAAATGTCCATTGTCATACATATCTCCATAAAGGCTGCAGGGTACTGCAGTCAGAATCCCAGCCCCAGCATGCCCAGAAGCAGAGTCATCACCTGATCCAGAGCCGAAGGCGGCAGGTTTTTGGCCCATTGGGCGAAGAACAGCGGCACAATGACCAGTCGGCCCACAACTTCCCAGCAAAACAGCAGGGCCAGCACCCAGCCAAGAAAGGAACGCCACAAACGCATGCGGCTGGCGGGCGCGCCCGAAACTTCCGCTTCATTGATACGGCTCTGGGCCTCGTTTTGCCGATTGCGGTCGGGCACGAATCTGTCTGCCAACCCGGAAAGCCCGCCAAACAGTTTGCCAAGCAGCATCCACATCAGCTGTCCTCCCTTTCAAGTTCCGCGAGGTATTGGTTCATGGCCTTGACCCGGTTGCGCCAGCCCGCAAGAAAAACCTGCATCGAGGGTCTGCGCGCGGCGAGGTCGCGATAAAATGTGTCGCGCAGGCGCAGTGTTTGGCGCGCTGCAAACCAGTGCTTGCCGCCTTGTTCCAGCGCTTCTGCCAGTTGAGCCGTGCGGGGGCCTATAACGCCGTCTTCGGCAATGGCGGCGTAGGCATCCAGTTCCGCGTCGCCCACAGTATTCATGGCCCTCTGCATCTGGCGCACTGCCCGCGCCGGCCCCATATTCACAGCCGCGTCATAAAGGGTCACGGCCAGCGGCAGCGGCAAGCCGGAGCAGCCGAGTTTGTCCCAGAAATGTTTTTTGAACAGGGCGGCGGCCTGAGCCTTGGTGCAGGCGCGGATGTCATCGCCATCCACGTCACCGTCCATATCCATATCAAGGCTGTGGTAGCCGCACTTGGAGGTACGCGCGTCGGTGCAACCGTCACAGCTGCGGGCCTGGTGCAGGCAGTCTTCACGCGCCTGACGGGCCAGATCCTGCACCCAGCGTAGCGACACGCCGTATTTTGTCAGACCGCCGGGATCAGCGGGATGGTCAGAAAGGCCGCCTTCCCAGCGGGCGGTGAAGTCGTGAGCTTTTTGAAAAAATGCGGTCATGGCATGGTCTCCCGGTCTGGCTGCTGAAAGCGTTGCGCCGTCGTCATTGGCGGCGTGGGTACAACATGCCAAAAAGAGCGCTTGCGGTAAGACTGAACGGGTTCAGCACCGCTATTTCCTTGTATGGCGGGGGTCAGCGCTGCTGAGAGCCCCTTCGCAGGCGAAAATTGAAATAAAAAAGCCCGCTATTTCGCGGGCATAAAAGTTTTTCTGCTTGTGTAATTTGTATATTTTGTATTGTATTACATGTAGTTATGCTGGTTACTTTTGTGCGGGCCAATATCCCTGAGCTCTTGCAGCAGGTAGCCTTGCGATGGAGCTGATGTGGTTTTTTTGAGTATTTTCCATACTTGACGGTCAGACAGTCCGTGCCGTCGGGCCAGACTGGCTACGGCTGCTGTACTGCTGGTACCGCGCGCGGTATGGCGTGAAAAGGTTTCGATAATTTCTTGCTGGCGCAACTTGGTGAGAATGGAAGTACAGCGTGGAACGTAAACAGGTGTCCCACCGAAGGCTGCCACCAGCTTACCTGCGCAGCGTTTTCCCAAGCGGCGCAGCAGGGGGTGGTGCCGTTCCGCGGGTACGGCTGCGGGCACACGTAGGGTCTGGCCACCATAGGCTTCAAACAGTCGCCAAAGGTCTTCCAATTGCCCCTTTTCGTGCCCGCCCAGCGCATGCCAGAGCTGCCGTATATTTTCTGGCAAATGCTCCAGCAATTGTTGCCAGCGTTTTTTCTGTTCCGCCTTTTGCATGGCCTGCCCCCAGGAGTGCCGCCCATTTGCGGAAGAGCTCGGTTTTTCGGCAAGCAGGGGCCTGCGCGTTGCGCTGGCCGTGCGGGCGGCGGCGCGTATGCGGCCAATGCCCGCCTGCGTGGAACTATTGGCGCACATGACGAATCTCCTGAATGCCCTGTGCGATTCCGGCAGGCGCAGGCATGCCTGCAAGTTCTGCTGTGGCCTGGCATGCGTTTTGTGGCGATGTGGCCGACGGTATATGAGGCAGATTAACAGCGGGGTCGTCTATGCAGCGAGCAAGAAGACGCAGGTGGTCGCCCATCAGACGGAGCACAGGTTTTTGGTCTGGATGGGCCGTATGTTGCAAGATATCCAGCACAGCGCTTAAGTTATCGATAGTATTGTGAAGTTCGGACATGCTATGCTCCCTGAAATGAATATGATGTGTCGGGGCGTATTGGAGGATTTATAATGTTTTATTTCTTGAATCAAGGGAAAAGTTTTTTATTGAAAGAAAAGATTTAATCATAAGTATTTCAATGAAATTTTTAGAAAATTATACTGTAAAACGTAGGCTATTAGTGTGATTATAAGAGTTTGTAAAAAGAAAAGCTTGTAAAAAAAGATAATGGCGAATATAGTCAGAAAGGGTGAATAAAACCCCTTTTTAGGGGTCTGGATTTAAAAGAAAAGTTTTAAACCGGTAAGTACTGCCGATGGACGCGACATGAAAACAACAACAAGGGCGAGCTTGGCCAAAGCTTTTGCGCAGCGGCTGCGCCAGCAGCGTGAGAAACTGGGCATACACAAGCAGGATCTTGCCAGCAGGGTGGGGGTAAGCCTTACTACCATTCAGCAGTATGAAAAGGGGCAGATGCCCAAGGGCGAATTTGCGGTGCGCCTTGCTGATGTGCTGGATTGCTCTCTCGACTGGCTTTTGTCAGGTAAGGAGGCGGAAGGCGGCGGCAATCTGGGGGAAGGCGAAGCCAGGCTTGTTATGGTGCCTATGGTGGAGGCCAGGCTTTCCGCTGGAACGGGAAGTTTTGAAACTGGCGGGGAAGTGTTGCGGCACTACGCCTTTCGCTGGGATTTCTTGCACCGCAAGGGCAACCCTTCGCAGATGGTGCTTTTGCGTGTTTCTGGCGACAGCATGCAGCCGCAGATCATGCACAATGACGTGGTGCTGATAGATCAGGGGCAGCGCGATCCTGTGCCGGGGCGCATATACGCTGTGGGCGTGGAGGATATGGTGTATCTTAAAGTTGTCAACGCCAGACCGGGCAGGCTTATTCTTACCAGCTTCAACCCGGATTATGCGCCCATAGAGGCTGATACCGGCGAGCAACTGGCAGACCTTGTGCGCGTTATCGGGCGCGCCGTGTGGGTTGGACGGGAGTTGGACTAGGCAGGAAGGAGCAAGCGTTTTTTCTGGTATTTCAGCGGTGAACTTTCTTTTTATTTGGGTCGAGTATCGTAAAAA
Source organism: Desulfovibrio intestinalis (assembly GCF_014202345.1). Lineage (NCBI taxonomy): Bacteria > Pseudomonadati > Thermodesulfobacteriota > Desulfovibrionia > Desulfovibrionales > Desulfovibrionaceae > Desulfovibrio > Desulfovibrio intestinalis. The sequence continues at coordinate 296,108 of NZ_JACHGO010000003.1, forward strand.
TACACTTCCACATAAAAAGCTTGCTCGCCTTGATATAATAGAAAGCTCGTCTTGTGGCGGCACGGTTTGAGTATTTAGCCTTAAAAAAGCTCAAATGCCAAGCGCCGAACCCGAGAGCAGCGTGCCGTAACACGCTGTGAATTCTGCCGAAAACGTATTTTCCGGCAGAGTGGCAACGTTGAAATATGAAGTATTTCAACGTCAGAAGGCTCTAGTTTTTGAGCGAAGGTCTCGGGGGGGCCTCTGGCGCCGGGCTGGCGTCCTGCTCGTTACTATTTGCCAGGTTACGGTTCCAGGCACGGATGGCTGCAGCTTGCGAAACCGACCACTGCTGTGAAGTCTGTCCGCATGAGCAGACTACGCGCCAGACTTCCTGTCGTCTTCCTGGCGGCAACAGGGATTCCAAATGAACATTAGTGCCGCCACAGGCCAGGCAGGGGCGGATCGTGTGCGGATCAAGCTCTTTCATATCGTCAAGTATAGCAGCTTTGGGCCGCGTTCACAAGAAGAGACGTGCTCGCAATGCCTTGTATGCCGCAGATTGCAGTGGAGCATTTATCGCCGGATATCCGCCAGGGACGGGATATTTTTCTTCTTAACGCTTTGCTGACACCCCGAAGCGCAGATTCTTCTTGCGAGGCGCGGTACGCGCCCCAGCGCTTATTAAATAAAATTTTTGGAGGAATCATGCGTTATCTTCTCGTTTTGATTATGGCTGCCGCTCTGGCTATTCCCGCCCATGCCGCAGAAAAGGCCGCTCCCGCTGGAGAATCCCAGAGCATAGCCTCTCCCGCGCCGCACAAGGCCAAGCCCCAGCACGAAAAGGGGCAGGGGATGACAAATCTTCATGAGGTGGATACCGTTGCCAAAGCTCTGAAAGCTCCTGATAAAAGCCCCGTCATGATTGTGGGCAATATTGTGGAAAAGGTCGACGGCAAAAAGAACCACTACGTTGTGGACGACGGCACTGGCCGCATGACCGTGGTTATTGGCACAAAAACCCTCAAGGGTACGGAACTGACCCCTGATATGAAGGTGCGTCTTATGGGCAAAGTCAAGGCCAAGCAAGGCAAGGCTCCTGTTGTGGGTGTCAGGGCTCTGCACCTTGTGAAGTAGTTTGATATATCTGTCCCGTGGCGGGCGGGATGCCTCCTGCCCTGCGGTCCGCCATAAACCGCAGGGCATGCAAAGACAGAATCCACTTATTTGTGGTTGCCGTGAAGGTTTCAGAGCCGCCTGGCATTAAAATACTGCCTATACACGCCTTCAAAAAATTTGCGCTGAAGAACCGTTCAAACAAGGCGGCCTGCCGGGGCTTCCGGTCATACACGGGCCGCTGGGGCGAAAATCAGCGGCAGATCTGCCCGGTGGATTCCGGCAATACAGCCACCAAGCGTTGCAGGCCATCGCTGCCGCAACACAGCGCATACTGCACTCTCGTGCCGAGGTAGAGCATTCAAACTTTTTCATAGGCAAATGCTCTGCCGCCGGAAATTATCGTAACAGCTACCGCCATCAGGCCTTTGAGGCTGAAAACATTCAGAAAGGCGGAAGCAAAATATACAGGAGAACACCATGCGCATAGCACTTTTACTGCTGTTGCTGGCCCTTCTGGCCATGCCAGCCCAGGCGGCCTTTCATGGGCCAGGATCTTCTGATGGCGGCTTCAAAGGCCCCACCGTGGGGGTTGAAGTCACCACTGTAAAACAGGCGCTGGACAGCAAGGACGACACTCCGGTACTGCTCACAGGCAGCATCACTGGCCGCAAGGCTGGCAGCGACGATAAATATATTTTCAAAGACGCCACGGGTGAAATGACGGTGGATATAGATAAAAAGGTTTTTGTGGGCCGCACCGTCACTCCCGAAAGCACGGTGAAGCTTTCCGGCAAGGTCGACAAGGACCTGATGGAACCCGCCAAAATTGACGTGAAAGTTTTGGAAATTCTGAATTGACTGTGCGGCGTGGCCGGGCATGCGTCCGGCCGCGCCAGAGTGGAGAATGCGTATGCGTGTGTTGGCAGTGCTGCTGGTTCTGGCCCTCGGTTTTGCCGGAGGATTTTTTCCTGACGCGCGCGCGTCGGCTGCGGGCTTTGAAGGGCCGGGCGTGGCGTCAACCGTTACTCGCGCCGCCGATGTGCTGGGCGCGCAGGACGATGCCCCTTGCGTACTGGAAGGGCATATTCTTGAAAAACTGCCTCGCCGCAAAAACCGTTATCTTTTTGAGGATCACAGCGGCAAAGTGGTGGTGGAAATAAAGAACGAAGTGTTCGGGCATCTCACGGTGACACCGCGTGACAAGGTGCGCCTGCTCGGGCATGTGGACTGGAACCGCAAGCGCCCCAACGAAGTTGAGGTCGACGCTCTGGCAATCATCGGCACAGTGGACGCGCGGGACACGTCCGGGCGGTAATCATGTCGCGCTCTCTTTTGCTTGTGGAAGATAACGAGGACATCCTCGCCAATCTGTATGCGTATCTTGAACCGCTGGGTTACACGCTGGATTGCGCCCGTAACGGCAAAGCCGGACTTCAGATGGCCCTTGAGCACGACTTTGACTGCATAGTGCTGGATGTCATGCTGCCGGGTCTGGATGGCATAAGCCTGTGCCGCAGCCTGCGCGAAGAACACAGGAGTGTCACGCCCATCATCATGCTCACGGCGCGGGATACTGTGGCCGACAGGGTAACGGGGCTTGAGGCCGGGGCCGACGATTATCTGGTAAAACCATTCGCCTTCAAGGAACTGGAAGCCCGTATCCGGGCCTTGTTGCGGCGGGTCCGCATGCAGAGCGGTTCGGGCACAGAAGGCAAAGGCCTGTGGACCTGCGCTGATCTCGTCCTTAACGAAGAAGAGCACTGGGCCGAGCGCCAGGGGCGCCGTTTGCGATTGAGCCCGACGGGATTTCGTATTTTAAAGGAATTGCTGCGCGTTGCTCCGGGCTTGGTGCGCCGTCAGCATCTGGAGCATCTGCTGTGGGGCGACGAACCGCCGGAAGGCAGCGCCCTGCGCACCCATATTCATGAGCTGCGGCGCGAGCTGGACAAGCCTTTTGTATTGCCCCTGTTGCACACTGTGCCCCATGTGGGCTACCGCCTGAGCCCGGATCCTGCCGACGGCGGCGCGAACTGTACTGCGGAAAATAGCACGCCGTCAGGCGACGCCCGGCAGGCCAGCGCCAACTCTGATGGGGAGGATGCCTGATGGCTCCCCCATCGCCGTCTTCGTCGGCAACTTCATCTAAATTTTCTGCCACGGCACCTTGTTCAGCCACGCCGCCAGCCCGCAGCCGCACAGTTTTTGCGCGCCGCATACTGGTGGCTTTTGTGTTTCTGGCTCTGGGCATGGGAACTGCCCTTGGTGTTGTGGGCCATCTTTCCTTTGATTATCTGGGTACCTATCTGGTGGGCTGGCACGCGCGGCCAGTGATGGAAACCCTTATTGAAGCTGAAAAGCGCGCATGGGAGGCTGAAGACAGCGGGCGAGACCAGCTGTACTACGGCGAAGATTTGGCAACTGCCATGCACTGGACCTTTCTGGTGGGCAAACAGGTGCCTTCCCAATGGCGTGAACTGCCAGACGGCTTGCACTTTGTTGAGAATGATGCCGAATTTGTTCTTGTGGAACGCCGCGATGGCGTGGAGTACATGCTGCGGGGCGGCACAGGCGGCTTTCAGGCTCTCAAGGACCGCCTCAACGGCATCCTGCTGATCTGCGCACTGGCTGGTCTGGCCGTGGCAGTGCTTCTGGCAGTGGTTTTGAGCCGCCGTCTTACCGATCCCCTGCGCAGGCTCACGCTGGCCGTTGAAGGCCGTCCTGCTGCGGGAATGCACCGCGTGGGCGCTGCCACTGCGGCAACGCGTCCTGAAGAATCTGAAAAATCAGAAGCGCAG